>NZ_JBFAQA010000008.1:0-349083 GCF_040677005.1 Nonomuraea sp. NPDC049421
CTCTGACCGCAGGGCAACACATGGCCGAGGAACGGCGACCGGCGAACGTACACGCGAAGCCGGGCTTGACGCTCCGTCCCCGGCCCGCTGCCGCTGCGCGGTGAGTCGACGGCGTACGAGGTGGCAGGCAGGGGGACTGGACCGCAACACGGTCACCGTGGCGGAAGAAGAGGCATGCCTCCCTTGGCTCCAGGTGCGACCAGTCGCACGCAGATCGGGCAGGCTCGTGCGGCGGTGGGCAGGAAAGGCAGGCACCACCCCAGCGTCGGTAACGGGCGCACCGTCTCCCCGCACAGGCTCACCTTCCGGTCGGTCTGCACCGCGTGCTGTACAACTGCCTTCTGCTGACCGGACAGGCCGAGGCGGTAGCCGTCCGATCGCGTGACGGGTCGCGCCTCGTCATCGTGGATCAGCAGGTCGTCCAAGTGGATCGGCCAGCGCTTCACTCCTCCCGGCATCTCGTGCCCATCTCCGTCCAGCGCGAGCAAGGCCAGAGTGCCGTTACGCAGCACGGCTATCACGGTCCCGATGCGTCCGAGGAGGAAGGAAGCCCACGCTCGTGTAGACGCCGGGCTGTGGAGCATCCCTGTGATCTCGGCGCGACAACCGACTCTGGTGGAGGGGGTGCTCATAGCGCCTGCTCTCCTGCTTCCTGCTCCTTCAACTGCTCGGCGAGCTGGGCGATGTCGTCCGCGTCGATCGTCTGTGCCAGGCCGTGATCTATTTCGCGCTGAGATAGACGACGACCGTTCCGGGTGGCCCAGATACGACCGGCGGAACTACGCCAAATGCACCAACCGGGAAATGCCGCTTGGAGGTCTTCGAGAATTACCGGGGTTGACATGGGATCAGCGTGCTTACCTGCGCGTGACAAACCCACCGCGTTACCAAGACGTCCAGGACGTTATGGCGTTACGCTCCAGACGTCCCTGACGTCCTCAGCGCGAGGTGTACCGTGGCCAATGTCCCCCTACGCAGAGCCATGCTGAACGCCCAGGTCACGAACCAGAGCTTGGCCGACCGATGTGGCGTGGACGTCAAGACGGTGGAACGCTGGCTGCAAGACGAAACGCGCGTTCCGCACATGCGACACCAATGGGCCGCCGCAGAGGCACTAGGAGTTGAGATCGCCGTGCTATGGCCAGAAGCAATCCGCAATACGGTGAAAACCGGGCCGGACAAGGAAGTCTTGACCGTTTATCCCTATCGCTCTGCATGTCCGAAATCAATCTGGCGCAATCTCATCAATTCGGCGCGCAACGAAATCGTCTTCGCCGGTTACACGAACTACTTCCTGTGGCTGGAACACCCCAACCTCGCGAAGGTGCTCAAACGAAAGGCCCAGCAGGGCTGCAAGGTCCGGTTCCTCGTCGGTGACCCGGAGAGCGAGGTCACCCGGCGGCGTGAGGAGGTGGAGAACGTTCCGCTGACCGTCTCCACGCGCATCCGGATTACGTTGTCAGAGGCCGAACAGCTACGAGACGTTCCGGGCGTAGAAGCCCGGTTCGGCGACGAGCACATCGCCATGAGCGTGTTCCGGTTCGACTCGGAGATGCTTGTCACGCCCCACCTGGCCAGGCTGGTCGGGCACGACTCGCCTATGTTGCACCTGCGGCGGTATCAGGATGACGGCCTGTTCGACCGGTTCGCCTACCATGCCTCTGAGCTGTGGAGCAACGGCCGAGACGTATGGCAGCAGGCCCAGCCAACCGGCCAGATTCTGGGTGACTAACTGAGTGACAACCGGCCCGGACGACCAAGGATCTGAGGGGATCGTACGGGACGGTCGTACCAGGTGGGGGCGGGTTTCGGCCGTTATCCCGCCCCGTCGTGATGTGCCTGGGGGGTCAAGGGGTCGCAGGTTCAAATCCTGTCGTCCCGTCGGTTGTAGAAGGTCAGGCGATCTTGGAGTGACTCCGGATCGGCCGGCCTCTCTCCTTGGGTGGCCGACAGTTTCCTTGGGCGGCCGGCAGGGCCGATGATCTGCAGCTCCTTTAGCCATCGTGGAGCATGTCGGCGTCGTTCGTGGTGTCGGGCGTGTTTAGATCGATGGGTTCCTGCCCGGTGGCCACTGGCCGCATGGTGCGGCGAGCAGTGCCGCGTCGCCTGGCTCGGGACGGTTCCTGCCGGCTCACGTCGCGAGCCGCGTTCCACCGCCGTGACGTGGGGCTCGTCATCCTCGCGGCCCCTCACGCAAGTACAGGATAGGAGCCCTTCGTGGTGCATGAGAACGAAGTCTTCGACGTGGTCGTCGTAGGCGCGGGCCCGGTCGGAACGACCGTGGCCGAACGCGTCGCCCGCGCCGGTCCGACGGTGGCCGTCGTCGAGGAACGCCTGGTGGGCGGCGAGTGCAACTACTACGGATGCGTCCCGAGCAAGGCCATGCTGTGGCCGATGGAGATCGCGGCCGACGTCAGCCGGATGCCGGGCCTCGAACTCGGCGGTCCGATCGACGCCGCCGCGGTGCTGGACCGCCGGGAGGAGTTCGTATCGCATTTCGACGACAGTGGCTACGTGAGCGGGCTGAACGATCTCCCCGCGATGTTCGTGCGGGGCCGTGGCCGGCTGTCCGGGCCCTCGGAGGTCGCGGTGCGGACGCCGGACGGTGGCACTATCTCCCTGCGGGCCCGCGAAGCCGTCGTCCTGGCCACCGGCAGCACCCCCGCCATCCCCGGCATCCCAGGGTTGCGTGAGGCGCGCCCGTGGACGAACCAGGAGGCCACCAGCGCGCGGCAGGTGCCCGAGCGGCTCGTGGTCATCGGCGCCGGGCCGGTCGCCTGCGAGATGGCCCAGGCCCTGCATGCCCTCGGCGCCCGTGAGGTCACCATGCTCGTCCGCGGAGATCGACTGCTGGCGCAGACTGAGCCGTTCGCCGGGGATCTGGTGGCCAAGTCGTTCGCCGGCCTCGGTATCGACGTACGCTTCCGGCATACTGCGGTCCGGGTTGAACGGCCCATCCCGAAGGGTCCGGTGAGTGTGCACACTGATGCCGGTGAGCGGATCGACGCCGATGAGATCCTCGTCGCCGCCGGGCGCCGGCTGGCCGTAGACGATCTCGGGCTGGAGACCGTCGGTGTCGATGCTGACGGGCCGATCATCGTGGACGCGCGTATGCGGGCGACTGCGGTCCCGGACGGCTGGCTGTACGCGGTCGGCGACGTCAACGGGCGCAACCTGCTCACTCACATGGGTAAGTACCAGGCCCGCGTCTGCGCCGATGTGATCACCGCTCGGTCCGGCGGGCTGGAAGGCGATGTCGCTGACGAGCGGGGGGCGCCCCAGGTCATCTTCACGGACCCGCAAGTGTGCGCGGTGGGACTCACCGAGGCCCGGGCTCGCGCGGCCGGGTTCACGGTGCGCACGGTCGAGTACGACCTGGCCGCCGTGATCGGTGCGAGGCTGCGCGCCGACGACTATCAGGGCCGGGCGAAACTGGTCGTTGACGAGGAACGCCGCGTCCTGCTGGGCGCCACCTTCGTCGGCCCTTCGGTGGTCGACCTGCTTCACTCGGCCACCATCGCGGTGACCTGTGAGGCGTCCCTCGATCAGCTCCGGCACGCGGTCCCCGTCTTCCCCACTGTCAGCGAGATCTGGCTCAGCCTGCAGACGGAGTACGGCTTGTAGAGGCGCAGGAGCCGAGAGGCCGGCGGCGTGCGTGATGCCTCCACTCGACCCTCGTGTGCTTCCTCCATGTGCTGAACGCACTGGTCAGAGCATGAACGTGGGGTGAGGGGGCAGCATCCTTCCGATGTCCCCGGGAATGGGGATCACCTTGTGCGGTGCCCACGCCGCTGTGGCGGTGCCGCCGGGGGCGCGGGACGCCGTATGCCGTGGGGAGTCGTGATGCGCGCCATCGTCATCGAGAGATTCGGCGGTCCTGACTGCCTGATCTACACCGACCTGCCCGACCCCGAGCCCGTCGCCGGTCAGGTCGTCATCGAGATCAAGGGGTTCGGTGTCAATCATGCCGAGATGCATATGCGCCGGGGCGAGTGGGCCGAGGCCGCGAAAGTGAGCGGCATCGAGTGCGTCGGACTGGTCAAGGCGTGCCCCGGCGGTGAGTTTCCGGTGGGCGCCAAGGTCGCGGCGTTGATGGGCGGTCTCGGGCGCACCATCAACGGCAGCTACGCCGAGTACACCCGGGCGCCGGCCTCCAACGTGGCGCTGATCGAGTCCGATCTGCCGTGGGAGGTGCTCGCGGCCATCCCGGAGACCTACGCGACGGCGTGGACCTGCCTGTTCCGCAACCTGGAGATCGCTGAGGGGCAGTCGCTGCTCGTTCGTGGGGCGACCTCCTCTTTCGGTCAGGCCGCACTCAAGCTGGCAGTCAACGCCGGCGCCCAGGTCATCGCCACCAGCCGCAACCCGGAACGTTTCGCCATGCTGGAGGAACTCGGCGCGCGGCGCGCCGAACGGGAGGAGCCCGAACTGTGCCGGCGCATCGGCGAGGCCAGGCAGCTCGACGCGGTACTCGACCTGGTGGGCAACAGCACCATCCTGGACTCCCTGGCGATGCTGCGGCGCGGCGGCCGTGCCTGCCTGGCCGGTTGGCTGGGCGGGCTTGATCCCATCGCCGACTTCAATCCGCTGGCGCAGATGGCGAGCGGTGTCTACCTCACCTTCTTCGCCAGCTTCGTCTTCGGCACTCCCGGCTTTCCACTCTCCGACGTCCCCCTGCAACAGATCGCCGACCAGGTGGCGGCGGGCCGGCTCAAGGTCGAGCCGTCGCGCGTGTTCCGCTTCGACGAGGTCCCCGAGGCGCATCGGGTGATGGAGGCCAACCAGGCCGGCGGCAAGATGGTCGTGGTCCTCGATTGAGCTTGGCCGCCGCGAAACGTCACGTGCGAGGCGGCGGCCATCGTAACCGTCGATTCGCATCGTCCCGGCTTCGATGGAGATCTCGGTGGATTGATGCGCCGATCGGGTTCAGAGCGGGCGTTTCGTGCCGGATTCGCCGTCGGCCAGCACCATGACCTGCGGGGTGCGGACGACCGTGGCGGCCTGGGCGCAGTCCGAGGGGTCGGCGGCCTGGGCCGGGGCGGTGGTGAGGGCGAGGACGGCGGCCAGCGTGGCGGCCGAGGCGGCGGTGCGGCGGGCCCAGGGGCGGGTTCTCATGCGGATCTCCCGGTACTCGAGGCGCGGGTGGCCCCGGAGGCGGGGTCCCCGATCACGGTCGTGGTCAGGTTCAGGATCCGTGGCGGGCGCTCGTGTGTCCATCGCGTGGCCGCGGATGGCCAGTTGTCGGATGAATATCAGATTTGTACGATGACTTGCGTACGCCAGCCCCACCCTGACCCCCGCGAGGTTCCTCATGGCCGACAGCATCCGCCACGTCACGCTCTCCTCCGTCACGCTCCCCCTGGACGTGCCCGTCAGCGACGCCAAGGTGCTCACCGGGCGGCAGAAGCCGATGACGGAGATCGTGTTCCTGTTCGCCGAGATCGCGACGGAGGACGGGCACTCCGGCACCGGGTTCGGCTACTCCAAGCGCGCCGGGGGCCCCGCGCAGTACGCGCACGCCAAGGAGGTGGGCGAGAACCTCATCGGGCAGGACCCGTCCGACATCGGCAAGGTGTACGACACGCTGCTGTGGGCGGGCGCGTCCGTGGGCCGCTCGGGCGTGGCCACGCAGGCGCTGGCCGCCATCGACGTGGCCCTGTGGGACCTGAAGGCGCGGCGGGCCGGGCTGCCGCTGGCGAAGCTCCTGGGGTCCTACCGGGACTCGGTGCGGGCGTACAACACCTCGGGCGGCTTCCTGCACGCGCCGATCGAGGAGGTGAAGCAGCGGGCCGCGCAGTCCCTGGCCGGCGGCATCGGCGGGATCAAGATCAAGGTCGGGCAGCCGGACATGAAGGAGGATCTGCGGCGGCTGGCGGCGGTCAGGGAGCACCTCGGGGACGGGGTGCCGCTGATGGTGGACGCCAACCAGCAGTGGGACCGGCCTTCAGCGCTGCGGTTCGGGCGGGCGGTGGAGGACTTCGGGCTGGTGTGGATCGAGGAGCCGCTGGACGCGTACGACGCGGAAGGGCACGCGCAGCTGGCCGCGGCGCTGGACACGCCGATCGCGACCGGCGAGATGCTCTCCAGCGTGGCCGAGCACGTACGGCTCATCGAGGCCCGCGCCGCCGACGTCATCCAGCCCGACGCGCCCCGCGTCGGCGGCATTACCTCCTTCCTGCGCCTGGCCACTCTCGCCGACCACGCGGGGCTGCAGCTCGCGCCGCACTTCGCCATGGAGATCCACCTCCACCTGGCCGCCGCCTACCCGCGCGAGCCGTGGGTGGAGCACTTCGAGTGGCTGAACCCGCTGTTCAACGAGCGCCTGGAGACGCGCGACGGGCGCATGATCGTGCCGGACCGCCCCGGGCTCGGGTTCACGCTGAGCGAGCAGTGCCGCGCGTGGGTGACGGACAGCGTCGAGTTCGGGAAGGCGTGACCCGCGTGGGCGACACGATCGCGTACGTCCGGTTCGCCCGGTACGCGGTGCCGCTCGCGGCTCCGGTCAGCGACGCCAAGGTGGCCACGGGACGGCAGTGGCCGCTGTCCCAGATCGACGTGCTGACCTGCGAGATCGGCACCAGGGACGGCCTGCTGGGGCTCGGCTTCTCCTACACGACCAGGGCGGGCACCCCGGCGCAGTTCGCGCACGTCAGGGAGGTGGGGGAGAGCCTGCTGGGGCAGGACCCGTCCGGCATCGGCAAGGTGTACGACACGCTGCTGTGGGCGGGCGCGTCCGTGGGCCGTTCGGGCGTGGCCACGCAGGCGCTGGCGGCCGTGGACGTGGCCCTGTGGGACGTCAAGGCGCGGCGGGCCGGGCTGCCGCTGGCGAAGCTCCTGGGGTCCTACCGGGACTCGGTGCGGGCGTACAACACCTCGGGCGGTTACCTCCAGGCGCCACTGGACGAGGTCAAGGAGCGGGCCGCGCAGTCCCTGGCCGGCGGGATCGGCGGGATCAAGATCAAGGTCGGGCAGCCGGACATGAAGGAGGATCTGCGGCGGCTGGCGGCGGTCAGGCAGCACCTCGGGGACGGGGTGCCGCTGATGGTGGACGCCAACCAGCAGTGGGACCGGCCTTCAGCGCTGCGGTTCGGGCGGGCGGTGGAGGACTTCGGGCTGGTGTGGATCGAGGAGCCGCTGGACGCGTACGACGCCGAGGGGCACGCGCAGCTGGCCGCGGCGCTGGACACGCCGATCGCGACCGGCGAGATGCTCTCCAGCGTGGCCGAGCATGTACGGCTCATCGGGGCCGTCGACGTCATCCAGCCCGACGTGCCGCGCGTCGGCGGCATCACTCCCTACCTCAAGGTCGCCGCGCTGGCCGACCACGCGCACACGCAGGTCGCGCCGCACTTCGTGATGGAGATCCACGTGCACCTGGCCGCCGCGTTCCCGCGCGAGTCGTGGGTGGAGCACATCGAGTGGCTGGCGCCGCTGTTCGAGGAGCGGATGCGCATCGAGGGCGGGCGGATGGCCGTGCCCGACCGTCCAGGGCTGGGGCTGAGTCTCGCCGGGCGGGCCCGCGACTGGCTGCTCGACGACGTCGAGTTCCACGGCACCGGCCGGTAGATTGTCCGCCGTGCCGAGCGACCAGAGGGACGCCACGCCGGGCGGCCAGAGCGACGCCACGCCGACCGGCCGTAAGGCGGCGCGCCGGATAGGGCGAGACGGCGGGCGCGGGCTGGCGCACGAGCTGGTCGAGCGGCTCCGCGCCCGCATCCTGGCCGGCGAGATCAGGCCGGGCGACAAGCTGCCCACCGAGTCGTCGCTGATCAAGGAGTTCGGGGTCAGCCGCACGGTGGTGCGCGAGGCCGTCTCGCGGCTGCAGGCGGCCGGGCTGGTGGAGACGTTCCAGGGGCGGGGCTCGTTCGTGCTGGCGCTGCCGCCGCCCACGGCGTTCTCGGTGGAGGCGGCGCAGGTGCGCACCCACCGCGACGTCCTCGACATGATCGACTTCCGCATCGGCGTCGAGACGGAGGCGGCCGGGCTGGCGGCGGAGCGGCGTACGGACCTGCAGCTCAAAGCCATCGAGCGGGCCCTGATCGACCTCGGACGGTCGGGCGAGCAGCCGGGACACGCCGTCGAGGCCGACTTCGCCTTCCACATGAAGGTGGCGCTGGCCTCGGGCAACCGGTTCTACTCCGACCTGCTGGCCTCGCTCGGCCCCATGATGATCATGCTGCCGCGCACCCGGCTCGAACACGTCTACACGGTCTCCGACGCCACCCACCTCACGCGGGTGACGCTGGAGCACGAGAACGTCTACCGCGCCGTCGCCGACAGGGACGCGGCGGCGGCGCGGGCGGCGATGCGGCTGCACCTGTCCAACAGCCGCGCCCGCCTGCAAGCTCCCTGAAAGGGCTACCAGCGGGCGGTGTTCGGGGTGAAACCGGGGACGATCGA
Organism: Nonomuraea sp. NPDC049421; assembly: GCF_040677005.1. NCBI lineage: Bacteria > Bacillati > Actinomycetota > Actinomycetes > Streptosporangiales > Streptosporangiaceae > Nonomuraea > Nonomuraea sp. NPDC049421. Next base: position 8,401 of record NZ_JBFAQA010000008.1, read on the forward strand.
GCGCATGTACGCGGTGTCCTCGCGCCCGCGCTGCCCGCAGCGCAGATACTGCTCGTGCAGCGCGGCCAGCGCGTCCTCGTCCAGCTCGACCCCGAGGCCGGGGCCGCGCGGCACGGCCACGCCGCCGTCGCGGAACTCCAGCACGCCCGGCTTGACGACCTCCTCGGTCTTCCACGGGTAGTGGGTGTCGCAGGCGTAGGTGAGGTTGGGCGTGGCGGCGGCCAGGTGCGTCATCGCGGCCAGGCTGACCCCGAGATGCGAGTTGGAGTGCATCGACAGCCCCATGCCGAACGTCTCGCAGATGCCCCCGAGCAGCGCCGAGCGGCGCAGCCCGCCCCACAGGTGATGGTCGGAGAGCACGACCTGCACGGCGTCGGCGGCCACGGCCGGCTTGAGGTGCTCGAAGGCGATCACGCACATGTTCGTGGCCAGCGGCAGCTCGGTGTGCTTCGCGACCTCGGCCATGCCGTCGATGCCGGGCGTCGGGTCCTCGAGGTACTCCAGCACGCCGGACAGGCGGCCGGCCACCTCGATCGAGGTGCCGACGGTCCAGGCGCCGTTGGGGTCGATGCGCAGCGCGTGGCCGGGGAAGGCGGCGGCCAGCGCCTCGACGGTCTCGGCCTCGTGGCGGGGCTCGTACACGCCGCCCTTGAGCTTGACGGCGGTGAAGCCGTACTCGTCGACCATCCGGCGCGCCTGGGCGACCAGCTGCTCGGGCGTGCGGCCCTCGCCCCACGTGTCCTCGTCGTGGCCTGGGTGCCCGGCCCATTTGTAGAACAGGTACGCCGAGTACGGCACCCGGTCGCGTACGGCGCCGCCCAGCAGGTCGCTCACCGGCCGGCCGAGCGCCCTGCCCTGGAGGTCGAGCAGCGCCACCTCGAACGGCGACACCACGGTGTCCACGGCGCTGGAGACCTCCAGCATGCCGCCGAAGCTGGCCCCCGCACCGCCGGTCGAGGCGCCGAGCGTCTCGGTGACGACGCGGCGCAGGGCGTGCAGGTCGAAGACGTCCGCGCCGGGCAGGGCCGCGGCCACCGCCTCCAGGCGGCCGAGATGCGCCTCGTCGGCGTACGTCTCGCCGAGCCCGACCAGTCCCTCGTCGGTGTGCACCTGGACGATCGCGCGCAGCACGTACGGCTGGTGCACGCCCACCACGTTGAGCAGGGGCGGGTCGCGGAAGGCGACGGGCGTGACGACGACCCGGCTGACCCGGCCGGCGGTGACGGTCATCAGATCCTCTCCTCGGCACGATCGGCGTCCTGCGCCGGTCTGTGGCGCACGGCTCTGCGGATCAGCGGCCAGGCGGCCACGATCACCACGATGGCGAACACCGTCCCAGAAATGGGGCGGGTGAGGAAGCCCGCCGGGTTGCCGCCGAAGATGAGCAGCCCCTGACGCGCCGAGCTCTCGATCATCGTGCCCAGCACGAACGCCAGCACCAGCGGCCCCGGCTCGAAGCCGAACTTCTTCATCAGGTAGCCCAGCACGCCGAACGCGATCACCAGGAAGATGTCGTAGACCTGGTTGCGCACGGTGTAGGCGCCGAGCAGCGTGATCAGCACCGTGATCGGGGCCAGGATGGCCGGGCGCACCCGCAGGATCCTGACGAACACCCCGACCATGGGGATGCTCATGATCAGCAGCAGGATGTTGCCGATGTACATCGAGTTGATGACGCCCCAGAACACGTCGGGGTGCTCGGTGACGAGCTGCGGGCCCGGCTGGATGCCCTGGATGAGCAGCGCGCCGAAGATCAGCGCCATCGTGGCGTTGGCGGGGATGCCGAGCGTCAGCAGCGGGATGAACGAGGAGGTGGCGGCGGCGTTGTTGGCGGTCTCGGGCGCGGCCACGCCCTCCACCGCGCCGCGGCCGAAGCGCTCGGGCTGCTTGGCGCGCCGCTTCTCCAGCGCGTACGCCGCCAGCGACGACAGCACGGCCCCGCCGCCGGGCAGCACGCCCAGCACGAACCCGACCAGCGAGCCCCGCCCGATCGCGCCCTTGGACTGGCTGAGGTCGCGGCGCGACGGCCAGACGTTGCCGACCTTGGCGGGGGAGTGCACCTTGTTGTGCCGCTCCTCCAGGTTGTAGAGGATCTCGCTGAGCCCGAACAGGCCCATGGCGATCGGGATGAAGTCGATGCCCTCGGCCAGGTTGAGGCTGCCGAAGGTGAAGCGCTCCGCGCCGGTGAACGTGTCGCGGCCCACGGTCGCGATCAGCAGGCCGACGCAGGCGGCGATGATGGCCTTGAGCTTGTTGCCGTTGCCGATCGAGGAGATCAGCAGCACGCCGAGGATGCCGAGCGCGGCGTACTCGGGCGGCCCGAAGTCGAGGGCGAAGCCGGCCACGATCGGCGCGACGAGGGTCAGGCCGATGATCGAGATCGTGCCGCCGACGAACGAGCCGATGGCCGCGATGCCGAGCGCCGTGCCCGCCTTGCCCTGTTTGGCCAGGGCGAAGCCGTCGAAGACGGTCACGACCGAGGACGCCTCGCCGGGCAGGCGCAAAAGGACCGAGGTGATCGTGCCGCCGTACTGGGCGCCGTAGAAGATGCCCGCCAGCATGATGATCGCCGAGACCGGCCCGATGCCGTAGGTGATCGGCAGCAGGATCGCGATCGTCGCGCCGGGCCCGAGGCCGGGCAGCACGCCGATGAGCATGCCGATGATGACGCCGACCAGGCAGTAGAGCAGGTTGGCCGGCTCCAGGACGACGCCGAAGCCGTTGAGGATCGGGGAGATGTCCATGTGACTTTTCTCGTGGCCTTCCTCAGATGAGGCGGGGGAGCGGGATCTGCAGCAGCAGCACGAAGAGCACGTAGAACGCGGCCACGGCGCCGATGCTGATCACGATGGAGGAGCGCCACGACTCCTTGCCCAGCCAGCGCAGCCAGACGAACATCAGCAGCGCCGACGGGATCTCGAACCCGATCACCGGCAGCAGCGCGGCGAGCAGCACGAGCGTCACCAGGCCGACCACGGTCTGCAGGCTCGCGCGGGAGAACCGCTCGGTGTCCCGCAGGCCGCGGCCGGTGACGAGGAGCACCGCCGACAGCACGACGATGACGACGCTGATGGCGAACGGCCACAGGCCGGGGCCCGGCTGGGTCAGCGCGCCGAGGCCGAGCGCGTACGAGCCGGCCGCGCCGAGCAGGCCGACGACCAGCGCCACCAGCGCGGCGCCGACCTGGGCGGCCGGGCCCGCGTGCGGCGGCCTGGCCTCCTCCATCTCGGCCTGGATCCGGTCGGCCTCGGCCTGCAGCACGGCGGCGTCGTCGGATTCCGGTGGCGGCGCCGGGTCGGACACGGACATGGGGGTACTCCTTCGCAGGAAGGGGGATCAACCGGCCAGGCTGATGCCGAACTCGTCGAGCTTCGCCTTGAACGTCGAGGAGTCCTTCTGCAGCGCGTCGAGGACCTCCTGCGGGGAGACCTCCATCGGAGTGAGCGAGTTCTGCTCGTTGAACTTCTTGTACTCCGGTGTGGCGAACGTCTTCTTCGCCGCGTCGAGCAGCTTGGACTTGACGTTCTCCGGCGTGCCCTTGGGCGCGGTCAGGAAGCGGTACTGCGTCACCTGGACGTCGAAGCCCTGCTCGATGGCGGTCTTGACGTCGGGCAGGTAGGGGATGCGCTCCTTGGAGAACACGGCGAGCGGCACGAGCTTGCCGCCCTTGATGTTCTCGATGGCCTCGCCGATCTGCATGGTGGAGACGTCCACCTGGTTGCCGAGCAGGGCCGTCAGGTTGGGGGCGCCGCCGTCGAAGGGCACGGCCGTGGCGTCGATGCCGGCGGTCTTGAACGTCAGCGCGGAGGCGAGCTGGGCTCCGGTGCCGACGCCGGTGGTGCCGTACCGGATGGTCTTGCCTGCCTTCTTCATGTCCTCGATGGACGTGAAGCCGGACTTGGGGTTGGTGGCCATGACGTAGTCGTCGCGGGAGACACCGGTGATGACCTCGAACGAGTCGATCTTGGTGGCCTCGGCGGGCGACACCGTGAGCGGCGTGATCGTGAACAGCGAGGCGTTCTGCACGGCGATCTTGTAGCCGTCGGGCTTGGCGGCCTGCAGCTCCTTGGCCGCGAGCGCGCCGTTGGCGCCCGGCTTGTTGATCACGGGCGCGGAGACGCCGAGCTCTTTGGCGATGCCCTGGGCGAGCGCGCGGGTGATGAGGTCGGAGGAGCCGCCGGCGGAGGCGCCGACGCTGAACTCGATGTTGCCCGACGGATATTTCCCGTCGCCGCCCCCGGAGGAGGTCGTCTTGACACCACCGCACGCGGTCAGCGCCATCGCGGCGACGGCACCGGCGACACCCAGGAGGATGCGGCGGGGGGCTGTCCGAGATGTCGGCATGGACTTCTCCTTCATCCGGGCGGGGGGCCGCCCGTGGCTTGCTTCGTGCGGAGATGCAGTTGCGTCAGGTTACGGCAAGGTTTCCGCTGTTTTGGTTCTCCGGAGACTAGGGACCTGGCTTGATGCCTGTCCAACGTCTTTTCGGTATCGAGTGATACTCTGCTGGCATCATGCTGACCCTCGATCAGATCAGGGCCTTCGTCGCGGTCGCGGAAGAGCTGCACTTCGGCCGCGCGGCCGACCGCCTGCGCATGACGCAGCCACCGCTCAGCAGGCACATCCAGAAGCTCGAACGCGCCGTCGGCGTGACGTTGCTGGAACGTGACAACCGCCGCGTCGTGCTCACCGAGGCGGGCCGCGGCTTCCTGGAGGACGCCCGGCGCATGCTCTCGCTGGTGGACACCGCGGGCGACCGGGCGCGCAGGATCGCCAGCGGCGCGGCGGGCACCGTGCGGCTCGGGTTCACCGCCGTCTCGGCCATCAGCATGCTCGGCCCGCTGCTGCGCCGCCTGGCCGAGCAGCTCCCCGACATCGACGTCATCCTGCACGAACGGGTGACCGCGGGGCAGGTGGACGGCCTGCTGCGCGGCGAGCTCGATCTCGGTCTCGCCCGGCCGCCGTTCGACATCGCCACGCTCGACTCCCGGGTCGTCTTCCGCGAGCCGCTGTGCGCCGTCGTGCCCGCCGGGCACCGGCTGGCCGGGCTCGGCAGGCCGCTCGCCCCCGACGACTTCGACGGGCTCGCGGTGATCAGTTACAACCCCGTACAGTCGCGCTACTTCCACGAGCTGACCGTGCGCTTCCTCACCAACGCCCACGCCCGCATCGAGCAGCAGGTGCACCAGATCCTCACCGCCGTGCTGCTCGTGGCGGCCGGGCGCGGGGTGGCGCTGGCGCCCGCGAGCGCGCGCTCGCTCGGCGTGGACGGCATCGCCTTCTGCGACCTCGTACGCGGCGGCGGAGACCCGCTCGACGCCGGCGCGGCCACCGGCGAACCCGTCGAGCTGCACGTCATCTGGGATCGCAACTCGACCAACCCCGCGCTCGGCCGGGTGCTCGAACTGCTGCCCGACCTGGAGGCATGATGCTCTTAAGGCATCGCCGGATACAGAATCGCACTTGGACAGGAATCACTCCTCCTTCTTAGCCTGTCGGACATCAGACCTTTCAGCCGATGCGGGGAAACCCCACGGCCGCATGTCAAGCGAGGAGCCTCATCGTGTCCAGTTACTCCCCGCAGGAGCTCGCCACCCAGCTCAAGAGCGGTTTGCTGTCGTTCCCCGTCACCCACTTCACCGGCGACCTGGAGTTCGACGAGCCGCGCTACCGCGAGCACCTGTCCTGGCTGAGCGGCTACCCCGTCGCCGGCCTGTTCGCCGCGGGCGGCACGGGTGAGGGCTTCTCGCTGACCGGCGCGGAGATCGACCGGGTGGTGCGCGCCGCCGTGGACGAGGTGAACGGCCGCCTCCCCGTGATGGCCCCCGCCACCGGTGGCACCGCCAGCGCCGTCGCCCAGGCCAAGGCCGCCGCCGCGGCCGGCGCCGACGGCCTGCTGCTGATGCCGCCCTACCTCACCGAGGCCGGCCAGGCGGGCCTGGTCGAGCACGTCTCCGCCGTGTGCGCCGCCACCGACCTCGGCGTGATCGTCTACAGCCGGGCCAACGCCGTGCTCAACGACCGCTCCGTGGCGGCCCTCGTCGAGCGGAACGAGACGCTCATCGGCTTCAAGGACGGCGTCGGCGACATCGAGAACCTCACCCGCATCTACGCCTCCGTCGGCGACCGCCTGGCCTACATCGGCGGCCTGCCCACCGCCGAGACGTTCGCGCTGCCGCTGCTGCAGCTCGGCATGAGCACGTACTCGTCGGCCATCTTCAACTTCGTGCCGCAGTACGCGCTCGACTTCTACGCCGACGTGCGCGCCCAGGACCGGGAGGCCGTCTACCGGCGCATCCGCGAGTTCGTGCTGCCCTACCTCGACATCCGCGACCGCATGAAGGGCTACGCCGTCTCGATCATCAAGGCCGGCCTGACCGCCGTCGGCCGCCCCGCCGGGCCCGTGCGCCCGCCGCTGCAGAACCTCACCGAGGGCGAGCTCGCCGAGCTGACCGCGCTCATCAACAAGATCAGCTAGGGGGATCCTCCCGAGATGTCGCCCACCATCGCGAGCGTCGAGGTCGTCCCGGTCGCCGGGTACGACAGCATGCTCCTCAACCTCAGCGGCGCCCACGGGCCGTTCTTCACCCGCAACGTCGTCATCGTCACCGACTCCGACGGGCGTACCGGGCTCGGCGAGGTGCCCGGCGGCGAGGCCATCAGGCGGACCATCGAGGAGGCCGGCACCCTGCTCGCCGGGCAGCAGGTCGCCCGCTACCGCGCTCTGCTGCGCGACGTGGCCGGCCGTTACGCCGCCCGCGACGCGGGCGGGCGCGGGCAGCAGACCTTCGACCTGCGCACCACCGTGCACGCCGTCACCGGCCTGGAGTCGGGCCTGCTCGACCTGCACGGCCAGTACCTCGGCCTGCCCGTCGCCGACCTCCTCGGCGAGGGCAGGCAGCGCGACCGGGTGCCGATGCTCGGCTACCTGTTCTACGTCGGCGACCCCGGCAGGACGGACCTGCCGTACCTCGTGGGCGACGAGGGCGACGACCGGTGGTCGCGGCTGCGCCGCCGGGAGGCGCTCACCCCCGACGCGGTGGTCGCGCTGGCCGAGGCCGCCCAGGATCGTTACGGCTTCACCGACTTCAAGCTCAAGGGCGGCGTGCTGGCCGGCGAGGAGGAGGTCGAGGCGGTCAGGGCGCTGGCCCGCCGGTTCCCCGAGGCCCGCGTCACGCTCGACCCCAACGGCGGCTGGCTGCTGGCCGACGCCGTACGGCTGTGCCGGGACCTCGGAGGCGTCCTGGCCTACGCCGAGGACCCGTGCGGCGCCGAGGGCCGCTTCTCGGGGCGGGAGACGATGGCCGAGTTCCGGCGGGCCACCGGGCTGCCGACCGCGACCAACATGATCGCCACGGACTGGCGGGAACTGGCCCACGCCGTACGCTCGGACGCGGTCGACATCCCGCTGGCCGACCCGCACTTCTGGACGATGGCGGGCTCGGTGCGGGTCGCGCAGGTCTGCCACGACTTCGGGCTGACGTGGGGGTCGCACTCCAACAACCACTTCGACATCTCGCTCGCCATGTTCACCCACGTCGGGGCCGCCGCGCCGGGCGAGATCACGGCGCTCGACACGCACTGGATCTGGCAGGACGGCCAGGCCCTCACCACCAGGCCGTTCCAGATCACGGACGGCGCCGTCCAGGTGCCCGACACGCCGGGCCTCGGGGTCGAGCTGGACAGGGACGCCCTGGCCGAGGCCCACGACCGCTACCTGCGCCACGGCCTCGGCGCCCGCGACGACTCCGTGGCCATGCAGTACCTGGTGAAGGACTGGACCTTCGACCCGAAACGGCCCTGCCTGGTCCGCTGAGCATCAGAACAACGTGAGGGGCTCGTGCGGCTCCGGGTCGGGGAGCGGGGCCAGGTCCGGGACGAGGGCGCGTACCTCGTCGTGGAAGCGGCGGGCCAGCGCCGGTGCGTCGGCGTTGTCGGGGGTGTGGATGAACACCGTCGGTGAGCGGCCCTCGCGGAGCCACTCCGCGGCCGTCGTCACCCACGGGCGCCAGCCCGCCACCGTGCGCTCCTCGTCGTCGCGGCCGAGGTAGCGCACGATCGGGTGGGCGGTCAGCGCCCGCATACGGCGGGGGAGGCGTGGCTTGCGTTCCCACGCCTCCCGCTCCGCGGCGCTGGACGGCGGCGCGGCGAACATGACCGTGGTGTCGAACGGCACCCACTCGGCGCCCGCGCCGTCCAGCATCCGTTCGAGCAGGCGGGCGGCCCGCTCGTCGGTGAAGAACGCCGGGTGGCGGACCTCCACGGCGCAGCGCACGCCGCGCGGCAGCCGGCGCAGGAAGGCCGCGAGCGTGCCCACGTCGGACGGCCCGAACGAGCCGGGCACCTGCACCCAGAACGCGTGCACACGCGGCCCCAGCGGCTCCATGGCGTCGAGGAACGCGCGCAGCTCGGCCTCGCCGCCCATCAGCCGGTGCTCGTGGGTGACGGACTTGGGCAGCTTGACGACGAAACGGAAGCCGGGCGAGGTCTGCGCCGCCCACGACTCGACCGTGGCGCGGGCCGGCGTGGCGTAGAACGTGGTGTTGCCCTCGACCGCGTCGCACCATCCCGCGTACGCCTTCAGCCGCTCGGCCTGAGGCAGGTGGGCGGGCACGAAACGCCCCTGCCACCGCGCGTTCGCCCACATCGCGCATCCCACATGAAGCCGCATGGCCACGACGCTACCGGACACCCGCGAAGGCAAGATCCCCCGTTGCGTCCCCATGGCGGTGGTCCACGTAAGGTGGCGGCATGGGCATGGTCGGGACGGTCGGGCTGGTGCTGCACCCCCAGCGCGACTCCAAGAAGGCGATCGACACCATCCTGCGGTGGGCCGCCGACAAGGGTGCCACGGTGCTCGGCCTGCCCGAGGAGGTGGGCCGCATCGACTGCACCGCCGTGCCCGTCGACACCGACGCGCTGGTCGAGAAGGCCGACCTGCTCGTCGGGCTGGGCGGCGACGGCACCATGCTGCGGACGATGCGGCTGCTGGCCGGGCGGCCGACGCCCATCCTCGGCGTGAACCTCGGCAAGCTCGGCTTCCTCGCCGAGATCGACGTGGACGAGCTGCCGAAGACGTTGTCGGCCATCGACCGGCACGAGTACACGATCGAGCCGCGCATGGCCATCCGCACCAGCGTCAACGGCACCGAGATGACGGCGTTCAACGACATCGCGCTCGTCCGCTATCCCGGCCACGGGCTGGCCAACATCGCCGTCACCCCCTCCGACAGCCCCTTCGTGCGCTACTCCGCCGACGCCGTCATCGTCGCCACCAGCACCGGGTCCACCGCCTACAGCTTCTCCGCCGGAGGGCCGATCGTCTCGCCCCGCGTGGAGGCGGTGCTGGTCGTGCCCGCCGCCGCGCACTCGGCGTTCAACCGGGCCCTGGTGCTGCCCGCCGACGAGGAGGTGAGCCTCCACGTGCTGCCGAGCAGCGGACGGCTGGCCGTCGAGGTGGACGGCGCCGTGAAGGGGCACCTGGCCCCCGGCGACAGCCTCACCGTGACCGCCTGGCCCGGCGCGGCCAAGGTGGTCCGGCTGGGCACCACGTTCTACGAACGCGCCCGCCGCAAGCTCCGCGTGGACGGCAGCATCGAAGCCGACTGAGTCCCGGCCAGGGCCGGCCGGTGGGCCGGCGGGCGGCGCCCGCGTCACCCCGGCGCGGCGTCAGGTCCCGGGCGCGGCGTCAGGTCCCGGCGCGGCGGCGGTGGCGCGCCGGACGCTGGGGCTCCGCCCGCGGGGCCTTTTCCGCGGGTGCCGTTCCTGGAGGCGGTCCGGCCGGGCGGGGGGTGAAGAAGCCGCCGGGGTCCTGGTCCTGCGGCGTGAAGAAGTCGCCGGGGTCCTGGTCCTGCGGCGCGAAGAAGTCCGACGGGCCGCCGTCGTCCCGGCCGCGGGCCTTGCGGTCCCGGAGCGGGCGGTCCCGGAGCGGGCGGTCCTGGGGCGAGGGGTCCTCAGGCGAGGGGTTCTGGGACGGGGTGGGGCGGGAGCGGGTGGCGGCCAGGGCGGCGAGGGCCGTGGTGATGGGGACGGCCGCGATGAGCCCGAGCGTGCCGACCACGCCGCGCACGACCTCCTGCGCGATCACCGGCGTCGTCATCACCTCGCCCAGGGGCTGCGCGCCGATGCTGAACAGCAGCAGCAGCGGCAGCGACGCCCCCGCGTACGCCAGGATGATGGTGTTGATCACCGACGCGATGTGCGCGCGCCCGATGCGCCCGGCCGCGCGGTAGAGGCGGGCGAAGCCGTACGACGGGTTGGCGCGGGCCAGCTCGGCCACCGTCACGGCCTGGGTGACGGTGACGTCGTCGAGCACGCCGAGCGCGCCGATGATGATCCCGGCGAGCAGCAGGCCCTGCGTGTCGATGTTCAGGCTCATGCCGAGCGTCAGCGCGCTGTCGTCGGTGACGCCGTTGAGCCTGGCCACCCCCAGCGCCGCGTACGACAGCAGCCCGGTCAGCGCCAGGCTGGCCAGCGTCCCGAGCACGGCGACCGACGTGGACGAGGAGAAGCCGTGCGTCAGGTAGAGCACGGTCAGCATGATCGCCGCCGACCCGACGATGGCGACCAGCATCGGCGACCGGCCCTCCAGGATGCCGGGGATGACGAACGTCAGCAGCAGCACGAACGTCACCGCCAGCCCCGCCAGCGCGGTCACCCCGCGCCAGCGCCCGAAGGCGATGACCGCCAGCGCGAACGCCGCGCCGAACAACCACAGCGGCAGCGCCCTGTCGTGGTCGGAGAGCTGGTAGGCGCCGTCGGCGTCGCGCAGCAGGATCACGTCGTCGCCCGGCGTGAAGTGCTGCGCGCCCGGCCCGCCCGGCAGCCGCAGCTCCACCTCGCTGCCCAGGTCGGGCCCGTCGCCGATCTTGACGACGGCCTCGCCGCAGGTGGCCGGGTCGGGCTTGGGCGCGCCTTCTGGGGCGTCGGCGCAGCGTCCGAGCGTGACGCCGACGACCGTGCCGGTGAGCCGCTGCACGCCGGACTCGGGCGCGGGCCCGGCGGTGGTGCCCTCGGGCCAGAGCCAGATCAGCGCGGCCAGCGTGATGATCGCCAGCGGCACCAGGACGGCCAGCCCGGCCGTCACCGTACGCCGTGAACCGCCCGCTTCGGTGACGGTGGTGTCGTGAGCGTGGTTGGCGCCCATCGCGTGAGAGGTCCTCCTTGGCCGACCGACGAAGTAGGACAGTACTGCACCTCGCGGGGCGGGGTAGGCGCAACGGCATGACATGGCTGGTCGGCACCTCCGGGTGGCAGTACAAGGACTGGCGCGGGGTGCTCTATCCGCCGGGGGTGCCGCAGCGGCTGTGGCTGGAGACGTACGCGGGGGAGTTCCCGGCCGTCGAGAGCAACAACGCCTTCTACCGGCTGCCGAGCAGGGAGGTGTTCGCCGGCTGGCGGGAGCGTACGCCGCCGGGGTTCGTGATGGCGGTCAAGGCCAGCAGGTTCCTGACCCACATCAGGCGGCTGACCGAGCCGGAGGAGCCGGTGGCCAGGCTGATGGCCGCGGCCGCCGGACTGGAGGAGAAACTGGGGCCGATCCTGCTGCAGCTCCCGCCCACGCTCAAGGCCGACCCGGGGCTGCTCGACCGCTGCCTGGCCTGCTTCCCGCCCGGCACGCGGGTGGCCGTGGAGCCGCGGCACCCGTCCTGGTGGACGGAGGAGGCGCGGGCGGTGCTGGAGTCGCGCGCGGCGGCGCTGTGCTGGGCCGACCGGCTGGGCCGGCCGCAGGCGCCGTTCTGGCGTACCGCGACCTGGGGTTACCTCCGCCTGCACCAGGGCAGGTCGGCCTACGCGTACGGGGAGCGCGCCCTGCGGACGTGGGCCGCCCGCGTCGCCGAGGCCGGCTGGCCCGACGCCTATGTCTACTTCAACAACGACCCGGGAGGAGCCGCTGTGCACAACGCGCGACGTTTCACCGCACTTCTTGCCAGACTCGTCTAGTGCACACCCGTCTTTACCGAAACGGCCGCCTGGAGAGCGAGGGCTTCCCCATAGCGGACGTCTCCCGGTACGTGGGCGACCGGGACGCCACGGTCTGGTTCGATCTGTGCGCGCCGTCGCCGGCCGACCTCGCCCTGATCGGCGAGGAGCTGGGGCTGCACGAGCTGGCCCTGGAGGACGTCCTGGCCGGACATCAGCGGCCGAAGCTGGACATCTACGATAACCACCTGTTCATCGCCGCCTACGGCGTGCACTTCGACGACGACCGCCGCGTGCACGCCGTCGAGGTGGACGTCTTCGTCACCGCCAACGCCCTGGTCACCGTCCGCGAGAGCGGGCACTTCGACATCGCCGAGGTGGTCAGGCGCTGGGACGCCGCCGCGCACCTGGCGGGGCACGGCGTGATGTTCCTGCTGCACGGCCTGCTCGACTACGTCGTGGACACCCAGTTCGAGCTGGCCCAGGACCTCGACGCGGAGGCGGAGGAGCTGGAGGAGTCGCTGTTCGCCGAGCAGCTGAGCACCGGCAAGGGCCTGCAGCGCACCCTGTACGTGCTGCGCAAGAACGCCACCAAGCTGCGCCGGGTCTCGCTGCCGATGCACGAGGTCATCGGCACCCTGCTCAGGCGCGACCAGGCCCTGATGGGCGACCCGGTGATGGCTCCCTACTACGAGGACGTCCGCGACCACGTGCTGCGCGTCGGCGAGTGGGTGGACGCGGTCCGCGACATGCTCGCCAACGTCCGCGACACCCGCCTGGCGCAGCAGGGCTTCCGGCTCAACGAGATCATGAAGAAGATCACGAGCTGGGCGGCGATCATCGCCGTGCCCACGGCGATCACCGGCTTCTACGGGCAGAACCTGCCCTACCCTGGCACCGGCGAGCAGTGGGGGTTCTGGCTGTCCACGGCGCTGATGGGGCTCACCTCGGTCGCGCTCTACGTGGTGTTCAAGAAAAAGGACTGGCTCTGATCGCAGGGCCCGCCCCGCACGTCCGGAGTGAGCCGCAGCGCCACCCGCACCTCGGCGGCGCCGCCGCGCGGATAGAGCGGCAGGCAGCGCCCGCCCGAGACCAGCGTCCTGCGGCCCAGCGAGGTGGTCAGCAGCGACAGCTCCCGGTACGCCACCGGCTCGGCCAGGCGCAGCACGAACCGGCCGCCCGGCAGCCTGGCCCGCGCGCCCTCCAGCGCGTAGTAGTCGAGCACGCCGCCGCTCGCCGAGACCACCGCCCGCATCGTGAACCGGCCGCCCTCCACGGTGAACACCTCGGCGGACGGCGCCCGGTACATCGAATGCACGTACGCGATCGCGAAGCGGCCCGCCAGGATGGGCAGGCCGTTCACGGTCAGGCGCCCGGGGCCGGCGGCCGCGCCGAGCGCCGCCACCGCCACGAGCGCCAGGGCCAGCCGGGTCAGGCCTTCTCCTTGTAGTAGCGGGCCGCGCCGGGGTGCAGCTCGACCGGGGCGACCTGCTGGCCGAGCGCCGGGTCCAGCTTCTTCGCCTCGGGGTGCACCTTCTCCAGCTCGGCCTTCTTCTCGAACAGCGTTTTGGTGATGTCGTACGCGAGCTGCTCGTCCATCGAGTCGGGCACCAGCAGCACGTTGGCGATGCCGACGGTCTTGATCATGCCGGACAGCTTGTAGGTGGCGGACAGGTCGACGTCGAGGCTCACGTACTGCTCACCGTGCGTGGACTGCATCGCCGGCAGCACCTCGCTGGTGTCCATCATCGTCATGTCCGGCCTGCTCACCGCGAGGTCGGTGATGCCGGCCGTGGGCAGGCCGCCGACCCAGAAGAACGCGTCGATCGTGCCGTCCTTGGCGGCCTGCACGGACTCGTTGATGGACAGCTGCTGCTTGGTGATGTCGTTGTCGGGGTCGAGCCCGGCCGCCTCCAGCACGCGCCGCGCCACCACCTGGGTGCCGGAGTTGGCGGGGCCGAGCGAGACGCGCTTGCCCTTCAGGTCGGCGACCTTGGCCGCGCTCACGCCGGGGGCGAGCACCAGGTGCAGGTAGTTGTCGTAGATGCGGGCCAGCGCCTTGACGGGCTGCCCGGCGGTGAAGCTGTCCTTGCCGTTGACCGCGTCGGCGGCGGTGTCGGCCTGGGAGAAGCCGATCTGGGCCTTGCCGGAGGCGAGCAGCTTGATGTTCTCCACCGAGGCCGAGGTGACCGATGCGGTGGCCTGCGTGTTCGCGATGTTCGCCGACAGCTGCTTGGCCAGGCCGCCGCCGTAGACGTAGTAGACGCCCGTCGTGCCGCCCGTGGCGATCGAGATCCGGTTGCCCGAGCCGCCGCCCGCGCCACCGCCCCCGCAGCCGGCCACGGTCAGGACGGCGGCGGCGACGATCGTGAGTATCCGCTTCACCTTGGGTCCCTTCTCCTTCTTCTGACGAGATGCACGGCGGCGGCCACGGCCAGGACGGCGAGGCCGGCGACGATGGGGACGGGCTCGAGGAAGAGCAGCAGCACCGCGGCCACCGCCGCGAGCACCCGCTCGGGCCAGGCGGCCGCGCCGCCGGTGGCCACCGCCAGCGCGGCCACCGCGACCGCCGACACGGCGGTCATCAGCAGCACGGTCCCGAACGGGCCCTGCCCGAGCAGCGCCTGCCCGTTGGGGGTGAGCACGAAGGCGAACGGCACCAGGAAGGCGGGCAGTGTGTACCGCCAGGTCATCATCATCGTCCGGTACGTGTTGCCGCCCGTGATCGCCGCCGCCGCGACCGCCGACAGCGCCGTGGGCGGGCTCACCTCCGACAGCACCGCGTAGTAGAAGACGAACATGTACGCCTCGGGCCGCGTCACCCCGAGGTCGAACAGCGCGGGCCCGATGATCACCGCGGCGATGATGAAGCTCGCCGTCACCGGCACGGCCAGGCCCAGCAGCAGCACCGCGACCGCCGCCATGACCGTGGTCGCGATCAGGCTGCCGGCGCCGATGTCCACGATGATGTCGGCGAGGTTCTGGCCGAGCCCGGTCAGCGTGATCGAGCCGACGATGATGCCGGCCGCCGCGCAGACCGCGGTCACCGGCAGCACCTCCAGCGCGCCCTTGGCCAGCGCCCGCCCGATGCGCCGCGGCCCCATCCGGCGCTCCGGGTCGAGGAACGACAGCAGGAACGCGACCACCGTGGCGATCACCACCGCCTGGAACGCCGACCGGTCGAGCGCCATCAGCACGACGATGAGGACCAGCGAGCTGAAGTGGTAGCCGAAGCGCAGCAGCAGCCGCCCCGCGCCCGGCGCGTCCATCTCGACCGCGCGGGTGCCGAAGCGGCGCGAGTCGATCTCGATGGCCAGGAAGATGCCGAGGTAGTAGAGCAGGGTCGGCACGGTCGCGTACAGCAGGACCTGCAGGTAGCTGACGCCGAGGTATTCGGCGATGATGAACGCCGCCGCGCCGAGCGTGGGCGGCGACAGGATCGCGCCGATGCCGCCGGCCGCGAGGATGCCGCCGGCCGCCTCCCTCGGGTAGCCGGCCCGCCGCAGCACCGGCCAGGCCACGCTGCCCAGGCTCACCGTGGTCGCCACGCCCGAGCCCGACACGGTGCCGAGCAGGAAGCCGGCCGTGGTCACCGTACGGCCGGGCGCGGACCTCGACCTGCGGAACGCGGCGAAGCTCAGGTCGATGAAGAACTTGCTCGCGCCGGAGTGGTCGAGCACCGCGCCGTAGATGGTGAACAGGATGATGTAACTCGCCGCCACCTGCATCGGCACGCCGAAGAAGCCCTCGGTGCCGGTGTAGAGCTGTGAGACGATCTGGGAGACGTCGAAGCCGGGGTGCCCGATCGTCCAGTCGATCGGCAGGTACGCGCCGTAGTAGGCGTACAGCAGGAAGCCCACGCAGATGACGGCGAAGGCCAGGCCGACCGTGCGGCGTACCGCCTCCAGCAGCAGCACGGTCAGCGCCACGCCGAACACCACGTCGAGGTCGGTCAGCGCCGCGCCGGAGCCGCGCTCGCGGAAGGCGTCCATGTCGAGCAGCGGGTAGACGAGCACGGCCAGCGAGGCGGCGGCCAGCAGCCAGTCGGCCACGCCCGGCCGCTCCGGCTTCGTGCTGTCCCGGGGCTCGGGCGCGGGGCGTCTCAGCAGGCGGCGCACGACCGCGTCCAGCCCCGAGCGGTAGCAGAGGAAGACCAGCGGCAGCGCCACCGCCAGGAACGTCATCCGGTGCTGGATCGCCTCGACCGGCCGGAACACCACCAGCAGCGAGTACGCCGACAGCAGCCCGCCCACGACCCACACCCCGGCACGGAGCGGACCGCCCAGCTCGCGTGCCGGGCGCTCCTGCTCGTGGGCGGAGACCAGGTCGGCCTCACGATCGCTCAGCTCGGTCAAGCCGTCCTCCTCGGACCTCGGCCGTTGCAGCGGACTTTACGAGCCCTTTACACGATCGGGGAAGCCTCCGTTATCCGATTGATCTTTACCGTCAGCCGAACGGCCGCGCCTGTGCGGCCAGCTCCTCCACCGGCACCGCACCGGCCTGGGAGCCGTCGCGCAGCCGCACCGACGCGCTCCCGCTCGCCGCCTCGCGCGGCCCCACCACCAGCTGGTACGGCACCAGCCGGTGCGCCCTGATCCTGGCCCCGAGGCTGCCCCGATCGGCCGGGGCCAGCTCCGCCCGCAGCCCCGACTCCAGGCAGCGCCGCAGCAGGCTCTCGGCGGCCGGCAGTTCGGCGTCCGACAGCGGCAGCACCACCGCCTGCACCGGGGCCAGCCAGGCGGGGAAGGCGCCGCCGTGCACCTCGACCAGGTGGGCGACCAGCCGCTCGATGCCGCCCACCACGCTGCGGTGCACCATCACGGGGCGCTCACCGCCGACGTAGGTCAGGTCGAAGCGCTCGGGCTGGAAGTAGTCGACCTGGACGGTGGACAGGGTCGACTCGCGGCCCGCCGGGTCGGCGATCTGGATGTCGATCTTCGGGCCGTAGAAGGCGCCCTCGCCGCGCTCCTCGTCGTACGGCCGCCCGCGCTCCTTCAGCACCTCACGCAGCACCGACTCCGAGCGCGCCCACATGGCCGGGTCGTCCACGAACTTCGCGCCCTCGCCGCGCAGCGACAGCCGGTAGCGGGCGGCCCTGATGCCGAGCCGCTCGTGCGCCGCCTCGATGAGGTCGAGCGCGGCCGACACCTCGGCGGGGGCCTGCTCGGGCGCGCAGAACACGTGGCCGTCGTTGAGCTGGATCGAGCGCACCCTGGTCAGGCCGCCCAGCACGCCCGACAGCTCCGAGCGGTACATGCCGCCCAGCTCCGCGATGCGCAGGGGCAGCTCGCGGTGGCTGCGCTGCCTGGAGCGGTAGATGAGCGCGTGGTGCGGGCACAGGCTGGGCCGCAGCACGAACTCCTCACCGCCCACCGCCATCGGCGGGAACATGTCGTCGGCGTAATGAGCCCAGTGGCCCGAGCGTTCGTACAGCTCGCGTTTGCCCAGCACCGGCGAGTTGACGTGCTGGTAGCCGTTGCGGCGTTCGAGCTCGTGCACGTAGTCCTCGACGGCCTTGCGCACGGCCGCGCCGGCGGGCAGCCAGTAGGGCAGCCCTGAGCCGATCAGCGGGTCGGTGTCGAAGATGCCCAGCTCGCGGCCGAGCCTGCGGTGGTCGTTCATGATCAGCCTTTCCGTGGAAAGGGCGAACGACCAGCTCCCCGGGCGTCCGCCCGGGAAGCAAGGAATCAGCGCGCCGGGACGGTGTCCGGCGTCGTCGTGACGAAGGCGCGCTGCTGCATGGCACGACCATAGCACCCCGGGTTCCGGTAAAACCAAGGGCGCAAATCGGTAAATGATATAAAGGCAGGCGTGGCCCGGATCACCGTTGACGTGCGCCATCTCCAGGCGTTCGCCGAGGTCGGCTACCAGGTCGCGGGCGGTGGGGGCGCCCACGGCGCGATGGCGGCGCTGCGCCGCGTCGTCCCGCTCGACGCCTACGAGTTCGTCGCCTACGACCCCGCCACCGGCCGCCACCAGAGCGTGATCTCCGACGGCCACCCCCGCATCGACCACGACGCGGCGGAGGAGTACGCCGGGCTCGACGCCTACCGCAGGGCCCTCGACACCCGCGCGCCCGTCGAGATGCCCGCGCCAGGCGCCGAGCGCTACTTCCGCCGCCACCTCGCCCCCTACGGCTGGCGGGCCGGGCTGACCGCGCCGCTCTTCCTCGACGAGGGCCGCTTCACCGGGCTGCTCCACCTGACCGCCAGGCAGCCGTTCCCGCGGCGCACCGGCGCGCTGGTGGCCGCGGTCAGCCCGCTGCTCGCCCACGTCACCGACCTCAACCGGTGCGTGATCGACCCGGTGGGGCTGCCCGCCGGGTTCCGCGCGGTGGCCTTCGACCGGCTCGGCACGCGGCGCGAGGTGCCGGGCCGCGAGGTGTCGCCCGTCCTGTGGGACGACCCCGCGATGGCCGCCTACGCGCGGGCGTTCATCGACTCGCGCGAGCTGAGCAGGCAGGGGCTCTGGCTCGGCGGCGACGGGCGCTGGCACGAAGTTCGGCTGGTCAGGGCCGGGGTCGGGTTCCAGGGGGCGCTCCAGGGGGCGGTGGCGGCCGAGCGGCCGTGCCCCCTGCCGTACGACCTGACCGGGCGCGAGGTCGACGTCCTCACCCGGGTCGCGGCCGGCGACTCCAACCCGCAGATCGCGGCGGCGCTCGTGCTCAGCGTGCGCACGGTCACCACGCACCTGGAGCACATCTTCGCCAAGCTCGGCTGCGACAGCCGCACCCGCCTGACCACGAAGGCGCTCGCCGAGGGGCTGTGCCGGCTCGACCTCTGACCTTTGGCTCGACCTCTGGCTCGACCTCTGACCTTCGGTGAGTCGGACCGCTGGTGACTCAGACCGCGACGCCGGCCGGGACGGGCTCCTCCAGCAGCTCGAACCAGACCGTCGTCGCGCCCTGCTCGCGGGTGAAGCCCCAGCGGTGGCTGAGCGCCTCGATCAGCGGCAGCCCCCGTCCGTTGGTCTCCTGCGTCCCCGTACGGCACACGCACGGCGGCCCGTCGGAGCCCGCGTCCGTCACGAACACCCGCACCGCGCTGCGCGAGCTGGCCAGGCTCACCGTGAACGAGCCGCCGGCGCCCGACCTGGTGTGCAGGATCGCGTTGGTGGCCAGCTCGCTCGTCAGCAGCACCACGTCGTCGTAGAGCGGATGATCGCGGCCGAGCGCCGTCTTCACCAGCGCCCTGGCCCTGGAGACCTGCGACGGCGTCCCAGGCAACCGGACCACGTGGTCGCCTGGGCCTGGCCGGTCGTCCTCGTTCACCTGGTGCGCGTCCGGCGGTGCCACGGCGACCTCCCCCAAATCCGGTGACGTTATGAGACGCGCCAGAGGGGGCCCGGAGATTATCGCGAAAAGGTAGGAATCGCCTTTCCGAGGTCGCCTGCACGGCCGTGCGCGCCGACCGAGTACGCTGCGATCGACGAGTCGTCTAGGCCCATGGGGGAGCAGGAGGTCACGTGAGCAGCCTGGAGGCCGTCTGGGTGCAGCCGTACGACCGGCCGGGCACGGCGGTCGTGACCGGAGTCTTCGACATCCTGCACGTGGGCCACGTGCGCTACCTCGGTGCGGTGGCCGAGCGCGGGCTGCCGCTCGTCGTCGGCGTGGAGGACGACCCGCGGGTGCGGGCGTGGAAAGGTCCTACCCGGCCGGTCAACCCGGCCGAGGAGCGGGCCGAGGTGCTGGCCGCGCTCCGGTTCGTGAACGGCGTCTTCGTCGTCACCGGGCCGCCCGAGGCGCACGGCCCGGAGGACTACATCGACCTGCTCGCCCCGCTGCGTCCCGCCGCGCTCGCCCACACGGCCGGCGACCCGCACGCGGGCGCCCGCGCCGCCGCGGCGGCGATCCTGGGCGCCGATTGCTGGGAGATGGACGCCATCCCCGGCCGCTCCACCACCCGCATCGTCAACGCAGCCTCCAAAACCTGACCCCGCGCTGGCTCAGGCGGGTGGGTGAGTGAATCAGCGACCTCCTGGCCCGTTGCTCGGGGAGAGTCGTCCCCTGATCCGGCGCCTAGCTTTCAGGCGGGTGATTGGGTGACGCGCCGGCCCCCTGGCCCGTTGCTTGGGGTTTGGGGCTTCTTGGCGGTTTGGGATTGGGGTGCCTTACCTGGGGTTTTGTGGCTGGTGGGGTGGGTGTGGGGCATGATCGCGTAGTGTTTCGTGCCATGACGGCTGAGCTGGTGGCGAGGCGGGTGACGAACATCCTGGCACCTCAGGTGCTGGTCATCGTCATGCCGCCGGCCGTGGGACTGCTCGCGCAGGGGTGGAGCGGCGCCGCCTGGGGGCTGGTGGCGTCGATGCTCTGCGGCGGGGTGCCGGCGGCGGTGATCGCGGTGGGCGTACGCAGGGGGTTGCTGGACTCGCACCACATCGTGGACCGGACGCGGCGTACCAAGCCGCTGCTGGCGGCCGTCGCGGCCGTGCTGGTGGCGCTGGCGCTGCTGGTGGTGCTGGGCGCCCCGACGCTGCTCGTGGCCACCGTGACGGCGATGCTGATCGCGCTGGCGGTGACCGTCCCGATCACGCTGCGCTGGAAGATCTCCTTCCACGCCGCCGTCTCGGCGGGCACGGTCGTGGTGCTCGCGCACGTGCTGCCCGCCTGGCCGGCCGCGCTCATCGGGGCGGCGGTGGTGGCGCTGGTGTGCTGGGCGCGGGTCAGGCTCTCCCACCACACCTGGCCTCAGGTCGCCGCAGGAGCGGTGACAGGCGCGCTGACGACGTGGGGCACGCTGGCCGCCTTCGGCCTCGGCTGACGACCGGAATAGGCGGGGCCGCGGGCGGGTTTGCGGGGATATGGATGCCAAGAACCGCGGCCGGGTGCGCGTCGAGCGTACGGCCAAGCGTGTCAGGACCTACCTCGGCGGCCGGGTGGTGGCCGACACCACCTCCGCCCTCCTGGTCTGGGAGGTGCCCTACTACCCGGCCTACTACTTCCCGCTCGCCGACGTGGACGAGTCCGCGCTCAAGCCGACGGGCGCGACCAAGCACTCGCCGAGCCGGGGCGACGCCATGGTCTACACCGTCACCTCGGGGACGAAGGAGGCCGCCGACGCCGCGCTCGCCTACCCCGACTCGCCCCTGGAGGAGATCAAGGGGTACGTGCGGTTCGAGTGGGGCGCGATGGACGCCTGGTTCGAGGAGGACGAGGAGGTCTTCTTCCACGCGCGTAACCCGTACACGCGGGTGGACATCCTGAGCAGCTCGCGGCACGTCCGCATCGAGGTGGACGGTGTCACGGTGGCCGACTCGCACAGCCCGCGCCTGCTGTTCGAGACCGGGCTGCCCACCCGCTACTACCTGCCGCAGACCGACGTACGGCTCGACCTGCTTGAGCCGACCGACACCGTGACGAACTGCCCGTACAAGGGCACGGCGCGCTACTGGTCGGTCAACGGCGAGAAGGACCTGGCCTGGTCCTACCGCACGCCGCTGCCCGAGAGCGAGAAGGTCGCCGGGCTGGTCGCGTTCTACGACGAGAAGCTCGACGTGTACGTGGACGGCGTGCTGCAGGAACGGCCCAAGACGATCTTCGCCTGACGCTCAGGTGAGCAGCCGGGTCAGCACGCGGGTGCCGAACTCCAGGCCCTCCACCGGCACCCGTTCGTCCTTGCCGTGGAACATGCCGAAGTAGTCGAGGTCCGGCCGGAGCATGAGCGGCGCGAAGCCGTAGCCCTTGATGCCGATGCGGGCGAACGACTTGGCGTCCGTGCCGCCGGCCATCACGTACGGCACCGGCCGCGCCCGCGGGTCCTCGGCCACCAGCGCCCCGGCCAGCTCGTCGAAGAACGGCGACGGGTAGGGGGCGCCCGGCGCGTCCTCCAGGTTGACGAACTCGCGGGTGATCTTCGGCCCGAGCAGCTCGTCGATCACGCCGAGGAACTCCTCCTGGAGACCGGGCAGGTAGCGCCCGTCCACGTGCGCCTGGGCCGTGGAGGGCACGACGTTCACCTTGTAGCCGGCGTCCAGCATGGTCGGGTTCGCCGAGTTGCGGATCTGGCCCTTGAACAGGTGGCCGAGCGCGCCGAGCCGGGCCGCCTCGGCGTCGAGGCGGTCGAGGTCCACGGGCTGCCCGGTGATCTCGCCGAGCTCCCTGATGAGCGCCGCGACCGGAGGCGTCAGGCGTACCGGCCACTCGTACGACGCCACCCGCGACAGGGCGTGCGCCAGCGTGGCGACCGGGTTGTCCCTGGGCGGGCGTGAGCCGTGACCCGCCACGCCGTGCGCGGTCAGCCGCATCCACGCGGTGCCGCGCTCGCCGACCGCGATCGGGTAGACCCGGTCGTCGCCCGAGGCGACGCTGAACCCGCCCGACTCGCTGATCGCCTCGCTCACCCCGTCGAACAGGTCACGGTGCTCGCCCACGGCGTGCCGCGAGCCGTAGTCGCCGGTCGCCTCCTCGTCGGCCAGGAACGCCAGCACCAGGTCGCGCCTGGGCCGCTCGCCGCGCGCCGCCATGCCGAGCACGGTGGCCAGCGTCATCGCGCACGAGCCCTTCATGTCGACCGCGCCGCGGCCGTACACGCAGTCGTCCACGATCTCGCCGGAGAACGGGTGCATGCGCCACTCGGCCGGGTCGGCGGGCACCACGTCGAGGTGGCCGTGGATCAGCAGCGCGTCGGGCGAGTCGCCGTCGATCCTGGTGACGACCGTGGTCCGCTTCGGCGCCGACTCGAACACCACCGGCTCCATCCCGGCGTCGGCGAGCAGCGTGGCGACGTACTCGGCCGCCGGCCGCTCTCCCGAGCCCGGATTGGTGGTGTCGAACCTGATCAGGTCCGAGCAGATCTCGGCGACGCTCTTCACGCTCTCCCCTTCAGTGTCAGAGGCGGCACGTCGGGGGTCTCCATGCCGAAGATCAGCCCGTAGAAGGCCAGCTCGGCCTCCAATACCGCGACGATGGTCTCTTCCCTGCGCCAGCCGTGCTGCTCGCCGGGGAAGGTGAGCAAGGCCCACTCTTTGCCATGTTTGTCCAGTTCGGCGGTGAATCGCTCGGCCTGGCTCACGTCCACGATCGCGTCCTCCAGACCGTGCAACATGAGGCAGGGGCCCGAGGCCCGGAAGGCGTTCAGGAGCGGGGAGCGTTCTGTGTAGCGCTGCCGCGTCTCGGGCA
This sequence comes from Nonomuraea sp. NPDC049421, assembly GCF_040677005.1. Taxonomy (NCBI): domain Bacteria; kingdom Bacillati; phylum Actinomycetota; class Actinomycetes; order Streptosporangiales; family Streptosporangiaceae; genus Nonomuraea; species Nonomuraea sp. NPDC049421. The sequence continues at coordinate 31,439 of NZ_JBFAQA010000008.1, forward strand.
GCGGGCCCACCAGGCCGTCCAGATAGCGCGACTCGAAGTCGTGGGTCTCGGCGGCCCAGCTCTCCGGGTCGGTGATCGCGTAGTGCGCGACCCCGCCCGCGAACACGTCGCTGTGCACCAGCGCCGCCACGGTGGTCCAGCCGCCCGCGCTGCCGCCCCTGATGGCGATCCTGGCCGCGTCGGCGACCCCACGCTGGACCAGCCCGCGCGCCACTATGGCGCAGTCCTGGACGTCCACGACGCCCCACTGGTGGCGCAGCCGCTCGCGGTAGGCGCGGCCGTAGCCGGTCGAGCCGCCGTAGTTGACCACCGCCACGCCGATGCCCCTGCTGGTGAAGTAGGCGATCTCCAGGTCCAGCAGGATCGGCATGTTGCCGGTGGGGCCGCCGTGCACGAAGATCACGTACGGGCCCGGACCCTGCGCGCCGGACGGCGGGTAGAGGTGGGCGTGCACGCCCTCGATCGTCACCGCCTCGGGGTCCGGCAGCAGCGCGCGGTCCGGCAGCGGCTTGGGCGCCGACACCACCTCGTGCCCGCCGTCGTCCAGGCCGACCAGCGTGACCTGCAGCGGCGTGTACGGCGTCCCCTTGACCGCCACGGCCTTGCCGCCCGCGACCGAGACCGTCCCCGACCAGTGGGTGGCCGTGCCGCCCAGGTCCCGCAGGCCGCCGGTCACGGGGTCGAGCACGCCCAGGCGGCGGTGGTCGGCGGTGCCGTGCACGACGACCAGCCGGCCGTCGTCCGCGACCGCGAACGTGGCCAGGCCGGGCTTCCACGGCGCCACGCCGAACTCGGACTCCATCGGGGTCAGGTTGCGGGCCTCGCCGCCGCCGAGCGGGACGAGGTGCACGTTCCACCAGCCGGTCGGGTCGGTGACCGCGTACAGGCTCGTCGCGTCGCGCCACTCGGCCTGCGTGACCGACTCGCTCGGGCCGCCCGCCACCACCTCGTACGGGCCCGCCGTGCCGTCGGCGGCCAGCGGGGCCACGCACAGCTCGGTGCCGTCCCAGGGCATGTCGGGGTGGTCCCAGCCGATCCAGGAGACCGTGCGGCCGTCGGGGGAGATGCGGGGGTTCATCACGAAGTGCTGGGCCTTGACGATGACCCGCACGTCGCCGCCGTCCAGCGGCACCGCCACCAGGTCCCGCACGTCGTGGGTCTCCCTGACCGCCCACACCTCGTGGCGGCCCGGCGGCAGGTACAGGTCGCCGTAGCGCGCGGGGCCCTCCGGGGTGAGCGCCACCGGCTCGGCGCCGTCCAGAGGGCCGTCCAGGCGGTAGAGGCGCTGGTCGGCCCAGTTCGTGAAGACCAGGCCGCCGCCGGGCAGCGGGCGCCAGGAGCGGCCGCCGTACTCGACGACCCGGTTGCGGGCGTTCCAGCCCTCGGGAAGGGCGTCCACGCGGGTGCCGTCCGGCAGGCGGCGGACCACGCAGCGCCGGCCGCCCTCGTGCGGGCGGGGCTCGTCCCACCAGACCTCGACCCCGGCGGGCGTGGCCACCGCCTCCACCCACTGGGGACCGCCGTCGGTCCTCGCCACGTCGATCGGGCTAATGCTCATGAACTCACCAATTGCCGTTGGTACTAGGAGGAAGAGGAACGTCTGGGGGGTGCAGCACGTACGCGATGCCGCCGCTGCCCGAGCTCCGCAGCCACACGTGCTCGAACGCGGCCCGCGGGTAGACCCGCCTGACCTCGCCGTCCGCAGGGGCGGCGGGGTCGTTCACCACCACGTCGCCCTCGGCGGTGAAGCCGGTGACGACCAGGATGTGACCGTTCGTGCTGTAGCAGGAGCCGGGCAGCTCGTGCGCCTTGAACGACTGGGAGGTGATCACCGGGATGCCGGCTCTGACGAACGGCTCCAGCTCCGCCGCCGACCGCAGCCGCGTTACGAACCCGGACAAACCGTACCGGCCGGCGTAGGCGACGTTGAACGGCCAGTTGCCGGTGCCCTGGTAGCTCGCGTCGTACGTGCCCGCCGCCGCGTGGTCCACCGCCGGGGCCGGGTCGCCGCCGCCCACCCAGGCCAGCTCGTCGGGCGCCGGGCCGTGGCCCCAGAACGCCAGCACCATCGCCACCGAGGCCGGGCTGCACCAGTTGGCGCCGCCGCCGTCGAAGCGCGGGTGGTGGCCGGAGTGCGCGTGCTGGGAGTGACGGGGTACGTCCAGCTCCACCGCGCCGCCCGGGCCGGGAACGCTGGGAGCGGGCGGGTGCGGCGGCAGGGCCGAGGCCATCACGCCCAGGCCCGTCACCTCGGCGCCTGCCCCGTGCCTGGTCACCCGCACCTGGTAGGAGGTCACCGGACGCCTGGCCACGAACGTGTCCACCGCCACGTCGCCGTCCTCGTCGCCCTGGCCGGGCACCGACGTCCGGGGAGCGCCGTGCTCGGACCAGCGGCCCATGACGTACCACTTGGTCCAGGTGTCCTCGGCTGCGGAACGGGCTTTCGCGCGTAACGAAATCTCGATCCACGAGCCGGGCGGAGTGCGGGCCGTCCACGACGGGATGATCTGGGTGGCCGCGAAGCCGATCGGGTGCTCGTCACCGGTCCACTCCTGCGCGCCTTCCTGTGCCGCCGGTACGGCGAAGCGGGTGAAGGCGACGCGGGCCAGATCGACGGTGAGCACCAGGCACATTGTGGTTTTGTGCCGCATGTCGCACATCGGATGGTTTACGTACCGGGGCGAATGTGTCGGTGATCAACCCTATGGTCTGGGGCATGACTTTCCCTTTCCAGGCACACTCGCACTCCGTGCCCTGCCCGCCGGCCCGCATGCCCGGCCGCACGCCCTCCGGTGACACGGCCTTACCCGGCGCCCGGGCCGCGGGGGAGGCGGCGCCGTGAACGTCGGCGAGGAGCCGCTCGCCACGTCCTGGGACGCGGTGGCGGCCGCCGTCGCCACCGCCGACCCCGAGACGGCCGCCGACCTCCTCCACCGCCTCGACCCACGCGCCCCGTGGCGGCCCGGCCCACGAGGCGGGCACAGCCCTTACACCCCCTCCGAGCCCGCGCCGCGAGCCTCCTGGGGGCCAGGCCGCCACGCTCCTTCCGGGCGTGGCCCATATGACGGCCCATATGACGGCCCATATGACGGCCCATATGACGGCGCCTACGACGGCGCACAGGTCCCCTGGGATCGCGGCTCGCACGTCGCGCACCAGGCCGCCGTCACGAGCCGTTCTCAAAGGTACGGGCGCTTCGCCGGAGAAGTCCGGAGTCGTGGCCGGGCGGAGGAGCCGGGTGACGCCGTGCTGCTCTGGTTGCTCGGGCCTGGGCTGGCCGGGCGGACGGCGGAGTGGCGGGCCGAGTTCGCCACCCTGGCCGCGCTCAAGCTCGCTCCAGGGCCGCGCCGGCGCGGCGGTCCTGGGCAGGGGGTCCGTACGGTGCTGGCCCTGCTGCGCCACACCGGAGTGACCCCGCCCGAGCACGACCCGCTGGTCGTCGCGTGGGCCGCCTGCACGCCCGACGCCGCGGGGCTGCGCGCCGACCCGCTGCTCGACCACCTCGTGCCCCGGATGTTCGACGCCGAGGGGGTCGGGGCGCTGCTGCGCGACGAACGCGCCGACCCGCTCAGGCCCCGGTCGTGGCTGGCCGCGCTGCACCAGCTGGCGGGCGACAGGCGGATCGGGCGCGACCTGCTGCTCGACGGGTGCCTGCGACGGTTCCTGCGTGGCGGGCAGCCCGCCGACCTGCGCTTTTTCGTACGTCTCCATGAGCTGCTCCAGCCCACGGACGACGAGGTGAGCCGGCGTCGCCGCTCCTACCTGGGGTTGCTGCCCGCCGCGCCCGGCGCGGTCGCCGAGACGGTGCTCAGGCACGTACGGCGGCTCGACGACCTGGAGGCCGGCGACGTGACCGACGCGGTTCGGGCCTTGCTGCTCCGGCCAGAACGCAAGCTGCAGACGGCCGGCGTCACCTGGCTCGACGAGGTCGCCGCCGGTGACCCCGCCGCCGGGCTCGACGCGCTGGCGCCCGCGCTCGGCTGCGCGTTCGGCTCGGAGTCCACCGACGTGCAGGGGCGGGCCGTGCGGGTGGCGGTCAAGCACGCCAAGCGATTCACCGCCGAGGGGGCTCGGGCGATCAGGGAGGCGATGGGGGTCCTGCCGCACGAGCTGGCCGAGACGCTGGCGGCCGTCTTCGGCGCTGACGGCGCGGACGGGGCGGAGGGGCCCGGGGATCTCGACGGCTTCACCCCGGTGTCCTTGCCCGCACCCCTCGCGGCAGGCGCGTTCCCCTCGCCGGTGCGGGCGGCGTACGAGCTTGCTCCGTGCCCGCCGGACGACTGGCAGGCTGCGGAACGCTGGCTCGCGGGCGTCGTCCACCTGTATGGACACGCCCGCGACGCCCTCACCACGCGCCTCGCGGGACACCGGCCCCTGCCCCAGGGCCCCTGGCTGGACATCGGCCACTGGGCTCAGGCGATCGCCCGCCTCGTGACCGGGACCGTCGTCACGTCGCCCGCGGACGAGCGGCTGCCGGGGCCGGGGGACGTGCCAGGGCCGCACCTGTTCCTGCTGCGACGCTGGGCCGAGGTCCACGACGCGCTCGCCGCGGGCACGCTGCCGCCCTACCTGCTCGCCGAACCCACCGAGGGCTCCGGAGTGCTGGACCCGGAGGTGCTGGTGGAGCGCCTGACCGGCTACGAACGGGCGGGCGCCGAGGCCCTGCCCGCCGATCTGCAGCAGGCCCTGTTACGGCTGCCCCGCGACGTCCCGCGGCACGCGGCGGACCAGGCGGCCCGGCTCACCTCGGAGGCGGGCCGCATCGCCGCCTGCTGGATGAACGGCGAGCGGCCGGAACCGATCGCCGAGCTGATCTGGTCGTGCCGGGTGCTCAGCGGCCAGGACGCCGCCACACCAGCGCCTGGCGCGAACGTCCTCCCGCCCGCCCCGCCGGGGCCCGGCGTGCACGTCCTCCCGCCTGGCAGCTCGGGAGGCGGGGATGCGGGTCACTCCGACGGTGGCGTCTTCCCAGCCGGCGATGGTGGTGAGCGAAGCGGTGAGGTGGCTGCCGGCGAGTCCGGCCCTTGGCAGGAGGGCTGGGCGTGTTGTGCGGCTGACACCGGGCCGGTGCTGGGGCGGGTGCACGAGTTGAGCGCGCGGCTGCGGCCGGACGGGCCCACCGGGCTGGAGCTCGTGGACGGGCTGCTCAGCGGGTCCGTGGCGCATCGGCTGCGTGATCACGGCGGGTATCTGGGGTGGTGGCCCCATCTGATGCCGTCCGACCGTGAGGCGGTGGCGGCCCACTGCGTGCCGCATCTCATGGAGCGGTGGCGGCGGGTGCGCATGGAGACGGCGCAGGCGCAGGCCCTGGCGGCGGCGGGTGGGCCGCCCGGGGAGGCGCTCGCGCTCGTGGTGGCGTACCTGGTCGCGGATCGGGCACGCGGGGCGGCGGAGGAGCGGGCGCGGCCGGTCGTGGAGCTGGCCGCGCGCGGCGAGCTGGACGCCGAGCGCGTGGGACGGCGGCTCGCGCTGCTGATCCAGCGTACGGAGCTCAAGCCCGGCCCGGCGTTCGAGACCTTGGAGGCGGCGGCCGCGCTCGGCGCGCAGCGGGAGGTGTGGCGGATCGTGACCGCGTTCCTGCCGGGCTTCCTGCCCGCGCCGGGCGAGCGGTCGCACACCCGGCACACGCAGGGCCTCGTGTTCGCGTTACGCGCGGCCCGATGGGCGGGCGCGCGCGGCGCGGTGCCGTGCGTGGCCGAGATCGCCCAGCGCAAGGCGTCGAACAACTTCGTCCGCGAGGCCCGCCGCCTGCACACCTACCTCACCTGAAAAGGCGATCCGGGGCGCGCCGGGAAACGCGCCTCCGGACAGGGGTTCCCTGCGTCCAGGGGAAGGACCGTGCGGCGATCCGGGGGCGTCTCTCGAGGCGCCCCCGGGACCGGCGTCAGAGGTAGAGGCCGGTCGACTCGTCGCCCGGGGTCGGGGTGATCTCGCGGCCTGAGCGGAGGGCGTAGAGCTGGGCCAGGGTGGCGCCGGACGGGCCGACGCCCTCCGGTGTGCCCAGCCACGCCACCGCCTCCTCCTTGCTCAGCGGCCCCACCTCGAGCTGCGCCAGGCAGCGGCCGGGGCGAACGACGGCGGGGTGGAGGCGGGTGAGGTCTTCGTTGGTGGTGATGGCGACGAGCACGTCGCGGCCCTGCCCGAGCAGCCCGTCGGTGAGGTTGAGCAGCCGGGACAGCCCCTGTCCCGCCTGGGCCTTGGCGCCGGAGCTGATCAGTTCGTCGCAGTCCTCCAGCACGAGCAGCCGCCAGCGCTGGGACTCCTCGTCGGTGTCGTAGCCGACGGCGACCTCCATGAGGTAGCCGGGCTCGTTGAACAGCCGCTCGGGGTCGAGCACGCAGTCGACCTGGCACCAGTCGCGCCACTGCTTGGCGAGCGTGCGCAGCAGCGTGGTCTTGCCGGTGCCGGGCTGGCCGTGCAGCAGGATGAGGCGGCCGTTGACGTCTTCCGGGGTGACCGCCATGAGCCGGTCGAGCGCCGGGCGGACCTTCGCCGAGTAGTTGGTGCTGATCTCGTCCCAGGGCTGCGCGGTGATCGGCTTCTCCGAGCGGGTGCCGCCGTGCATGCCGCGCCACCAGAAGCCCATCTCCACGTGGTCGACGTCGGGGACGGCCTCTTCCGCGCCTTCGATGCTCTCCGCGAGCACGCTCTTGGCCAGGTCTTCGTCGACCGCGGTGACGCTGACCGTCGCCGTGCGGTTGCGGTGGCGTACGACGCGCAGGGTCCAGCCGTCACCGCAGATCAGCCGCGACTCGGAGCCGTCCTCGACCCGGGCGGTGCGCAGCACCCGGCCGCCGGCGGGGGCGAGCGGGGCGTCAGGGCGTACGCGCTCCAGGTTGGCAAGGCGGGACCACGGCTGCACGCCCGTCGCGAACGGCGACAGTGCCAGAGCGTCGATCACGTCGATGGCGGAGTCGGCGTCGTCGATCCAGATGTTCATCGGGAGCTCAGAGGAGTCCGGGCTGGGGAACGGCACCTCCCTAATCACAGACATACCGTTGATGATCTCCGTCTCAGGGGCCGGATGTCGAAGAGTTTTCTGGCTGGGGACAGTGGTTCTCCTTGAGAGTACCCGGCCGGGTGGTGACGAGGGGGCCGGGCGCGCCAGCCCCGATGGCGACGGGGAAACTGTGACCGCTTCGCCATGCGAGAGGGGTGTATGCCCGGTACCTTGTGACGTCGGGTAAATCAGTCCTTAAGCGGAGGTATGGGGGAAGTGTCGAAAGTCACGTTCCGCGAACGGGCTCGGTACTGGTTCGACAACACCATGTCGAAGGGGACGGCGTCGCTCATCGGGTGGCTGGCGATCGTGTCGGCCGCGCTGATGGTGGTCGTGACGGGACTGACGCTGTGGCTGGCGCCCAACGAGCCCGACGGCGTCGACCACGCCGGCGAGCTGTTGTGGATCTCCCTCATGCACGCGCTGAGCCCGGGCAAGGTCGCCAGCGACGAGGGGTCCATCACGTACGTCGCGATCATGTTCGCGATGTCGCTCGGCGGGTTGTTCATCGTCAGCATGCTGGTCGGTCTGCTGTCCAACGGCCTCAAGCAGAAGGTGGACCGGCTGCGCAGGGGGCGCTCGCGGATCGTGGAGCGCGGGCACACGGTCATCCTCGGCTGGTCGGACCAGGTGTTCACGATCATCTCCGAGCTGGTCAAGGCGCAGGCCAGCCAGAAGCACTCCGTCATCGCGATCCTGGCGGAACGTGACAAACTCGAGATGGAGGAGGACATCCGCGAGCGGCTGGGCGACCTCGGCGGCACCCGCGTGGTGTGCCGTACGGGACGGCCGACCGAGCCGCGCGACCTCGCGCTGATGAACCTCTCGACCGCCCGCTCCGTCGCCGTGCTGTCGCCCGCCCGCGACGACCCCGACGCCCACGTCATCAAGATCCTGCTCGCGCTGGCCAAGCGCGAGGGCGTGCGCCCGCCGGTGGTGGCCGCCCTCACCTCCAGCCGCAACATCGCCGCCGCCCGCCTGGCCGGCGGCGAGGACGTGCACCTGGTCGACTCCGACGACACCGCCTCGCGGCTGATCGTGCAGTCCTCCCGCCAGTCCGGCATGTCCGTGGTCTGCATGGACCTGCTGAACTTCGACGGCGGCGAGATATACCTGCGCACCCCGAAGAAGCTGCTCGGCGTCACGTACGGGGACGCGCTGCACGCGTACGAGACCGCGTCCGTGATCGGCCTGCGCCGCCCGTCGGGCATCGTGCTGAACCCGCCGCTCGACACCGTCATCGACGACGGCGACCAGGTCATCATCATCGCCGACGACGACTCGCACGTCCGCCTCGCGGCCGGCAGGCCCGCGCTGGAGGAGGCGGCGATCGTCACGGCGGAGAAGGCGCCCACCCAGCCGGAGCGCACGCTGCTGCTCAACTGGAACGGCCGCGCCGAGCAGATCATCCGCTACCTAGACGGCTACGTCGCCCCCGGCTCGGTGCTGGAGGTCGCCACCGACCACCCCTCGGCCGGGTCGAACCTCACCGGCCTGCGCAACCTCACCGTCAACGTCAAGGACTGCGACACCACCGACAGGTTCGCCCTGGAGTCGCTCGGCGTCGGCCTGTTCCAGCACGTCATCGTGCTGTCCGACGACCGCTTCGACTCGCACCACGCCGACACCCGCACGCTCATGACGCTGCTGCAGCTGCGCGACATGCAGAAGACGCTGGGCGAGCACTACTCGATCGTCAGCGAGATGCACGACGAGAACAACCGCGCGCTCGCCGAGGTCACCGAGGCCGACGACATCGTGATCAGCGACACCGTCATCGGCCTGCTGCTGGCCCAGCTCGCCGAGAACCGGCACCTCGCGGACGTCTTCGGCTACCTCTTCGACTCGCGCGGCTCGGAGATCTACCCCCGCCCGGCCTCCGACTACGTGAAGACGGGCGTGGAGGTGTCGTTCTCCACCGTCGTGGAGTCGGCACGGCTCAGGGGGGAGACCGCCATCGGCTACCGCGACAACCTGGGCAGGAACGACCCTCCGCACTACGGCATCGTCCTGAACCCCGACAAGACGCGGCCGATCGTGCTCGGCGAGAGCGACTCGGTCATCGTCCTCGCCGAACGCTGATGGCCGGTGGGAGATTGGGTTAGCGTTCTGTCGTGAGGACCATCGACTGGGTCGACGACGCCGTCGAGATCATCGACCAGACCCTGCTGCCCGACAAGTACGTGATGCTGCGCATCCACACGGTGGCCGAGCTCATCGACGCCATCAGGCGGCTGGCGGTGCGCGGCGCGCCCGCGCTCGGCGTGGCGGGGGCGCTCGGCGTCGTGCTGGCCGACGGCGACCCCGACCAGATCGCCGCGCTGCGCGCCGCCCGGCCGACCGCCGTCAACCTCGCCTGGGGCGTCGACCAGGCCGCCGCCCACCTCGACGAGGGCCGCGAGGCGGTGCTGGCCGCCGCCCTGCGCGTACGCGACGACGACCTCGCCGCGAGCCGGGCCATGGGCGAGCGCGGCGCCGCCCTGCTCGAAGGCGACCGGCTGCGCATCATGACCGTGTGCAACACCGGCGGGCTGGCCGCCGTCGAGCGCGGCACCGCGCTCAGCGTCGTCCAGACGCTGCACGAGCGCGGCCGGCTGGCCGAGGTGCTGGTGCTGGAGACCAGGCCGCTGCTGCAGGGCGCCAGGCTCACGACCTGGGAGCTCGGCAGGATGGGCGCGCCGCACCGGCTCATCGCCGACTCCGCGGGCCCCTACCTGCTGGCGCGGGCCGACGTCGACGCCGTGCTCATCGGCGCCGACCGCATCGCCGCCAACGGCGACACGGCCAACAAGATCGGCTCGTACGCGCTCGCGCTCGGGGCGGAACGCGCCGGGGTGCCGTTCATCGTGGTCGCGCCCGAGTCCACGATCGACGAGGACACCCCGTCGGGCGACAAGATCGAGATCGAGGACCGCGGCGCCGACGAGATCGTCTCCGTACGCGGCGTGCGCATCGCCCCCGAGGGCACGCAGGCGCTCAACCCGGCCTTCGACGTGACACCCCACGACCTCATCACCGCCATCGTGACCGACCGGCGGGTGATCAGGCCGTAACCGAAATCGCCGATCCTGGGACCGTTCCGCGTCCTCCGGGTTACGCTCAGTCGTCACGACAGCGATTCTCGGAGCTCACAGTGGCCATCGACCTGGTGTTACGGCGCGACTGGAACGCCCGCGCCCCGCGCGGCGACTACACACAGCTCGACTCCACCAAAGGAGTCAAGGTTCACTACACCGGCGGCAGGGTCGATGAGGCGATCGTCGGCGACCACGGGCGCTGTGCGGCGCTGGTGCGCTCGATCCAGGCCCACCACATGGACGGCAACGGCTGGATCGACATCGGCTACAGCTACGTCGCCTGCCCCCACCGCAAGGTGTTCGAGGGCAGGGGCCTGCACCACCTGCCCGCCGCCAACGGCGCGGGGCTGAACGCCGGCCACTACGCCGTGCTCGGCCTGGTCGGCAACTCGGGCCTGGTCAGACCGCCCGACGGCATCCTGCACGCCATCGTCGACGCCATCGAGTTCGTCAGGAAGAACGGCAGCGCGGGCAAGGAGATCAAGGGCCACCGCGACGGCTACGCCACCGACTGCCCCGGCGAGCCCCTCTACGCCTGGGTCAGACGCGGCGCGCCGCGCCCGGCAGGTGGCGGCGACGACGGCGGCGGAGGCGGGCCTACCGCACCGCCGTTCCCCGGCCGGCTGCTCAGCTACCCGCCCGTCACGCGCGGCCAGGACGTCCGCACCTGGCAGACGCAGATGCGGCGGCGCGGCTGGGAGCTCGCGGTGGACGGCGCGTACGGGCCGGAGTCGCGCGAGACGTGCCGGCGCTTCCAGCGTCAGCGGAACGTCAGCGACGACGGCATCGTGGGCCCGATCACCTGGCGCCTGACTTGGGAGGCTTAGACCCGGGGTTACTGGGTTCGGGTGGTTCCGCCTACTATCCGAACCATGGAACTGGCAGCGGGGTTTGCGCCCACCTCACGGGACGACTGGCGGGCGCTGGCGGCGGAGGTGCTGCGCAAGTCGGGAGCCGAGACGTCCGCGCCTGAGGAGGCGCTGTCCAGGACGACGTACGACGGGCTCACGATCGCCCCGCTCTACGACGCCGACGACCTGCCCGGCGACCCGGGCTCCCCGGGCGCCGCCCCCTATGTGCGCGGCGCGCGGGTCACCGGCGGCTGGGACGTACGCCAGCGGCACGCCGTCGCCGACCCCGAGGCCGTGCTCGCCGACCTGGAGAACGGCGTCACCTCGCTCTGGCTGGTCGTCGGCGAGGGCGCCATCCCCGTGAGCGCGCTCGGCAGGGTGCTGGAGAACGTCTACCTCGACCTCGCGCCCGTCGTCCTGGAAGCGGGGGAGCAGACCCCCGAGGCCGCCGAGGCCCTGCTCGCGCTGGCCGTGGAACGCGGCGTCGAGCCGTCGGGCAACCTCGGCGCGTCGGCGGCGTACGGCACCGGCGGAGCCGAGCTGGCGCTGCGCTGCGCCGAGCGGCATCCGGGGCTGCGGGCCGTCACCGTGGACGCCACGCCGTACCACGACGCGGGCGGCAGCGACGCCGAGGAGCTGGCCTGCTCGATCGCGGCCGGCGTCGCCGAGCTGCGCGCGCTCACCGAGGCCGGGCTGAGCGCCGGGCAGGCGCTCGGGCAGCTCGAGTTCCGGTACGCCGCCACCGCCGACCAGTTCGCCACCATCGCCAAGCTGCGCGCCGCGCGCCGCCTGTGGGCCAGGGTCGCCGAGGTCTGCGGCGCCCCGGACGCGGGCGGGCAGCGGCAGCACGCCGTCACCGGCTCCGCGATGATGACCGCCCGCGACCCCTGGGTCAACATGCTGCGCACCACCCTGGCCTGCTTCGGCGCCGGGGTCGGCGGGGCGGCGGCGGTCACCGTGCAGCCGTTCGACGCCTGCCTGGGGCTGCCCGACGACTTCTCCCGCCGCATCGCCCGCAACACCCAGTCGCTGCTGCTGGAGGAGTCGGGCCTGGGGCGCGTCATCGACCCGGCGGGCGGCTCCTGGTACGTCGAGCGCCGCACCGCCGACCTCGCCTCCGCCGCGTGGGCCTTCTTCCAGGAGATCGAGGCGGCCGGCGGCATCCTGGCCGCGGGGCCGCTGATCGCCGCCCGCATCGCCTCCACCCGCGCGCGCCGCGACGACGACATCGCGCACCGCCGCTTTCCCATCACCGGGGTGAGCGAGTTCCCCGACCCCGCCGACAAACCGCTGCGGCGCGCGCCCGACAGGACGGACGAGCGGGCGGAGCCGCCCAGGATCCGGTACGCCGAGCCGTACGAGCGGCTGCGCGACCTGGCCGACGCGCAGCCCGAGCGGCCCAAGGTGTTCCTGGCCACGATCGGCCCCCTCGCCGCCCACAGCGCGCGGGCCACGTTCGCCGCGAACCTCTTCCAGTCCGGCGGGCTGGCGGTCGAGACGGCCGGGCCGGGCACAGACCCTCAGCGGATCGCCGCCGCGTTCGCGGCCAGCGGCACCACCGTGGCCTGCCTGTGCTCCACCGACCAGCTCTACGAGCAGCACGCCGCCTCCGTCGCCGCCGCCCTGCGCGAGGCAGGCGCGAAGAAGGTGTGGCTGGCGGGGAAGGGACGTCATGAGGGGATCGACGCGAATCTCTACGCCGGGTGCGACGTGCCCGCCGTGCTCCGCGAGACGTTCGACGACCTGGAGGTGACCCGATGATCCCGGACTTCTCCGGCATCCCGCTCGCACCCCTGCCCGCGGACGGGCCGGCGGGCCCGGAGCCGGAGGGGGAGGTGTGGGAGACGCCCGAGGGCATCGCGGTCAAGCTCCTCTACACCGCCGCCGACCTGGACGGGCTGGACTTCCTGCGGACATATCCCGGCGCGCCGCCCTACCTGCGCGGCCCTTACCCCACCATGTACGTCAACCAGCCCTGGACGATCCGCCAGTACGCCGGCTTCTCCACCGCCGAGGACTCCAACGCCTTCTACCGGCGCAACCTGGCGGCCGGGCAGAAGGGCCTGTCGGTGGCGTTCGACCTGGCCACGCACCGGGGCTACGACTCCGACCACCCGCGCGTCGCGGGCGACGTCGGCATGGCGGGGGTGGCGATCGACTCCATCTACGACATGCGGCAGCTGTTCGAGGGCATCCCGCTCGACCGCATGTCCGTGTCCATGACGATGAACGGCGCGGTGCTGCCCGTCCTGGCCCTCTACATCGTGGCGGCGGAGGAGCAGGGCGTCGCGCCCGAGCAGCTCGCGGGAACCATTCAGAACGACATTCTCAAGGAGTTCATGGTCCGCAACACCTACATTTATCCGCCGACTCCGTCGATGCGCATTATTTCGGATATTTTTGCTTATACGAGTGAGAAGATGCCGAAATTCAACTCCATCAGCATTTCCGGCTATCACATCCAGGAGGCCGGAGCCACGCTGGATCTGGAGCTGGCGTACACGCTCGCCGACGGCGTCGAATATCTGCGCGCCGGCACCGCCACAGGGCTCGGCATCGACCGGTTCGCGCCCCGGCTGTCGTTCTTCTGGTGCATCGGCATGAACTTCTTCATGGAGGTCGCCAAGCTGCGCGCCGCCCGGCTGCTGTGGGCCAAGCTGGTGTCCGGGTTCGGCGCGAAGAACCCCAAGTCGCTGAGCCTCCGTACGCACAGCCAGACCTCCGGCTGGTCGCTGACCGCGCAGGACGTCTTCAACAACGTCGCCCGCACCTGCGTCGAGGCCATGGCCGCCACCCAGGGCCACACCCAGTCGCTGCACACCAACGCGCTCGACGAGGCGCTCGCCCTGCCCAGCGACTTCTCCGCGCGCATCGCCCGCAACACCCAACTGCTGCTGCAGCAGGAGTCCGGCACCACGCACGTCATCGACCCCTGGGGCGGCTCCTACTACGTCGAACGCCTCACCCACGACCTCGCCGCCCGCGCCTGGGACCACATCCAGGAGGTCGAGGCGGCCGGCGGCATGGCCAAGGCCATCGAGGCGGGGCTGCCCAAGCTGCGCATCGAGGAGGCCGCCGCGCGGACGCAGGCCCGCATCGACTCCGGCAGGCAGCCGGTGATCGGGGTCAACAAGTACCGGGCCGAGGGTGACCGCGACATCGAGGTGCTCAAGGTCGACAACAGCGCCGTACGGGGCAGCCAGCTCGGCAAGCTGGCCCGGCTGCGGGCCGAGCGCGACCCCGACGCCGTACACCGCGCGCTCGACGCCCTCACCAAGGCCGCCTCGCATCCCGCGCCCGGCCTGGAGCACAATCTGCTCAAGCTGTCCGTGGACGCCGCCCGCGCCAAGGCCACCGTGGGGGAGATCTCCGAGGCCCTGGAGAAGGTCTTCGGCAGGCACGCCGAGCAGGTGCGTACGATCACTGGCGTGTACCGCGACGAGTCAGGCCAGGCCGCCAACATCGAGCGGGCCCGGCGGGCCTGCGACGCCTTCGCCGAGACAGAGGGGCGCAGGCCGCGCATCCTGGTGGCCAAGATGGGGCAGGACGGCCACGACCGCGGCCAGAAGGTGATCGCCACCGCCTTCGCCGACCTCGGGTTCGACGTCGACGTCGGCCCGCTGTTCCAGACGCCCGAGGAGGTCGCCCGCCAGGCCGTGGAGGCCGACGTGCACATCGTCGGCGTCTCGACGCTGGCCGGCGGGCACCTCACGCTGGTCCCCGCCCTGCGCGACGCCCTCGCCGCGCTCGACGCCGCCGGCATCATGATCGTCGTCGGCGGCGTCATCCCACCCGGCGACCAGGACGAACTCCGCGCGGCCGGCGCCGCCGCCATCTTCCCCCCGGGCACGGTGATCGCCGACGCCGCCCTCGACCTGCTCGAACAACTCAGCAAACACCACTAGGCCACGGCCGAACCCGAGCAACCCGACGGGTCCGCTCATCCTGCCCGTGTCGGGAGGCGCGCGGGGCCGGGTGGCGCGGAAGCTGCGGGCCCGGGTCCCGCAGGGGAGCTGCGGGACCCGGGCCGCTCGGGAGGTGTGTCGGGTCGGTCGGGAGGGTCAGTAGGTGCCCTGTTCGCACATGGGGACCGAGACCGTGCGTTCGACGGTGACCGGGGCCGTGATGCGCAGGGTGACGCGGTGGACGCCGCCGGTGCTGCGCAGGGTGCGGGGTGCGGCGAGGTAGCGTTCGCCGTTCGCCGAGATCACCGCCGAGGAGCGGGCGATCGACGTGCCGTCCACGAGCCAGGCGTAGGTGAAGGTGGTCGCGGTGCCGGTACGCCGCACCAGGGCCTGGAGCGTCACCTGGCCGCCCGACCAGCAGTCGCCGCTCCTGGTGCCGCCCGGGCGCACGTAGAGGAGGCGGAGCCGGTTCGCGCCCGAGGTGGTGCTGGTCGTGCGGTCGTCGGCCGGGACGGTGGTCGCGGTGCCGTCCGCCTGCGGGGTGGGGCGCTGGCTCCTGGCCTGGTCGGACGATGGGTCGGGCGACGGGTCGGCCGGTGCGGTGGCCGATGGCGTGGCCGCCGGTGTCGTGGGGGTGCCGCTGCTCGCGGGCACCTCTCCCGTCTTGGGGGTCGGCTCCGTCGGGGTGAGCCAGACGATCGCGCCGGCCAGCGCGCACACGGACACGCCGGAGACGCCCGCGACGGCCACGGTCTTGACCCGCCGCCGCCGCGACGGCTTGCCCGCCTTACCCGCGCCCTTCCCGCTCGCCTGCCCGCCGGCCGCGGCCCGCCCACCGCCCTCGGCACCGCCGATCCCGCCGTCGCCACCGCCGCTGCCGAATCCGCCGCCGCTGCCGAATCCGCCGTCGCCGCCGAATCCGCCGGCGACGGCACCGAACCCGTCCGCCGCAGCGCCGTGTCCGGCTTCCGCGGTGCCGCTCCCGCTCGCCGCAGCGCCGTGTCCGGCCTCCGCGGCGCCGAGCCCCGCCGCCCGGTCCTCGAACCCGGAGCGTGCGCCTGCGACGCCGGGCTCGAACCCGCTCGCCCCCGCTCCGGCGGGGCCGCCCGCCGAGGTGTGGCCGTCGGCCGTGCGCGAGGCGGGCGGTAGGTCGAACGCGACGGGGGCGCCCAGCGGCATGCCCGCTCCGCGCCGCTCCCGCTCACCGGAGGACGGCTCCACCGTGGACGACATGTCGAACAGGGCCTGCAACGACGCGGCCGTCTGCCCGTTCTGCCCGCTGATGTCGTGCCCGCCCGGCTCGGCCCGCTGGTGTTCGTCACGCCCGCGCAGGTCACCGCGCACGTCACCATGAGCGTCGTGCGGACGAGCCCGCCCGCGCAGGTCGTGCGGATGCGCGCCGCCGTGCGCGTCGCGGGGATGACCGCCGTCGTGGGGGTCGCCGGAGGTGGCGTCTTGGGTGGGGCCGAAGTCGCGGGTCGTCGCCTCGGCGGGGCGGCGGCGGGGCATCGGGGGCACGCCCTGCCTGTCCGGCGTGTCGTAGGCGTCGGGGGCCGCGTGCGGGGCCAGGGTGCGCCGCGAGGGCGCCGTCAGCTCCAGCAGCACGTCACGCATCGACGGCCGCGCCCCCGGGTCCTTGACCAGGCAGGCGGCGACGATCTCGCGCAGCGGCCGGCCCAGCTCGCCGAGCTGCGGCTCCTCCCGCAGGATGCGGTTGATCACGGCGGGCAGCGCGTCGTCGCCGAAGGGCGGCACGCCGGTGGCCGCGAACACCAGGACGGACGCCCACGAGAACACGTCGGCCGCCGCCCCCACGGGCCGCCCGGCGAGCTGCTCGGGCGCCATGTACGCGGGGGTCCCCACGATGTTGCTGGTGGCCTTCATGCCCGAGCCGAGCGCCGCGGCGATGCCGAAGTCCACGACCTTGGCCCCGTCTGGGCCGAGCAGCACGTTGGACGGCGTGAGGTCGCCGTGCACGACGCCGGCCTGGTGGATGGCGTCGAGCGCGGTCGCGGTGGCCACGGCGAGCCGCTGCAGCTCCGCGCCGCCGCGCCGGCCGGCCTGCTGCAGCGAGGGCCCGTCCACGTACTCGGCCACGATGTACGCCCTGCCGCTGGTCGAGGCGTCGAGCACCCGCGCGAGGCAGAACGGCTCGACCGTGCGCGCGGCGGCGATGGCCGCGGCCAGGCGGTCGTCCGCGCGGTCGTCCACGGTGAGCCCCTCGCGCAGCACCTTCACGGCGACCGGGGTTCCGTTGCGTGCCTGACCGAGGTAGACGACACCGTGGCCGCCCGCGCCGAGGCGCCCGACCAGCCGGTAGGGTCCCACCGCTGCCGGGTCGCCCTCGCGGAGGGGTTCGACATTGGGCATGAGGGGAGTGACTCCTGTGACGGCTGAGATCAGAACTCCAGCACCCTACTGGCAAAAGTCAAGATTTGTCAGAAGTTAAGCTGATCAACTGCGAAGAAAGGGGTAAGTGGGGTGCATTCGCTGGAGGACTACGCCCGCGGCGTACGGGCCGGTTCGCGCACCTGGATCGCCCGCGCGATCACCTTGGTGGAGTCGACCAGACCCGACCACAACGCGCTCGCGCAACGGCTGCTCGTCGAGCTGACCCCGCTCACCGGGCACGCCCGCAGGGTCGGCGTCTCCGGCGTGCCGGGGGTCGGCAAGTCCACGTTCATCGACGCCCTCGGCACCCGGCTGACCGGGCAGGGGCACAAGGTGGCCGTCCTGGCCGTGGACCCGTCCTCCACCAGGACGGGCGGCAGCATCCTCGGCGACAAGACCCGCATGTCCCGCCTGGCGGCCGACCCCGCCGCCTTCATCAGGCCCTCGCCCACCTCGGGCACGCTCGGGGGCGTCACGAAGGCCACCAGGGAGGCCATGGTCGTGGTGGAGGCGGCCGGCTTCGACGTCGTCGTGGTGGAGACCGTGGGGGTCGGGCAGTCGGAGACCGCGGTGGCCGACATGGTGGACACGTTCCTGCTGCTCACCCTGGCCCGCACCGGCGACCAGCTCCAGGGCATCAAGAAGGGCGTGCTGGAGCTCGCCGACGTCATCGCGGTCAACAAGGCCGACGGCGAGTACGAGCTGCCCGCGCGCAAGGCCGCCCGCGAGCTGGGGGGCGCGCTGCGCATGCTGCGCTCCGACGCGCCCCCGCCCCCGGTCCTGACCTGCAGCGCCCTGACCGGAGACGGGCTGGACGAGGTCTGGGCCAAGGTGCTCGCCCACCAGGAGGGCCTCGACCTCGCCGCCAAGCGCCGCCGCCAGCAGGTGGGCTGGACCTGGACCCTGGTCAGGGACCGGCTGCTGGCCGAGCTGCGCGCCGACCCCCGGGTGGCGGAGATCAGCGCGGCGGTCGAGCGCGAGGTGCTGGCGGGCGAGCTGACGCCCGCGCTGGCGGCGGAACGCATTCTGTCCGCATTCACCCGATCCTGAACCGGGGGGCGGAGCAGCATCGGAACCCCGCAGGTGGAGATACCTCTCCCGGGGATGAGGATTCCCCCTCCGCCCCGCTCCGGCCCGGCGAGACCGCCCTGTGATCCATGCCACGATGGCGCCCAACCGACGTGGGGGAGGCGCACATGGGTGCGGAATCGATGCTGCCCGGAAGGGTGACCGACGAGCTCGAGGAGTACGGCCGCCTCCTCGACCGACACGGCATCACCTGGGGAGAACCGGAGATCCATTACGTGAAGTTCTTCGCCCGGCGGAGGGTCCTGCCGCCCGCGCTCTTCGACCGCTTCTGGTCCCTGGTCCTCCAGGCCGTCGCGGCCGACCACCCGGACGAGCCGCACGACCGGCTCGCCGCCCGGCTCGCCGAGCCCGACTACGACCGCGTCCTGCGCGACACCCTCGACGGTGAGCTGCCCGGCCACCTCGTCGCCGTCCGCATCAAGCAGGGCGGCGCGGTGCTGGAGGGCGCGCCGCGTACGGTGCTGATCGGCACGCAGGAGTCGCTTGCGGGCGGAGGCAGGAACGGCCAGGTGCGCGGCCGGGTGCCGTTCGTGGTGGAGCCGGGGGAGGCGCAGGCGCCCGAGCACGGCGGGTCCGCCGCGCCCTGGCAGGAGGCGCGCACGGCGGGGCTGCCCGGCCGCGGCGCCGAGCGGATCTCGCTGCTGTTCGACTCCAAGCGCGAGGAGCCCTGCCAGGTCACCGTCGACGGCACCGGCCGGGTGCTGGCGCCGCACGGAGCCTGGCTGGTGGAGGTGGACGAGGACAGCACGATCCTGGTGGACGGCGAGCGCGTCAGGCTCGACACGCTCGTACGCCACGTGCCCGCGGCCAGGCTGCGGCTGTCGGCGGGCACGCCGTGCCGGTGGAGCGTCGTGGACCAGGACGGCAGTGGCTGGTTCCCCTCCGGCGTGCCGCACCGCTACGACTACCACGGCCGCCCCTACTTCCACGGCGACGACCTCGTCGTCGAGGTCCCCAGCCTGCCGCTGACCGTGCGGGCGGCCAGGGGCATGGAGTACGGCGAACGCGAGCTCGCCCTCACCCCCGACCCAGGGGCCGAGCGGCTCGTCGAGCTGACCCCGGACCGCCTGTACGACGCCGCCGCCCGCGGCTGGTACGGCGGTGACCTGCACGTCCACCTCAACTGGGCGGGCGACCTGGTGGCCGTGCCCGCCGACGCGGCCGCCGCCCAGCACGGCGAGGACCTCCACGTGCTCAACCTGCTGGCGGGCAACGTCTCGGGCCGCCGGGTCTACGACAGGGAGGCGCTCGAACACTGGACGGGCCGCGACCTGCCCTGGTCCGACGGCGCCCACGTGGCCAGGATGGGCGTCGAATACCGCAACGACCTGCTCGGCCACGTCTACGCCTTCGCGCCGCGCTCGGCCCCCGGCCGCTACCACACGGGCTTCGACGGCGACGCCGACTGGCCGCCGAACGCCGACGGGCTGCGCGAGCTGCGCGGACTCGGCGCCCTTGTCGGCTACAGCCACCCCTTCCGCACCCCGATCGGCGACGGCGACCCGCCCACGGGCGTGGTGTCGCCGGTGCCGCGCAACTGCGCCGCCCGCGAGCTGGTCGCCGACGCCGCGCTCGGGCTGGTGGACAGCCTCGACGTGCTCACCCACGCCTCCATCCCGGCCACGGCGGCGGTCTACCGGCGGCTGATCGGGGCGGGCAACCGGCTGGCCGTCACCGCGGGCACCGACGCGATGATCTCCTTCACCCGTTCCGACACCCAGTCGAACCCGCCCGGCTGGGCCCGCGTCTACGCGCAGGTCGAGGGGGAGCTGACGGCGCGCTCGTTCGCCGCCGCCGTACGCGCGGGCCGCACGTTCGCCACCACCGGCCCCTGGCTGGAGCTGAGCGTGAACGGCCACGGCCCCGGCCACGTCATCCACGCCACCGCGGGCGACCGCATCAGCGTCACGGCCGCCACCGTCGGGCCCGAGGCGGTGGCGATCCGCATCCGCACCGCCGACGGCCTGTGCGCGGGGGCCGAGCGCCTGGCCCCCGACGGCCGCGACTGCGGCGACGAGCTGCTGACCGTGACGGCCGAGCTGACGCTGGACGCGCCCACGTACGTGGTGGCCGAGGTCCTGTGCGCGCCGCATCCGCGCACGCTGACCGCCACCGGCTACGCGCTGACCAGCCCCGTCTACCTGGACGTGGACGGCCGGCCGGTGGCCAGGCGCGAGGACGTGCTGTGGTGCCTGGAGTGGCTCGATCTGCTGGAGCAGCTCATCCGCCAGCACGGGCGGCTGGCCAGCCCGTACCAGTTCGGCGACCACATGTCGCTGTTGCAGCAGGCCAGGGCGGTCTACACGAGCCGGCTCGAGTCCTAGTCATCCCGATGGACGACCCCCCGCGGACGCGGGGGGTCGTCGTGCTTTCTGGCCGCGTGTGTTAAATTTTGGCCATGCGGTCAGAAAATGAGCCGGGCGGCCAGAAGTCTCGCTCGTTCATCGAGGAGGCCAGGCGGGCGCAGATCGTGGCCTCGGCCATCGAGGTGATCGCCGAGGCCGGCTACGGCCAGGCGTCGCTCGCCCGGATCGCCAAGCACGCCGGCATCAGCAAGGGAGTGATCTCCTACCACTTCGCCGGCAAGGACGAGCTGATGGAAGAGGTGGTCGAGCGGACCTACGGACGCATCGCCGAGCACGTCGCGGCCAGGATGGAGGGCCGCACCACGGCGAGCGAGCTGCTCAGGACGTACGTGCTGGCCGTGGCCGAGCACATGCGCGGCCATCGCACCCAGCTCGCGGCCCTCGGGGAGATCTTCAACAACTTCAGGGGAGCCGACGGGCAGCCCCGCTACGGCGTGCACACCAGCGAGCCGATCTACCAGGCGTTCGAGTACTTCTACCGGATGGGCCAGGAGAGCGGCGAGTTCAGGAGCTTCGACACCCGGGTCATGGCCGTCACGCAGTCGGCCGCCATCGACAGCATGTTCGCCTACTGGGCCGCCCACCCCGGCCACGACCTCGACGCCCACGCCAACGAGCTCGCCGACCTTTTCGAAAGGGCCTGCCGCGCATGACGACAGAGACCGCCGCCCCCGCCACCAGGACCACCAGGCTGCACGCCGTCGACAACCTGCGCGTCGTGCTGACCGTGCTGGTGGTCGCCCACCACGTCGCCATCACGTACGGCAACATCCCCGTCTGGTTCTACCTGGAGCCGGCCCGCGACCCCTCAGGCGGCCTGCTGGACCTGCTGGTGGTCTTCAACCAGGCGTTCTTCATGGGCTTCTTCTTCCTCATCTCCGGCTTCTTCACGCCGGGCTCCCACGGGCGCAAGGGCGGGCGCGCGTTCGTGCGCGACCGGCTGATCAGGCTCGGTGTCCCGCTGCTCGCCTTCCTCGTGGTGCTGCGCCCGATGGTGAACTTCGGCGCGCTGGCGGACCTGCCCGGCATGCCCTACTGGCAGTTCTACCTGTTCTCCTGGGACCCGGGCCCGATGTGGTTCGCCGAGGTGCTGATCGTCTTCGCGCTGGTCTACGCCGCCTGGCGGGCCCGCAGGCCGGCGCCGGAGCGTGCGGACGTCCCGCTGCGCACCCGGCAGGTCGTGCTGTTCACGCTCGGGCTCGCGGCCGTGACGGCCCTGTGGCGGATCCCGGTGCCGACCGGCACGTACCTCCCCGTGATCGGGCTGCCGTCGGTCAGCTTCCTGCCGCAGTACGTCGCCATGTTCGCGGCCGGATGCGTGGCCTGGCGGCGCGGCTGGTTCGCCTCGCTGCCCGCGCGGGCCGGCCGGATCGGGCTGCTCACGGCCGCCGCTGCGAGCGCGACCGTGCTGCCCGCCTCGCTGGTGACCACCGGCCTCGTGTCCGGCACGCTGACCGCGCTGTGGGAGTCGGTCTTCGCCGTCAGCATGATCATCGGGCTGACCGTGCTGTTCAGGGAGCGGTTCGGCACCCAGGGGCCGCGCGGGCGCTTCCTCGCCCAGCACGCCTTCACCGTCTACATCCTGCACCCGCTCGTGCTGGTCGGACTCGGCCACGCGCTGAGCTGGATCCAGGCGATCGCGATCGTCAAGTTCGCGATCATGCTGGTGCTCGCGCTGCCGCTGTGCTGGGGGCTGGCCTATCTGGTGCGGTCGCTGCCGGGCGCCGAGCGGGTGCTCTGAGTCCCTTCCCGAGCCCGGCAGCACTCAGGCGTCAGCTGTAGAAGGCGTCGAGGACGCCGCCGTGGCGCTCCTCGACGGCCTTGCGCTTGATCTTGAGGCTGGGGGTCAGCTCACCCGTCTCCACCGTGAAGTCGCTCGCCAGGATCGCGAACTTCTTGACCGTGGCGTAGCTGGCCTCGCCCGCGTTGACCTGCTCGATCGCCTTCTCGACCTCGGCGCGCACGCGCGGGTGCTCGCGCAGCTCCTCGGGGTCGAGGGGCAGCGACTCCGCCTCGGCCCACGGCTTGACCACCTCCATGTCGAGGGTGACCAGGCAGGTGACGTAGTTGCGGCGGTCGCCGTGCACGAACACGTGCGACACGTACGGGCAGGCCGCCTTGATCCGGCCCTCCAGGTAGGTCGGGGCGACGTACTTGCCGCCCGAGGTCTTGATCAGCTCCTTCTTGCGGTCGGTGATGCGCAGCCGCCCGGCCTCGTCCACCTCGCCGATGTCGCCGGTGTGCAGCCAGCCGTCCTCCAGCGCCTCGGCCGTCTCCCCGGGCAGGCCGTGGTAGCCGCGCATGATGCCGCGCCCCTTGATGAGGATCTCGCCGTCGTCGGCGATGCGCACCTCGGTGCCGGGGAACGGCAGCCCGACCGTGCCGAACCTGACCGACTCCGGCCGGTTGAGGAAGGTGCCGGCCGACGACTCCGTCAGCCCGTACCCCTCGAGGATGGTCAGGCCGGCCGCGTCGAAGAACTCGGCGATGTCCTGCGACAGCGGGGCCGCGCCCGAGATGAAGAAGCGGATCCGGCCGCCGAACCGCTCGCGCAGCTTGGCGAAGACCAGCCGGTCGGCGAGCGCGTACTCGGCCCGGGTGGTCACGGGCACCGGCACGCCGCGCTGGCGGGCCCTGCTCACCCTGATGCCGGTCCTGCGCGCCCACTCGAAGATGCGCAGCTTGAGCCCGCCGTCGTTGCGCATGTTCGCCACGACCGTGTTGTGGATCTTCTCGAAGATGCGCGGCGCGGCGGCCATCACGGTCGGCCGCAGCACGCCGAGGTTCTCGGCGATCTTGTCGAGGCGGCCGTCGATCGCGGTCGGCACGCCCTGCCCGATCATCACCACCTCCAGCAACTTGCCGAACGAGTGCGACAGCGGCAGCCACAGGAAGTGCAGGTCGTCGGGGGAGATGAGGCCGACCTCGCGGACCGCCTCGGCGGTGTAGAGCCAGTTGTCGTGGGTCAGCTCGACGCCCTTGGGGCGGCCGGTGGTGCCGGAGGTGTAGATGAGCGTGGCCAGGGAGTCCTGGGCGATGGCGTCCACCATGGCGTCGTAGTCGCCCTCGCTCGCAGTGACCGAGGCGAGCGGGATCACCCAGTCGTCGTCGCCGGCCGCGCCGTCGATGACGATCACGTGCGTGACGTCGGGCAGCTCCTTCTGCACCGACCTCAGCTTGGCGACCTGGTCGTCGTTCTCGGCGACGACGATCGTGCTGCCGGAGTCGTTGATGATGAACGCGGACTCCGCCGCGGTGTTGGACGGGTAGATCGTGGTCGTGGCCGCTCCGGTCGCCAGCACGGCGAGATCGCACAGGATCCATTCGAGGCGGGTCGAGCAGAGGATGGACACGCGGGTGCCGGGGCCCGAGCCGAGCTGCGCCAGGCCGAGGGCCAGCCCGCGCACCCGGTCGCCCACCTCGCGCCATGACAACGAGGTCCACCCGTCGTCCGAGGGCACGCGGTACGCCTCGGCGTCGGGGGTGGCCGCGATCCGGTCGCGGAGCAGGGAGGGAATGCTGGACATGCCTGACCTCCTGGGGGGTGATGGCCCGACTCTAAGGCGGCGGTGGCGCTCCAGTCGATGGTTCTTGCCATGCCGTGGGGCGTGACGTATGCTCCCGACCGTCTCATCGCCGATCCGTGGGGGCAGCCGACGTGAGGATCTGAGGTCGCGGGCACCGCGCCGTTCCGCCCTGCCGTGCACGCCCGATCCGGGCCACGCCAGAGGCTCGCGCGTCTCCTGGACCTCTGACGGCTCCTCGTCCCCTTCAGGCCGATGGGCTCTGCTCCGAGCTCCCTCGTAGGCGCGTGCGTATGCGGTGATTCCCGCTCAAGTCGCGAAATTTCGACTTTTGTGATGGGAGCCGCTTCATGGCGTATTCGATTGTCGTGGACCATGTGTCCTTCTCCTGGCCGGACGGCACCAGCCAGCTCAACGGGATCGACGCGGCCTTCCCCGCCGGGCGTACCGGGCTGATCGGGGGCAACGGGTCGGGCAAGTCCACACTGCTGCGGATCATCGCCGGTGAGCTGACCCCGCGTACGGGGTCCGTGACCGTGGCGGGCGTGGTCGGCCACCTGCCGCAGACCGTGCCGCTGCGGGCCGGGCGTACCGTGTCGGACCTGCTGGAGATCACCCGTACGCGGGCCGCGCTGCACGCCATCGAGCGCGGCGACGTGGCGGACGAGCACTTCGCCGCCGTCGGCGACGACTGGGACGTCGAGGAGCGCGCCCGTGCCGAGCTCGACCGGCTCGGGCTCGCCCACGTCGGGCTCGACCGCACGGTCGGCACGCTGTCCGGCGGCGAGGCCGTCATGGTCGCGCTCGCCGCGCAGCTGCTCAAGCGGCCCGACGTGCTGCTGCTCGACGAGCCGACCAACAACCTCGACCTGGCGGCCAGGCAGCGGCTCTACGCCGCCGTCGAGACCTGGCAGGGCGTGCTGCTCGTCGTCAGCCACGATCGGGCGCTGCTGGAGCTGGCCGACCAGATCGCCGAGCTGCGCGACGGCGCCGTCCGTCTGTACGGGGGGAATCTGAGCGCGTACGAGGAGCAGGTCGCCGCCGAGCAGGAGACGGCCGAGCGCGTCGTGCGCACGGCGGAGGGCGAGGTGCGCCGTCAGCAGCGCGAGCTGGTCGAGACGCGGACCAGGCTGGAGCGCAGCGCCAGGGTCGGCAGGAAGGCCTTCGCGACCAACAAGGTCGACAAGCTCACGGCCGGCGCGCTCAAACGCAAGGCCCAGGTCACCGCGGGCAAGCAGCGCGCACTCCACGAGGAGCGGCTCGCCGGGGCCCGCGAGCGGCTGGCCGAGGCGGAGCAGGCGGTCCGCGACGACGCCGAGATCCGCATCGAACTCCCCGGCACGGAGGTCCCCCAGGGCCGCGTGGTCCTGACCCTCCCGCTCGGCCCACCCGCCCCGCGAGAGGGGGAGGTGCCGGACCGCGAAACGCCGGTCCAGCGGAAGCGGGAGCTGGAGGCGCCGGAGCAGGAGGGTGCGGGTGCCACCCGGCAGGAGCGGAGGAGCGTGGTGGAGACGCTGGTCGTGCGGGGGCCGGAGCGGATCGCGTTGCTCGGGCCGAACGGGTCGGGCAAGACCACCTTGCTCAAGCGCATACTCGCGCACGGCGCCCACGTGCCCGTCCGCTACCTGCCGCAGCGGCTCGACCTGCTGGACGACGGGCTGAGCGTGGTGGACAACGTCAGGACCGTGGCGCCGTCGGCGTCGGTCAACGAGGTGCGCGCCCGCCTGGCGCGCTTCCTGTTCCGCGGGGAGCGGGCTGAGCGGCGGGCGGGCACGTTGTCGGGCGGCGAGCGCTTCCGCGCGACGCTGGCCGCGCTGCTGTCGGCCGAGCCGCCGCCGCAGCTCCTGCTGCTCGACGAGCCGACCAACAACCTCGACCTGGCCAGCGTCCGGCAGCTGGCCGAGGCGCTGGCGGCGTACCGGGGCGCACTGATCGTGGCCAGCCACGACCTGCCGTTCCTGGAGACGCTCGGGATCACCCGATGGCTGCGGCAGGACCGGGAGGAGGGACTGTCGGAATCGTGAATTGACGGTGGGGGATCAACCCGGAGATAGTGTGGCAGGTGGTTACACCCCGGTTGATCTCCTCCGTTCTCGCTCTGGCGACCCTCACCACGCTCGGCGCGTGCTCAGCGGCCGGTGAGTCACCCACCGGGGGCGAGTCGAAGGTGAGCGGCGTCGCGGGCGGCGAGGGCACCGCCCCTGCCACCGACGGCAAGGAGACCTCGGCCGCGCTGACGCCCGAGGCGTACAAGGGCGAGCTGGAGAGCCGGCGCAAGGCGATGACCGACGCGATCAGCGGCCTCACCAAGGCACGCGGCGTCAAGGCGCTCGACACGCGGGTGGGACGGGCCGAGGAGGCGCTGAGCGGCGCCGTCGAGGCGCTGTCCGCCCTCACCCCGCCCGACGCCGTACGCGCCCAGCACGAGGCGTACGTCGCCAGCCTGCGCGAGGTCGCCACCGGCCTCGGCTCGACGGCGGGCAAGGTCGGCTCCCGCGACCTGTGCACCCCGTCGGCGGTGCTGACCGACCTCGGCGACAAGCTGACCGCGCTCGACAGGGCGGGCCGCGCCCTGCAGACCGCCGGCGACTACCCGGCCGACGTGGTGACGGTCAAGGCGGGCGAGCGGCGTACGCGGCGGCTGCGCAACGGCGCGTTCGTCAAGAAGGGCGGCACGCTCGACGGCCGCAGCTCGCTGGAGATCGACAACGGCGGCAGCCTCGACGCGGTGGTGACCGCGCTCAGGGGCGGCAGCAAGGTGTTCAGCGTGTACGTGCGCAGGAAGGCGACGTTCAAGGTCAAGGGCGTGCGCGACGGCAACTACAAGATCTACTTCACGCACGGCACCGACTGGGACGGCAGGTCCGGCGCCTTCACCCGCGACTGCAGCTTCGAACGCTTCGAGAAGACCGTGAAGTTCAAGACGACGTACACGGCGACGCAGATCCTCTGGCACGACTGGCGGCTCACGCTGCACACGATCAGCGGCGGCAACGCCCGCACCGCGCCGGTGGACCCCGAGGACTTCCCGGGCTAGAGCCGCGACGAGGCCCGGCAGACGAGGCCCGGCAGACGAGGCCCGGCAGACGAGGCCCGGCAGACGAGGCCCGGCAGACGAGGCCCGGCAGACGAGGCCCGGCAGACGAGGCCCGGCGACGGGAAAGGCCGCGCTCCCTGGCGGGGCGCGGCCTCAAGAGGATCAGGTGGAGAAGAGCATGCCCACCCAGCTGCGCTGACGGTGGTGGCCGTAGTGGTGGCCGCCGTGGTGGGGGGCTCCCCAGGCCGGCCCGGGAGCCGCCGGAGGAGGAGGCGGGGGAGCCGCGTGGTACTGCGTCTCCATCCGGGTCAGCGTCTCGAGCTCGCCATAGTCGAGGAAGATACCCCGGCAGTTGTCGCACTGCTCGATGTGGACGCCGTTGCGCTCGTAAGTCCGCATGTTCCCGCGGCACTTGGGGCACTGCATCTAAGTCGCTCTCCTTGACTTCGAGGTCTCTGGGTTGAAACCTACCGCGCGCAACGCCGTCACGCCCTGACGATTCTGTTGCACGCCTCGACTAACGAATGTTCGACCTCGTCGAGTTCCCGGCCCTCGCGGCCCGCGTTGACCACCGCCACTGCCGCGAGCTGCACGGTCAGCGCCCTGGCCGGCACGTCGAGCCACCGCCACGGGTCGTCGCCAGGGCCCAGGGCGGGCCCGCCGGAGGCGAGGTAGGCGCCGAGGAACCGCTCCCACACGGCCGGTTCGAGCAGGCCGGCCGCGTACCAGGCGGCGGGCCGCGCGAGGTCCCACGCCGGGTCGCCCACGCCCAGGTCGTCGACGTCGATGAGCAGCCACCTGTCTCGGTGGACGAGCTGGCCGAGATGCCAGTCGCCGTGCGTCAGCAGACCGGGCAGTGGCGGCGGCTCGGGCAGTTCCTTGAACGCCCGCCTGATCAGCTGCTCGACCGGCCCGTCACCCGGCATGCGATCGACCGCGCGGGCCGCCCTGGCCGGGCCTCCGGCGGGCGGCAGCGCCGGCAGGAACGTCAGCGGCACCGCGTGCAGCCGGGCCAGCAGCCGGGCGCCCTCCTCCCAGGGGGCCGCGCCCGGGTCGTCGTCCTGCGAGATCGGCCGCCCGGCCGGCCACACCGTGACCGCGCGCCCCGCCGCCGACAGCACCTCGGGCACCAGCGGGGCCAGCATCACGCCGCTCACCGCGGCCGACGCGGTGGCGCGCAGCCGTGGCCGCAGCGACTCGGCGTCGTCGCGCGCCGAGTGGGCCTTCACCACGACCTCGCCCAGCCGTAACACCTTCACGTCGGTGCGCGTCGGGTGCCACACGGGCGTGCCGGTGCCGCCGTACGCGGCGGCGATGCCCGCCAGCTCCTCCTCGAGACCCACCCGTACAGCCTATTTCGTCCGCAGGTGGCGCGGCTCCCGGCGGCGGCGTAGGGAACACTGGGCGCATGAGAATCGGTTTCGCCGTACCCGTGTCAGGGCCGTGGGCCACACCCGGGCACATGCGCCGTGCCGCCGTCCGGGCCGAGGAGCTCGGCTACGCGGAGCTGTGGACGTTCCAGCGGCTGCTCTATCCGGTCGGCAGCACCATGGGGCCCACTTACCGCGCCGTCCACGACCCGCTGATCACGCTGTCCCACGTGTCGGCCATCACCAGCCGCATCGGGCTCGGCGTCGCGGTGATCAACGCGTACGTGCCGCCGATCCTGCTGGCCAAGCAGCTCGCCACCTTGCAGACGCTGTCCGGCGGCCGGGTCAGCGCCGGCATCGGCCTGGGCTGGCTGCCCGAGGAGTTCGAGGCGAGCGGCGTCGGCATGGAGCGGCGCGGGCGCAGGGGCGAGGAGTTCGTCGAGCTGCTGCGCCGGGCGTGGAGCGACGACGTGGTCCAGCACAGCGGCGACTTCTACCGGGTGCCGCCCGCCCACATCGACCCCAAGCCGGAGCCGGGGCCGCCGCGGATCCTGCTCGGCGGGTCGGCCGAGGTCGCGCTGCGCAGGGCGGCCCGGCTGGCCGACGGGTGGGTCAGCTCCAGCAGGGAGGACCTGGCGGCCATCGGCGGCAGGATCGAGATGATCAAGGCGGAGCTGGCGGCGGCCGGGCGCGACCCCGGCGCGTTCCGCTTCGTGGTGCGCGGGGTGACGCGGGTGCGGGCCGCCGACGAGGACCGGCCGCTGTCGGGCACGTACGACAAGATCCGCCGCGACGTGGCGGCCCTGGGCGCGGCCGGCGTGACCGACGTCTTCCACGACCTCAACTTCGATCAGGACATCCCGGCCGCGGACCCCGAGGAGGCGATGCGCAGGGCCGAGGAGGCCCTGGAGGCGCTGGCTCCCTAGCCGCCGCCGTAGGGCACGGTGATGATCTCCAGATTGTGCCCGTTGGGGTCGGACCAGTAGAGCCCGCGCCCGCCGTCGTTGGTGTTGATCCGCCCCGGCTCCCGGTGGTACGGATCGGCCCAGTACGTCAGCCCGCGCTCCCTGATCCGGCCCCGGATGCGGTCGAACTCCTCCTCGCTCACCAGGAACGCGTAGTGCTGCTCCGGCACGTCATCGCCGGCCTGCACGACGTCGAGCGAGACGCCGTTGGCGAGCGTGACGACGCGGAAGGGCCCGTAGACCGGCGCCGGCTCGAGACCGAGCACGTCGACGAGGAAGTCCGCCGTGGCGTCCCGGTCCCGAGCCGGGACGATCGTGTGGTTCAGCTGGACACTCATACTTCGCAGGCTACGTCAGGAGGCCGGACAGGCGGGCCGCCTCCTCCGCCACCGCGTTCCGCAGCTCCCTGACGCCCTCGCGCCCGCGTACGGGGTGCACGGCGTTCGTCAGCAGGACCACGGTGAGGTGGCGGGCCGGGTCGATCACCAGGGAGGTGCCGGTGAAGCCCGAGTGGCCGTACGCGTCCTTGAGCGGCCCGACGATGCCTGGATCGCCGATCCGCACGCCCAGCCCGTGACGGAACGGCGCGCCCTCGGCGCCCTGGTCGCGCGTCATCTCCGCCACGGCCGCCGCCCCCAGCACCGGCCCGCCGCCCAGCCGCAGCGCCTCACCGAAGGCCAGCAGGTCGCCGGCGGGGGCGAAGACGCCCGCGTGCCCGGCCACGCCGCCGAGCGCGTACGCGGTCTCGTCGTGCACCTCGCCCCGCACGCACCCGGGCCCTGGACGCTCGGCCTTCCACTCGGTCGCGGCCACCCGGCCGAGCACCTCGGGACCCGGCCGGTAGCCGGTGTCGGACAACCCCAGCGGGCCGGTGACCCGCTCGCGTACCAGCACGTCCAGCGGCGCCCCTCCGGTCAGCTCGGCCAGGCGGCCGGCCATGACCATGCCGACGTCGCTGTAGAGGTAGGGGCCGCCGACCGGATGCGCGGACGGCGTGGCGACCATGGCGGCCAGGCGGGCGCCGGCGTCCGCGTCCGGCAGCTCCTGGTCGATGCGGCGGGTCGGCGGCAGGCCAGCCGTGTGGGTGAGCAGGCGGCGGGGGGTGATGCGGGGATCGGCGGCCGGCAGGTGCGCGGTCACCGGCGCGTCGAGGTCCAGCCTGCCCTCCTCGGCCAGCGAGAGCAGCACCGTCGTGGTGAACAGCTTGCTGACCGAGGCCAGGTCGAAGATCGAGTCGCGGCGGGCCGGCGGGCGGCCGGCGGCGAGCGTGCCGCCGGCGTCCGCGTACCGCACCAGCTCCCCGGCGGCCGCCTGGGCCGCCACGCAGCCGTCCACGGCGATCAGCGCCACCGCGGCGGGGCACACCTCGGGCACCGCCGCCGCCAGGATCGCCTCCAGCCGGTCCGGCATCTCCGTCCTCCTCACCGTGAAGTTCAACCGCCCGCCCGGACGTCTCAGCCGCTGAGCGCGTCGCTGAGGCGCTCGCCGTGCGAGCTCAGCAGCGCTCTGGCCGCGTCGGCGTCGAGGCCGTGCCTGATCATCAGCACCGCGACCTTCGCCTGCCCGCCCGCCGCGTCCAGCGCCGCGCCGGCCGTCTCCTGGTCGGCCCCGGTGATGTCGCTGACGATGCGCAGCGCCCGCCCGGCGAGCTTGCTGTTCATGGCCGACATCTCGATCATCTTGTTCCCGTACGTGCGGCCCAGCTTGACCATCGAGATCGTCGAGATCATGTTCAGCACGAGCTTCTGGGCCGTGCCCGCCTTCAGCCGGGTCGAGCCGGTCACCACCTCGGGCCCCACGACCACCTCGATGGCGTGCTCGGCGGCGGCCGACAGCGGCGCGTCGTCGTTGCACGACAGCCCCACGGTCAGCGCGCCGCGGCCGCGCGCCTCCGCCAGCGCGCCCAGCACGAAAGGAGCCCGCCCGCTGGCGGACACGCCCACCACCGAGTCGAGCGGTCCCACCTCCAGGTCCTTCAGCGCGGCGGCGCCGGCCTCGGCGTCGTCCTCGGCACCCTCAACGGAACGGGTCAGCGCGTCCGGCCCGCCGGCGATGATGCCCTGCACCAGCGACGGGTCGGTGCCGAACGTCGGCGGGCACTCGCTGGCGTCGAGCACGGCCAGGCGCCCCGACGTGCCGGCGCCGACGTAGAGCAGCCGGCCGCCCTGGCCCATCCTCTCCGCGACGGCGTCGATCGCCCCCGAGATCGCCGGGAGCACCACCGCGACGGCGGCGGGCACGGCGGCGTCGGCCTGGTTCATCAGCCGGGCGAGCTGCAGGGTCGGCAGCCGGTCGATCTGGGCGTAGCGGGGGTCGCTCTGCTCGGTGGACGGCTCTGATAGCGGATCAATCATGTCGCTAATTTCCACCCTCTACTTCTCTCTTGTAAATATCTTTCAGACAATGGGTTCATGCCACACGTACGAACAGGAGCCGAACGGCTGGCCGCGGATCCCGCCCTGGCGGGCGGCACGCGCCTCGGCCTGATCACCAACCCCACCGGCGTCCTGCCCGATCTGACCCCTGTACCCGACGCCCTGCTGGCGGCGGGTCTGAACCTGACCGCGCTCTTCGGCCCCGAGCACGGCATGCGCGGCACCGCGCAGGCCGCGGGCAGCGAGGCCGACGGCGTGGACGAGCGGACCGGGCTGCCGGTCTACGACACGCACAAGCTCTCCGGCGACGCCCTCGACGCGGTGGTGGCCGCCTCCGGGGTGGACACGCTGGTCTTCGACATCGCCGACGTGGGCGCCCGCTTCTACACCTACGTGTGGACCATGTACGACCTCATGGCCGCGGCCGCCCGGCTGGGGCTGCGGTTCGTGGTGCTGGACCGGCCCAACCCGCTGGGCGGGACCGTCGAGGAGGGGCCGCTGCTCGACCCGGCGTACGCGAGCTTCGTCGGCCGCTTCCCGCTGCCGCTGCGGCACGGCAGGACGGCCGGGGAACTGGCCGGCCTGTACGGCTTCGACCTCGACCTGACCGTCGTCACGATGGAGGGCTGGCGGCGGGAGATGACCCACGCCGACACGGGGCTGCCCTGGGTGATGCCCTCGGTCAACATGCCGACCCCGGAGACCGCGCTGGTCTATCCGGGCACCGGCCTGTTCGAGGGCACCAACTTCTCCGAGGGGCGCGGCACCACCCGGCCGTTCGAGCTGGTCGGGGCGCCGTACCTGGACGCGCGCTTCGCCCCGGCGCTCGGCGAGCTGGGCCTGCCGGGGGTGCGGTTCAGGGAGGCGTGGTTCACGCCGACGTTCCACAAGCACGCCGGCGTCCCCGTACGGGGAGTGCAGCTCCACGTGCACGACCCCGCCGCGTTCCGCCCGGTGCTGACGGGCCTGTCGATGCTGCACGTGGCCCGCACCCTCCACCCGGACGAGCTGCGCTGGGAGGGCCCTGAGCTGTTCCTCGACCACCTGTGGGGGTCCGGCACGCTCAAGAAGTGCCTGGAGGCCGGTGGGGACCCGCGCGAGCTGTGCCCGCCGCCCGCCCACCCTGAGGGAGGACTTCTGTACTGACCGGCCCATCACGCCAGATCGCGCCGGTAGAGCCAGAAGACGCGTTCGGCTCGCGCGCCCACGGCGCGCGAGTAGAACCGCAACGGCCCCACCCACCCGATCTGGGCGTGGTCCTGCCCGGCGGCCCGCTGCTCGGCCAGGCACCTGCGCAGCAGCACGCGCCCGAGGCCGAGGCCGCGGGCGTCGGGCGCGGTGCCCATGGGGCCGAACCAGGACGGCCGCGCTCCCCAGGCCGCGAAGCCGAGAACGCGGCCGTCGCGTTCCGCGTAGTGCAGCCCGGTTGCGTTGACCGCCTCCCAGGCCCAGCGATCGTTCCAATGCCCGGCGACGAAGGCCGCCACGCGCTCGCGATCCGAACCCGCGTCCAGGCTGTGCACGGACACGCCCGCACGCTTGAGGCCGGCCAGCTCGTCCTCGACGGACAGGTCGGCGTGCCGCAGGTCGGCGGTCATGTTCCAGGCCACCTCGTAGCGCTCGTAGCCGAGGCGCTCGGCCAGGCAGGCGGCGGCGGTGTAGCGCACGTCTATGCCGGGCCAGGCGTAACAGGGCGGGTTGCCGGCGAAGCGGGCCTCGCGGGCCCCCTGGCCGCGCAGCCAGTCCTCGGCCGCCCGCACCAGCGCCCGCCCGCGCCCGGCGCCCTGGGCCGAGGGCTCCACGGCCAGCAGATCGACGTGACCGACCGCCGGGTCCACCGAGTTGAGCGAGGCCATCACGACGCCGCCGTCCACGGCCAGCGCCGTCCAGCGCCGCTCGGCCGGGGGCCGCGACAGGCTGCGCACCAGCGCGGCGCCCTCGCCGGCGTCGAACGTCAGCGCCGACTCGGCCACCCGCGCGGCCTCCCCGGCGTCGAATTCCCGCACGGAGTGCGTCATCACACCTCGCTCATCGGGCGGGCGATCACGCTGCGGCGCTCGGGGTAGAAGCACGCGTGCTCCTGCGGCACGCCCTCGGTGAGCTGCAGCAGCGGCCGCTCCGACGCGCACCGCTCGGTGCTGAACGGGCAGCGGCGGGCGAACAGGCAGCCCTCGTCGGCCTGGCTCTCGTCCAGCGACTCCAGCGGCACCACGGGCTGCTCGCCCGGCTGCTCCAGGCCGTGCAGGACGGGGATGGCCGACAGCAGCGACTGCGTGTACGGGTGCACCGGGTCGGCGATGATCGTGTCCACCGGGCCGTGCTCGACGACCTGGCCCCGGTAGATGACGTACAGCTCGCCGTCGCCGCCGATGTAGCGGGCCGTCGCCACGTCGTGCGTGATGAACAGCACGCTCACGCCGAGCCGCTCGCGCAGGTCCTTCAGCAGCGCGAGGATGCCCAGCCGGAGCGAGACGTCGATCATCGAGACGGCCTCGTCGGCGACCAGCATCTCCGGGTCCACGGTCAGCGCGCGGGCGATGACCACGCGCTGCCGCATGCCGCCGGACAGCTGGTGCGGGTAGCGCGACAGCACCGAGCCCGGGTCGAGGCCGACCAGCGAGAGCACCTCGGCGGCCCGCTCCTCGATCCAGGCGCGCGAGCGGCCGGTCTGCCTGGCCCGCAGGCTGAGCGGCGCGAACAGCGTCTGGTGGACGGTCCTGGTCGGGTTCAGGGCCGAGTACGGGTCCTGGTGGATCATCTGGATCTTGCGGAAGTGCGGCTGGCGCTGCTTGGGCTTCAGCCCCGACAGCTCGACGCCGTCGATCGCGATCTCGCCCTCGTCGTACGACTCCAGCCCCGCGATGATCCGCCCCAGCGTGGTCTTGCCGCACCCGGACTCGCCGATGAACGAGGCCGCGCCGCCCTTGGGGATGGCGAAGTCCACGCCCCGCAGCGCCCGCACCTCGCGGGCGCCCAGCACCTTGCCCCGCTGCTTGAACGTCTTGACGACGCCCGTTCCGGTGATCATGCGTGCTCCTTCACGGTCACGGCGTGACAGGCCACGGTACGCGTGCCGTGCTCGACGGCCTCGGGGTCCACGGTGTCGCACACGTCCATGCGCAGCGCGCACCGCTCCCTGAACACGCAGCCCTGCTCGGGCACGGTCGCCAGCGTGGGGGGCCGGCCCGGCAGCGCCTGCGCCTCGTCGATGTCGCCGACGAGCCGCGGGATGGCCTTGATCAGGCCGCGCGTGTACGGGTGGCTGGGCGCGCCGAGCACCTCCCTGGTGGGGCCCTGCTCGACGAGGCGGCCGCCGTACATGACGGCCAGCCGGTCGGCGACCTCGGCCACCACGCCGATGTCGTGCGTGATGACCAGCGTGGTCAGGCCGCGCTCCGCGTGCACCTCGCGGACGATCTTCAGGATGTTCGCCTGGGTGATCATGTCGAGCGCGGTCGTCGGCTCGTCCAGCACCACCAGGTGGGCGTTGAGCACCAGCGCCAGCATGATGCCGACCCGCTGGCGCATGCCGCCGGACAGCTCGTGCTGGTGCGAGTCCAGCACGCGGGCGCCGTCCATGCCCATCCGGCCGAGCAGCTCCTTGGCCTCGCGCACCAGCCCGCGCAGGTCCTCGACCCCGTGCGAACGGCCCAGGTCGAGCAACTGCTTGCCGACCGTCTTGAGCGGGTTGAGGGAGTTCTGGGCGGCCTGGAAGACGTAGCCGATGTGCTTGCCGCGCGCCTTGCGCAGCTTCTCGCCCGACAGCGCCGCCACGTCGCCCAGCCCGTCGATCTCGACGCTGCCCGCCGCGATCCTGCCGGGCGGCTGCACGGCGTTGAGCAGCGACAGCGCGAGCGTCGACTTGCCGGATCCCGACTCGCCGACGATGCCGGTGATCGAGCCGGGCTCCAGCGTCAGGCTGACGTCCCTGACGGCGGGCAGCTCGCCCGCGGGGGTCTTGTAGACGACCGTCAGGCCGCCGATGCGCACTCCGGGCGCCTTGTTGCTCACCCTCTACTCCTCGCGCAGCCGGGGATTGAAGATCTCGTCCATGGCGTCCACCACGAGCACGATCCCGAGCGTGAGCAGCAGGATCGCCAGCAGCGGAGCCAGCAGGTAGCCCAGCGCGTTCGGCGTGATCATGGCGCCCGCCTGAAACACGGCCAGGTTGAGCATCACGCCCCAGTTGTCCGACTCGTACGGCAGCACGCCCAGGAAGAACAGGCCCACCTGCGAGTAGACCGCGCCGGTGACCGAGATGAGCATGTTCATGGCGATGTACGGTGCCATGCTCGGCAGCAGTTCCTTGCCGATGATGTGCGTGGTGGACAGGCCGAGTCCGCGCGCCGCCTCGATGAACCCGCGCTCGCGCAGCGACAGCGTCTGCGAGCGCACGGCCCGCGCCACGCCGCCCCAACCGAGCAGGCCGAGCACGAGGCCCATCTGCACCGGGCTGCTGAAGCGCCACACGGTCGCGAGGACCAGCAGCAGCGGCAGGCCGGGGATGGTGAGCTTCATGTCGGTCAGCCGCATGAGCACGGTGTCCCAGCGGCCCCGGCGGAAGCCGGAGAACAACCCGATCGCGGTGCCGACGACGACCGTGATGACCGCGGTCACCGCGGCGGTCAGCAGCACGTAGCGCGAGCCCTTGATGACCAGCGCGGTCACGTCCCGCCCCTGCGGGTCGGTGCCGAACCAGTGCTCCCAGCTCGGCGGCTGGGTGATCGCGTTTGTGTCGCCCGGCAGGTTGGCGGGCAGCAGCATGGGCCCGACGACCGCCATGATCACGAAGCCCGCGAGGATGACGACGCCGACCATGCGGCTGGGCTTGCGCTTCATCACCCGCCACACGCCGCGCCAGAAGTTGCGGCGCATGGCCGAGGCCGCCGAGCCGGTGCCCGCACCGGTCTCCGGAATGAGCGTGGCGCTCACGACGCCTCCTCTCCGCTGCGCACCCGCGGGTCGATGACCGTGTAGAACAGGTCCGCCACGATGTTGGCGATGATGGTCCCGGCCGTGATCAGCAGGAAGGCGCCGCCCATCAGGGCGTAGTCGCGGTCGGTGACGCTGCTGATCAGCAGCCAGCCGAGGCCCGGATAGTTGAAGATCTTCTCGATGAAGACCGCGCCACCGAGCAGCAGCCCCAGTGACAGGGCGAGCATGGTGAACAGCGGCAGGATCGCGTTGCGCGCGATGTACCTGAAGACGATCGAGCGCTTCATCCCGCGCAGCTCGGCGGCCAGGATGAAGTCGTCACCGAGCACGGTCACGACGCTCGACTTCATCGCCAGGATCCACCCGCCGTACGCCGACAGCGCGTACGTCAGGACCGGCAGGATCGCGTGCTCGACGAGCGAGCCGATGTAGCCGGCGTTGAATCCCGGTTCGTACAGGATGTCCACCGACCCGTCGGCGGGCAGGATGGGGATGAGCGTGGCGAAGATCACAACGAGCAGCATCGCCAGCACGTACTGCGGGATGCCGTGCAGCAGCGAGCCCGAGATGGACAGCGCGTCGCCGAGCTTGCCGGTGCGCTTGATCGCCGCGTACACGCCGAGGATGATCCCGACGAGGAAGCTCAGCAGCGTGCCGGCCAGCACCGGTAGAACGGTCCACTTCGCCGCGTCGGTCAGCACGTCGAGCACGGGGGTGCCGGGCCTGGTGACCGAGACACCGAGGTCGAGACGGAGCAGGCCGGTGATGTACTCGCTGTACTGCTGCCACAGCGTGCCGTCCGGCTGGAAGCCGTACAGCACCTTCACCGCCTGCTGGGCCGCCTCGGGGGCCATGCCGCCCTCGATCAGCTTCTCGTAGCGGGCGGCCATGGGGTCGCCCGGGATGTTGTTGATGATGAAGAAGCTGATCGTCGCGACAACGAGGATCATGACGAACCCGCGGGCCAGGTGGCCCGCGAGTCGCCGTGCGATGGACGTCATAGGCTACTGCTTCGCCTTGATCAGACCTTGCTGGATCCACACGCCGGAGGGGAGCACGCCGGTGCCCATTCGCAGGACCTCGTCGTCGTGGGGCCAGCCGGTGAAACGGTTGTTGTTGACGAACTGCGTGTTCACGTAGTCCCAGAGCTGGATGACCGGCAGGTCCTGGTTGGCGGCCTTGGCCAGCTTCGCCATGATCGGCTTGGCGGCCTCCTCGTCGGCGGAGTTCAGCTCGGCGGTCAGCTCACCGGGGTTGATCTTCTCGCCGTCGACCTCGATCTCCTCGGGGCCGCCCATCCAGTTGTTGTTCTTGCCGGGTGCGCTGTGCGTGACCTTGCCCGCGACGTTGGTCCAGCCGTTGGAGGCGCCGTAGAGGCGCTGGAAGATGTCGTACGGCGCGGGGCCGAGCGCCATCAGCCAGAAGCCGACGTCGTACTTGCCGGCCGCCAGCTCCTCCAGGTACAGCGGGTAGTCGGCGGTCGTCACGACCTCCGCGTCCACGCCGGCCTTGATGAGCTGGCCCTTGATGTTCTCCTGCGCCGACAGCCAGTCGGAGAAGCCGGCGGGCGCGTGCATGGAGACCTTCCACGGCGTGCCGTCGGCCAGGGTCCACTTGCCGTCCTTCTTGACCAGGCCGGCTTCCTTGAACTCCGTCTCGGCCTTGGCAAGGTCCGCCTTGTACGGCTCGAGCTGCGGGACCGTGTCGGGGATCCACGCCTGCGCGGCCTTCTGGTGGATGCCGCTGGTGGTGGCGGCGGCCGTGCCGCCCTCGGGCGAGGCGACCTTGGTGACCTGGTCGCGGTCGATGAGGTAGGCCAGGCCCCTGCGCACGTGGACGTTGTCGTACGGCTTCTTGGTCTGGTTGAAGGCCATGCCCACGGCCACCGGCGAGTAGCCCTTGATGACCTCGTTGCCGGAGGCGGCCTTGATCCGGTTCATCACGTCCGTCGGCGCGGCGGTGAACCCGGCGTGGTCGAGCTTGCCGGCGGTGAGGTAGTTCCAGATCTGCTCGTTGCCGGTGTAGTTGAGGAACTTCACCTGCGAAGGAGCGACGTTGGCGGCGTTGAAGAAGTACTTGTTCTTGACCAGCAGCGCCTCGGAGGGGTTGACCCGCTCCAGCACGAACGGACCGGCGGAGACGTCCTTCGGCGGGGCGAAGGCGATGACCCTCTCGCCCAGGGACGTGATCTCCTCACGGGCCTTCTCGGCGTCGGCGCCGTCGCCGCGCGCGGCCTTGAGCTTGTCCCAGAAGTCGGCGGGGAGCACGCTGCTCCACACGTGCGCCGGCAGGATCGTGGTGTCCAGCACGCCGCGGGCGAACTTCGGGCTGGGGTTGGCCATGTCCTGCGTGATCTTCACCGTCTGCGGGTCGACCACCTCGACCTCGGCAGCGGCGCCCGCCGCGCCCGGGGTGGTCGAGAACGCCGTGCTGCCCTGCGTGTAGGCGATGCCGATGGACATCTTGACGTCCTCGGCTGTGACCGGCTTGCCGTCGGACCACTTCGCGTTGGGCTGCAACTTCAACGTGATCGCGGAGTTGTCGTCCGCGAGCTCCCAGCTCGCCGCCAGACCGGGCAGGGCCTTGTTCGGGTCGGTCAGGTGGTTGACGACCCAGCCCAGCTTCATGGAGCTGTAGCCGGGGAAGGAGTTGCCCTTCGGGTTGTACGGGTTGGCCGGCGCCGACGCCTCAAGGCCCGGCCTGTTCACGTCGATCGTGGTGAAGAGCCCGCCGCCTCCACCGCCCGAGCCGGACTTGTTGGTGGTGCCACCGCTGCACGCCGCAGTCGCGGTGGCAAGACCCAGCAACGCCACTACCGCTGCCAGTCGCTTCATTTGCCGCTCCGGGGGATGTCTCTAGGGATTGACCGGACATTACGATCGCGCCAGATCGGCGTCAATAATCTCCAGCGGTTGTGAGGCTAATGTAACTTTCCTTCATGAGTGTAGGAAGTGGCGCTAAGCGCCATCAAGTAAAACCTCAGGTCAGCACCAAGACGGCCGCCCCGTTGACCCGGTCGGCGGCCAGGTCCGCCAGCGCCCGGTCCGCCTCATCGAACGGGTAGGCCACCGCCGACACCCTGGGCGGATGCGACAGGGCCAGCTCCAGGTAGGCGTGCCCGTCGGCCCTGGTGTTGGCCGTCACGCTGCGCAGCGTGCGCTCCTGGAACAGGTGCCGGTCGTAGTCGAGCGCAGGGACGTCGGTGAGGTGGATGCCCGCCACGGCGAGCGTCCCGCCCCGGTCGAGCGCCTCCAGCGCGGGCGGCACCAGCGTGCCGACGGGCGCGAACAGGATCGCCGCGTCCAGCGGCTCGGGCGGCCGGTGCGCGTCCGCGGAGGCCGCGCCCAGCTCAAGCGCCAGCCTACGTGCTTGTTCCGACCGCGTGACCACGTGCAACGTGGCCCCGCGCGCGATCGCCGCCTGCGCGGTCAGATGCGCCGACGAGCCGAAGCCGTAGATGCCGAGCCGCCCGTCCTGCGGCAGGTCGCACCTGGCCAGCGCCCGGTAGCCGATGATGCCCGCGCACAGCAGCGGCGCCAGCCACTCGGCCGGGCGGTCGTCGGGCAGCGGATAGACGTAGTCCTCGCGGGCGACGACGTACTCGGCGTAGCCGCCGTCGGCGTCCCACCCCGTGTACGTCGAGTACGGGCACAGGTTCTCCATGCCCCTGCGGCAGTACCGGCACCGGCCGCAGGTCGAGCGCAGCCACGCCACGCCCACCCGCCTGCCCGCGCGCGGGCAGGTGCCCTCGATCCTGCCCACCACCTGGTGCCCGGGGGTGGTGCGCGGCCGGCGCGGCTCCAGGTCGCCCTCCGCGAGGTGCAGGTCCGTACGGCACACCGCGCACGCCTCCACCTTCACCAGGACCTCGCCGGGCCCCGGCACGGGCGCCGCCCGCTCGATCAGCCGCAGCGGCCCCGACGCGATCGGTCCGGGCCGCTCCACCACCCAGGCACGCATGTGGTCACCCCTTATCCGTTCGTCGCCTCCTGCGCCAGCCTGGAGGCCGCCAGCGAGGCGTACAGCGCGGCGCCGTCCGGCAGCACCGCGTCGTCGAAGAGCGCGTCGGGGGAGTGGTTGTAGGGGGCGGTCACCGGGTCGCGGTCCGGCGGGCAGGCGCCCAGGAACACGAACGCGCCCGGCACGTTCTCCAGCACGTACGAGAAGTCCTCCGAGCCCATGATCGGGTTGGGCGAGACGGCGTAGCGGCCCGGCCCGAACAGCTCGTCGGCCGTCGCGCCGGCGAACTCCGCCTCGGTCCTGTCGTTCACCGTCACCGGGTAGCCCATCGCGAACGACGGCTCCACGCCCAGCCCGTACGCCGCCGCGATGCCCTCCACGACCTCCACCAGGCGCCGCTTGGCCAGCGCCCTGTTCTCCTTGCTGAAGGTCCGCAGCGTCGCCTCGAAGTGCGCCTCGTCGGGGATCACGTTGTCGGCCGAGCCGGCCTGGAACCTGCCCACCGTCACCACGACCGGGTCGAAGACGTTGAACGTCCTGGTCACCATGGTCTGCAGCGACGTCACCATCTCGCAGGCCGCCTGGATCGGGTCGAGCGACAGGTGCGGCGTCGAGCCGTGCCCGCCGCGCCCCTTCACCGTCACCTTGAACGTGTCGGCCGCCGCCATCAGCGGCCCTGGCCGCGACGCGAACAGCCCCTGCGGCAGGACCGACGACACCACGTGCATCCCGTACGCCGCCACCGGCCGGGCGCCCGCCGCCTCCAGCACGCCCTCCTCGATCATGCGCTTGGCGCCGTCGTGGCCCTCCTCGCCCGGCTGGAACATGAAGATCACGTCACCGGCCAGCTCGTCGCGCCGCCCGCTCAGCAGGTGCGCCGCCCCCACCAGCATCGCCGTGTGCAGGTCGTGGCCGCAGGCGTGCATCTGGCCCGGCAACTGGGAGACGTACGGCAGGTCGTTCTTCTCGGCCACCGGCAGCGCGTCCATGTCGCCACGCAAAAGCACCGCGGGCCCCGGCCTGCCACCCCGCAGCACCGCCGTCACCGAGCTGAGCGCGGACCCGGTCGTGATCTCCAGCGGCAGCCCCTCCAGGGCCGCGAGCACCTTCTCCTGGGTGCGCGGCAGGTGCAGGCCGATCTCGGGGGTGGTGTGCAGGGAGTGCCTGAGCTGGACGATCTCGTCCCGCATGTCCTGGGCGGTTTCAGTGAACGACATGAGCAACATTGTTCACCCGCCGGGCGGGAAGTCGATAAGGCGCGCTCGGTACGATGAACGCGTGACTCAGCGTAAGCGGATCGACTCCTGGTTGTCCGACATGGACGGCGTGCTCGTACATGAAGGGCGGCCGGTCCCAGGTGCGGACGAATTCATCAAAAGGCTCAGCGAGTCGGGCCGGAAGTTCCGGGTCCTGACCAACAACTCGATCTACACCCAGCGCGACCTGTCCGTACGCCTCGCGGGCGCGGGGCTCGACGTGCCCGCCGAGTCCATCTGGACCTCCGCCCTGGCCACCGCCCAGTTCCTCGACGACCAGCGGGCCGGCGGGTCGGCCTACGTGATCGGCGAGGCCGGGCTGACCACGGCGCTGCACGAGGTCGGCTACGTGCTGACCGACCTCGACCCCGACTACGTGGTGCTCGGCGAGACCCGCACCTACAGCTTCACCCAGATCACCCGCGCCATCCGGCTCATCGAGGGCGGCGCCCGCTTCATCGCCACCAACCCCGACCCCATCGGCCCCTCCACCGAGGGCTCGCTGCCGGCCTGCGGCGCCGTCGCCGCCATGATCACCAAGGCCACCGGCGTGGAGCCGTACTTCGTGGGCAAGCCCAACCCGCGCATGATGCGCAGCGCGCTCAACGAGATCGAGGCCCACAGCGAGACCACGGCGATGATCGGCGACCGCATGGACACCGACATCGTCTCGGGCATGGAGGCCGGGCTGTTCACCATCCTCGTGCTCACCGGCGTCACCCAGCGGCAGGAGATCGACCGCTTCCCCTACCGTCCCTCCCTGATCGTCGACTCGGTCGCCGACCTCATCGAGCTCATCTGAGGCCCGCGGGACGGGCTCAGGAGGAAAAACCTGCACCCGCTCCCTGCTCTTGTTCCCGCCGTCGAGAGGGGTTCGAGGGGCGCGAGAGGAAAGAAGCACACCCGCGCTTTTCCTCCGCTCCGCGCCCCCGTCCCTCGGCTGCGACGATGGCGGCAAGGAAGAGCGCAGAGCATGAGAGGGCGGGGGCAGGTGGACGTACGCGCGGAGGTCCTCGACCTGAAACTCCGGGTCGAGGATCTCGAGACGGCCCTGGAGCAGGCGGGGCCCGAGGAGCAGATCGGTCTCATGCGGGAGGTCCTCGGCCTCTCGGAGCGGCTGCAGGCCGAGATCACCACGCTGCGGGCCGAGCTGGCCCGTGCCCGTGGCGAGATCGGCGAGGAGTTCGCCGCGGTCGGCACGGAGATCGCGGGCGTGCGCAGGGAGGTCGCCTCCCGCCCCGCCGCCGAGACCACCGAGACGCCCGAGACCCCCGGGACATCCGACACGGACGAGGCCGCCGAGCCAGGGGCGGACGTGCGGGCGGAGATCGCGGTCGAGTTCGCCGTCGTCCGGTCGGAGATCCAGCGCGAGTTCGACTTCCTGCGGTCCGAGGTCCTCGACCTGAGCATCAAGCTGGAGCGCCTGCAGCGGCGCGAGCACTGACCGCATCACAGCGCCGTCCCAGCGCCGTCCCAGCGCCGTCCCAGCGCTGTCACAGGGCCGACAGCACCGGCTCCATGACCTCGGCGGGGCAGAGCTGGCGGATCACTCGCCGCACCTGGTCGCGCAGGTCGGCCGAGGTCAGGTGGCCGTCCTCGTCGAAGTGCGGGCAGACCGGCGAGATCACCAGCTCGGCCCCCATCACCACGGCGCCCGCCCCGAGCAACTGCTTGTACAGCTCCGCCTGCGCCCACATGGCCCCGCAGGCCCGCGCGCTCGCGCTCATCACCGCGACGTGCCTGCCCGACAACCCGTCCCGCGCGGCCATCCAGTCCAGTGCGTGGGTCAGCTCCATCGGCAGCAGGCTGTGCTCGGGAGCCGTCAGCAGGATCGCGTCGCTCCCCGCGACCATCGAGACCAGCTCCCGCGCCGGCCCCGGGACGGGCCCCGGCTGGTACGGCGGGATCTCGCCCAACCCCTGCCACACCTCGAAACACACGTTCTCCGGCAATTCGCCGCCTGCCGCGTCCAACAATCTGGTGATGAATGACCCCGCGTGGAGACTGGCGGCGATCCCGATGATTTTCACCCACTGCTCCCAAGGGGTTCCGGTGTTACCGGGAACCTGCCCGATGCCGCGGATGTCCAAGACCATGCCGAAGTCAAGAGGCGCACAGTTCTCCCCGAACTCGGCGATCTTGTGCGGAGATGTCCCGGCTACCGGTCGTCGGAGGCGCGGGGGCGGCGGAAGATCAGCGCCAGCACCCGCAAGCCCAGGATCGCCGCGACCATCAGC
The DNA here is from genome assembly GCF_040677005.1 of Nonomuraea sp. NPDC049421. NCBI lineage: Bacteria > Bacillati > Actinomycetota > Actinomycetes > Streptosporangiales > Streptosporangiaceae > Nonomuraea > Nonomuraea sp. NPDC049421. Next base: position 75,777 of record NZ_JBFAQA010000008.1, read on the forward strand.
AGGTTGTAGCCGATGAGCTGCAGCAGCGTCGTCGAGCCCACCAGGGCGGGCCCGCCGTCCGTGGTCAGCAGGATGACCGCCATCAGCCCCGCCGTCGCGCCCAGCACCGTCAGCAGCACCTGGTGCAGCAGGCCCGTCACGTAGCGGCGGTCGCGGTCGTCGGCGAGCAGCCGCACGTTCATGCTGAAGCGGCCGTGTTCGGCGGCGCTGGCGATGCGCTCGATCCGGCGGGGCAGGCGGCGCAGCATCGGCACCAGGGCGGTCAGCTCCTGGGTCAGCGACTCGCGGATCGTCTCCGGCGTGACCTGCTCCGACAGGTAGCGTCCCGCGAACGCGCGGGCCTCGCCCATCAGGTTGAAGCCGGGCGACAGGCGCACCAGCGTGCCCTCCAGCGTGGCCAGCGCGCGGAAGACGGCGGCCACCTCGGGCGGGATCGACAGGCCGTACTCCGAGACGATCTTGAACAGGTCGGTGAACAGCTGCGCGCTGTCCAGACCGGGGCCCAGGTGCCTGGCCATGAACTGGCCCAGGGCCCGCTCCAGCGCCGGCTCGTCGATCTCCTCGGGGCGCGGCACGACCTCCAGGAGCGCGTCCGTGACGCCCAGGGGGTCCTGGCGGTTCATGGCGAGCAGGAAGCGCTGCAGCGCCGCGCGTACGGAGCCGTCGAGCCGGCCCACCGAGCCGAAGTCGAGCAGGCCCAGCGTGCCGTCGTCCAGCAGCATGAGGTTGCCAGGGTGCGGGTCGGCGTGGAAGACGCCCTCGATGAGGATCTGCCGCAGCAGGCAGTCGAGCAGGTCGCGGGCCAGGCGCGGGCCCTCGGCGGGGTCGGCGGCGGTGACCGGGCGTCCCGACAGCCGCTCCATGACCAGCACCCGTTCCGAGCACATGGCGCTGATCGGCGCGGGATACGCGACGCTCGCTCCGCCGCCGGAGTCTTCCCCGGGGGCTCCTGAGGCGCGGGCGGCCGAGACGGCGGCCATGTTGGCGGCCTCGACGCCGAAGTCCAGCTCCTCCCTGATCGCCGTGGCGAAGCCCTCGGCCAGGTCGAGCAGGCCGAGCGAGCGGCCCCAGCGGGTCCTGCCCTCCAGCGTGGCGGCCAGCCGCCGGACGATCTCCAGGTCCTGGCCGACGACCGCCTCGATGCCCGGTCGGCGTACCTTGACCACGACCTCGCGGCCCGAGTGCAGCCGGGCGGCGTGCACCTGGCCGATGGAGGCGGCGGCGAGCGGCGTCCGGTCGAACGCGGCGAAGACCTCCTCCACCGGCCCGCCCAGCTCCGCGCGCAGCACCGGCTCGACCTGCTCCCACGGGGCGGGGGCGACCTGGTCCTGCAGCCGTCCGAGCTCCTCGACGAACTCGGCGGGCAGCAGGTCGCGCCGGGTGGACAGCACCTGCCCGAGCTTGATGAACGTCACCCCGCCGTCGTCCAGCGCGGCCCGCAGCGAGGCGGCCAGGCGGAGCTTGCCCGAGCGGTCGTCCAGCCGTTCGCCCCTGCCGCGCAGGTAGGGGCCGAGTCCGTGCCGGACGGCGATCCTGGTGATCTGCGAATAACGCCTGGTCCTGGACAACCGGCCGCGTACGGACCGCGCCAGCTCCAGCGGCCCCGGCACCGAGCCGGGCGGCACCAGCGCCTCGGCCAGCACGAGCATGGCCATGGGGATCAGCACCATGGCCATGAGGACGAGCAGGAGGACTCCCAGGGCGGCCGCGTCGGGCGGCTGAGTGCCGTCCATAGGGCCGACCATGGCCATGATCGGCTCCAGCACCGGCTGGGCGAGCGCGAACGCGACCAGCGCGGCCAGGAACGTGCGCAGCGCGCCGAAGCGGACATCCAGCAGCCGCTGCGTCACGACCGCGAGGAGCATGATCGTCAGCAGCGTGGCGATCCCGACGGCGACCGTGGTGGGAAAGTCCATGGGCCAGGATCCTCCCATGCCGCCGCTACTGCGGTGCCATGCCCCTCTTCATGATGTTCTGTACGTTCTGCGCCCTTGCGGGTTACTTCTGGGCTGCCTCGCGGGCGCGGCGCGCCTCGCGGCGCTCGACGAAGCGGGCGGCCGTGGCGTCCGTCTTGGCCAGGAACGCGGACAGCTCCTCGCGCGCCTTCTCGCCCTCGGCGTCCAGCCCCGTCTTGTCGAACACCGACCACTGCCGCAGCACCGGCATGAGCACGTCGTCGAGGTGCAGGCGCAGGTCGTAGATGCCCTCGTGGGCGATGATCAGCGACTTGCGGGCGAAGCCCTCCATGCCCTGGCCGGGCATCTGGAAGGTGGTCACCACGTCGGTCACCGCGCGCATGGTCTGGTTGGGGTCGAGCTCGAAGGCCGCCTTGAGCAGGTTGCGGTAGAAGAGCATGTGCAGGTTCTCGTCGGCGGCGATCCTGGCCAGCAGCCGCTCGCAGCCCTCGTCGCCGGAGGCCCTGCCGGTGTTGCGGTGGGCGATGCGGGTGGCCAGCTCCTGGAAGGAGACGTACGCGAGCTGCTGCAGCATCGTGCTGTACTCGGTGGCGAAGCCCTGCTCCATGTGCCGCATGCGGGCGCGCTCCAGCGCCACCGGGTCCACGGCGCGGGTGACGGTGAGGTAGTCGCGGAGGGCGGTGCCGTGACGGTCCTCCTCGGCGGTCCACCGGTGCACCCAGGTGCCCCAGGCGCCGTCGCGGCCGAACGTCGTGGCGATCTCGTGGTGGTAGCTGGGCAGGTTGTCCTCGGTCAGGAGGTTGACGATGAGCGACACCCTGGCGGCCTCGGGGATCTTGGAGTCGCCCTCCTGCCACGCCTCGCCCCCGTAGATGCCGTCGAAGTCGCGGCCTTCGCTCCACGGGATGTACTCGTGCGGGAACCACTCTTTGGCCATCTTCTCGTGGCGGTCGAGTTCGCCGGCCACCACCGGCTCGAGTTCGTGCAGCAGCTCCGTCTGAGACATCGCCATAAAAGATCTTCTCCTTGCGGTTACGGTACCGTAGGTTAGGCTACCCGAAGGACATACCGGTCAAATAGGGTGGATGTATGCGACCCAGTGTCCGTGGTGTCCTACTCGACCACGACGATCGGCTCGTCCTGTTCCGGCGTACGGTGCCGGGACGCGCGCGCTACTGGACGGTGCCGGGCGGGCACGTCGAGCCCGAGGACGGCACGCTGGAGGACACCCTGCACCGAGAGCTCCTGGAGGAGCTGGGCGCGACGGTCTTCGCGGTGCGTCACCTGGTCACCGTGTCCTACCCCTGGCGGGGCGAGGTCAAGACCCAGCACGTGTACGGCTGCCGCCTGCTGAGCATGGACCCCAAGCTACGCCACGGGCCGGAGTTCGATGACCCGGCGCGCGGCCTGTACGAGGTGGAGCACGTCCGGCTGCACCGTTCTGAGCTGTTCGCGCGGAACCTCATCCCGCAGGCCGTGGCCGGCTACCTCTCGGCCACCATCACCACCCTGCCCCGCCTCATCGGCACCTGACCTCGGGAGCGCGCCCGCCGAAGGCGAGGCGGGCGGTGGGGAGACAGGCGGGAAGCCTGGAAGGTCCCCGGAAGCTCCCGGAAGCGGGGCGTCAGGGTTCGCGGCGGAGGCGCTTGAGGTCGCTGCGCTGCTTCTTGGCGGCGATGCGCCGTTCCACCGAGCCGCGGCTCGGCTTGGTCGGCCGCCGGCGCTTGGGCGGCGGCGCGATGGCCTCGCGCAGCCGCTGCGCGAGCCGGTGCGCGGCGGCCTCGCGGTTGCGCAGCTGGGAGCGGTACTCCGAGGCGGCGATGGTGATCGTGCCGGTGCCGAGCCGGTCGAGGGCGCGCGCCTTGAGCGCGGGCGGCAGCGCCGTGGTCGCGGACAGGTCGAACGTCAGCTCCACCCGGCTGTCGGTGGTGTTGACGCCCTGGCCTCCGGGGCCCGAGGAACGCGAGAAGCGCCACACGAGCTCGGCGTCGGGGATGACGACGGCGTCGTTGACGACCAGCGGGCCGGGCATGGTGGGGAGCTCCTGTTCGCGATGCGCTCTTTCTTACGACATATCACCGTATATGGACGGCATATACCGCCCGCAATCACATTTTCCCGCCGCGAGTGCTCGTTGACACTCCGCCGGACGGCGGCGTATGCCACTATCGCGCGGAAGAAGCACGGGGTCAGGGAGGACGCGGTGTCCGGCATCGTCGGCGTGCACGGGATCGGCAAGTACGACTACTACCTCAGAGCCGGACGGTCGGTGCCCGGCGCCGAGGCGGCCATGCGCCGCAAATGGGACCGCTACCTGCACGCGGCGCTCGGCGGCGAGACGCGGCCGTACTTCTCGGAGATCGCCTACTTCTCCCACCTCCTGAACGACGGCGCCGACCTCGGCGAGGCCCCCAAGGCCGCCATGGAGCTCCAGGCGCAGGAGGTCCTCGCCGGCTGGGCCAGGAACCTCGGGCTCGGCGAGCACGTCACGGGCGCCCTCAAGTCGGTCACCGGCTGGCTGCTGGACAGGCTGGACGAGCGGTCGGCGGCGTTCGCCAAGCTGTTCGCGCCCGAGGTGGCCGCCTACCTCACCGACAAGGGCCGCCGCGAGAAGTGCCGGCAGGCCGTGGCCGACGTCATCAGGCGCAACCGCCCCCGGATCGTCATCGCGCACTCGCTGGGCAGCGTGGTCACGTACGAGGCGCTGTGGGCCTGCCCCGACCTCGAGGCGGACCTGCTCGTCACCCTCGGCAGCCCCCTCGGCATGCGCCACGTCGTCTTCGAGCACCTCCTGCCGGCCCCCGTCGGCGGGCGCGGCGAGCGTCCGCCCGGCGTGCGGCGCTGGGTGAACATCTCCGACAAGGACGACATCGCCGCCATACCGCCCGCCCTCGCCGGCTGCTTCACCGGCGTCGACGCGGAAGAGCTGGTCAACCTCGACTGGATCGACTTCCACACCGCCGAGAAGTACCTGGGCTGCCCGGCGCTCGGCCCGCATCTGCGACCATTCCTCGCATGACATGGATCGTGTTCGACTACGGCGGCGTGCTCTCCCTGCCCCAGTCGGCGGACGACGCCGACGCGATGGCGCGGGCGGTGGGCGCCGAGCCCGGGGCGTTCAGGCGCGGCTACTGGGAGCATCGCCTCGCCTTCGACCGGGCCGACCTGAGCCCGCACGCCTACTGGAGCGCCGTGCTGGGCCGGGCCGCCACGCCCGCCGAGGTCGCGCGCCTGGTCGCCATGGACGTCTCGAGCTGGGCCAACCCCGACAGGGGCACGGTCGCGCTGCTCGGCGAGCTGCTCGACGCCGGCCGTGACGTGGCGCTGCTGTCGAACGCGCCCGTCTGCGTCGGCGACGGCCTCGACCAGCTGCCATGGGTCGCCGCGATCGGCCACCGCTACTACAGCGGGCGGATGGGCCTGGTCAAACCCGACAAGGAGATCTACGACGCGCTGGCGCACGGGCTCGGCGCCGACCCGTCCGACATCGTCTTCGTCGACGACCGTGAGGAGAACGTCGAGGGCGCCCTGCGGGCCGGACTGCGCGCGGTGCACTTCACCGACGCCGCCGCCCTGCGCGCGTCCCTGCCCGGCTGAGGTGCGCGGCCGCCGTTCACGGGGGCGTCAGGGGGCCGTCACCTCGCGTACGCGGTGGCCGCGTACCGACCGGTGCTGTTCATCCTGGCTTGACTCCGCTGTCACGGCGGAGTCAGACCGGGAGGCGATACCTGGGAGCGTGGACCGCAGAGCCTTCCTGACAGCGGCGACAGCCGGCCTCCTCGTCTCCTCGCCCGCCCTCCCGGCGGCCGCGACCTCCAGAACGCTCAAGACCGACCCCTTCACCCTCGGCGTCGCCTCGGGGGACCCCTCCACCGACGGCTTCGTGCTGTGGACCAGACTGGCCGCCGACCCCCTCGGCGGCGACGGGCGCGGCGGCATGCCGTCCCGCGACGTCGAGGTGGCCTGGCAGGTCGCCGCCGACGAACGGTTCCGCAGGATCGTCAGGTCCGGCACCGCCACCGCCCGCGCCCGCGACGCGCACAGCGTGCACGTCGAGCTGAAGGGGCTGGAGCCGGGGCGCGAATACTTCTACCGCTTCAAGAGCGAGGGCAGGCTGTCGCCGGCCGGGCGCACCCGTACGACGCCGGTGGGGGAGACGCCGCTGCACTTCGCCGTCGCCGCGTGCGCCCACTACGAGCACGGCTTCTACACCGCCTACCGCCGCCTCGCCGAGCAGGAGCCGCAACTGGTGGTGTTCCTCGGCGACTACATGTACGAGTACGGTCCCAGCGGCTACACCGCGCTCGCCGGCCGCGTACGCACCCACACGCCCGGCAAGTGCCGCACCCTGGCCGACTACCGGCTGCGCCACGCCCAGTACAAGAGCGACCCCGACCTCCAGGCCGCCCACGCGGTGGCGCCGTGGCTGGTGGCGTTCGACGATCACGAGGTGGAGAACAACTGGGCCGGGCACGTCTCCAGCACCGGCGCGCCCGGCTTCGAGCAGCGGCGGGCGCAGGCGTTCCGCGCGTACTACGAGAACATGCCGCTGCGCCGTGCCAGCCTCCAGGGTGCGGTGCTGCGGGTGAACCGGCGGGTCTCCTGGGGCACGCTGGCCCGCTTCCACCTGCTCGACACCCGGCAGTTCCGCGACGACCAGGCGTGCCTCGACGGCGTGCGGGCCGGGTGTGACGACCGGCTCGACGACCGGCGTACGCTGCTCGGCGCCGACCAGTGGCGCTGGCTGGAGCGCGGCCTGGACGCCTCCACCGCCCGCTGGAACCTGCTGGGGCAGCAGATCATGGTGGCGCAGCGCGACTTCAGGACCGGGCCTGGGCGCGAGGTCAACCTCGACTCCTGGGACGGCTACGCCGCCGAGCGCACCCGCCTGCTGACCGCCCTGGGCCGCACCGCCAATCCCGTGGTGCTGACCGGTGACGCCCACATGCACCATCTGGCCGAGCTCAAGACCGACTTCGACGACCCCGACTCGCCGGTGGTGGCCAGGGAGCTGGTGGCGTCGTCGATCGCCAGCGACGGCGACGGGTACCGCGACCGTACGTGGATCTCCGAGGCGTTGCAGGAGAACCCGCACTTCTCCTACATCGATCAGCGGCGCGGCTACCTGATGGGGCGGCTGACCAGGGACGAGCTGTCGGTGGACTTCCGCACCCTCGACTACATCTCCCGCAGAGGCGCCCCCGCGAAGACCTCCCACCGACTCACCGTCCCGGCGGCGCAGGACCGCTCCGCCGCCGCCCAAGCCGCGCCACCAGCCTGACCACCCACCCCCACGCCCCACCCCGATCGGCCGGCCCGGCGCGGGGCGTTCGCTGAAAGGTTCCTGAAGGCCGCCTGCGGGTTTGCTCAATCGGTGGGGGGTCGGCCGGGCCCCGGCATGGCAGGTTTCGCCGGGGTCCGGCCGGTGGCCGGGCCGGGCGCGCGGGTGGCGGGCGCCCGGCCCGGCCGGCTCATGTGCCGGGCCAGCTCGCTTCGGGGAACTCGCCCGACGTGCCGCCGGACATGACCACCTGGTCCTGCTCGCTCAGCCCCGAGGTGACCTGCACGTACTGGTCGCCGCGCACCCCCGTGCGGACGACCTTCGCCGAGTCCCTGCCGCCGGCGCGCACGGTGACGACCTGCGTCCCGTCGGTACGGCTGCGCACCGCGGAGGCCGGCACGTAGAGGGCGTCCCTGGCCTCGTCCGTGGTGATCGTCACCGAGGCGGTCTGCCCGAGCATGAGCCCGGCGGGCGGCTTGTCGAAGGCCAGCGTCACCCCGTACCTGACCAGCCGGTCGGACACCGTGGCGGTCGGCGCGACGGCCGTGACCGTGCCCGTGTACCGCTCGCCCGGGCGGGTCGCCAGCGTGATCGCGGCGTGCTGGCCGACCTTCAGCCGGTTCACGTCGGACTCGGTGACCATGGCCTGGACCTGCAGCTCGTCCAGGTCGCCCAGCGTGATGAAGGTGCCGGTGCCCGCCTTGTCGCCGGCCGCGCCCGCGACCGACAGCACCGTGCCCGCCACCGGGGCGACGATCCTGGTCGCCCGTACGGCGTCCGCGGCCTGCTCGACGGCGGCCTCGGCGCGGTCCACGTTCAGGGCGGCCTGCTCGGCGCTGAGCCCGCCCTTGCCCGTCGAGCCCTTGGTGCCGCCCGTCCTGGCCTGCCGGGTCCCTGACTTGGCGCACTCACCCGGCCTGGACGTCTTGGGCTGCCTCGCTACCGTCGGCCTCGCGCTGGTGGCGGGCTTCCTCGACGGCTTCGGGGACGCGGTCGGCGAAGGCTCCTGGGTGTCGTCCACGCCGACCACACCCGGGGTGTCGTCACCGGGAAGGCCCTGCAGGCCGCCGTCGGACGGGTCAGGCGTGGGCAGGGCGGGCGGGGGAGCGGCGGTGCCGGTCGCGGTGCCGGTCGCGGTGACCGTCGCGGTGACCGTGGCCGTCACCGTCACGGTGGGCGTCGCGGTGGCCGTCGCGGTGACGGTGACGGTCGGCTGCGGCTCTGGGAGATCGGTCGGCTCAGGGCCGTGCGTGCGGGACGGATGCGGGGTGAACGGCGCCTCTGGGCCGAGGACGGCACCGGCGGCGGGCACGCAGCCTGTCCCCGCGGTCCCACCGCCGGTGGCTTCAGGGGCGGCCTCGGCGGCCTCGGCGGCCGCGGTGGTCGCGGTGGTCGCCGGGGCGGCCGTGGTTACGGAGGCGCCGGTGGCTGCCGGGACGCTGGCTGACGGGGCGGTGGTGGCTGAGGAGGCTTGGTCCAGGGCCTCTTGGGCGGCGGCCAGGTCGGCCTTGGCCGCCTCGTACGCCTCCCGCGCCGCCCGCCCGTCGATCCTGGCCAGCACCTGGCCCTTGCGCACCTTGGCACCGACCTCGACGGACACCTTCGTCACCGTCCCGGCCGAGCCGAACGCCAGGTCGCGGCGGGAGCCGTCCACGGTGTCGCCCGCCGCGCTGACCGAGGCCGTGACCTGCCCGCGCTGCGCGGCGGCCAGCCGTACCTGGGTGGCCGGCCGGGGATCGTCGCGCAGCGCCAGCGCGAGGCCGGACCCGGCCACGAGCACGGCGAGGGCGAGCCCGCCCAGCACGAATCTCGGTCTCATGAGGGGACATCCTGGCCGAGCAGGTTGGCGGCAGCCTGCGCGCACCCTCAGAGTTTCCTGGACGCCGGATGGGGGCCGCCGCCGTCCAGCGAACGTTCAGCTTGCTCGCGGCTGCGTCGCAGCCTGGTGTGCGAGGGTCACCGCTCGTGAAGGTGTCGATCAGGCGCAGGGCGCTGTTGACCAACGGGGTGCTGACGGTGCTCCTGCTGGGCGGTGCCGGCCTCGTGTACGCGCAGCTCGGCACGGACCAGGCGGCGGGCGAGACGGCGGTGCGCACGGTGACGGCGGGACGCGGCTCGGTGACCGCGTCGGTGTCGGCGTCGGGGGCGGTGGAGAGCTCGCGGTCGCGCGCGCTGTCCTTCGGTACGAGCGGGACCGTCGAGAAGATCTACGTCAAGGCAGGGGACAAGGTCGCCAAGGGCGACATCCTGGCCAGGCTGGACGACGCGGCGGCCCAGGAGAGCCTGACGGCGGCGAAGGCCGCGTACGACGGCGCCGTGTCGGACGGAACGGGCACGGCGCAGCTCTACGCCGCTTACATCAAGGCCCGCAACGCCTACCGCGAGGCCCAGCGCACGGTGGCGGCCACGGTCCTCAAGGCCCCGTTCAAGGGCACGATCACCGCGGTGAACGGCTCGGTGGGCGGAACCAGCACCGGCAACACCCAAAGCGGGCAAGGGGCGGGCGCGAGCACCGGCTTCATCGAGCTGGCCGACACCACGAAGCTCCAGCTCGTCGGCACCTTCACCGAGTCGGACGCGGGCCGGCTGAAGAAGGGCCGGCAGGCGACGATCACGTTCGACGCGCTGCCCGGCGTGACCGCGACCGGCAAGGTGACGCAGATCGAGCCGGTCGCCGCCACCAGCGAGAACGTCGTGCGCTACCCGGTGACGATCACGTTCACGAAAGTGCCGGACCAGGTCAGGCTGGGACAGACCGCCACGGTCGAGGTCGTCACCGGCCGGGCGGAGAACGTGGTCACCGTCCCCTCCACGGCGATCTCCACGAGCGGCGGCCGGACCACGGTCACCGTGCTGCGGGACGGCCGCCAGGTCAGGACCCCGGTCGAGGTCGGCGTCCAGGGCGCCGCGCTCACCGAGATCACGTCAGGCGTGTCCGAGGGCGACGAGATCGTGCCGCCGTCCACCCCGTCCACCGGCCAGGGGACCGGCGGCGGCCAGCGCTTCGGCGGGGGCTTCCCGGGCGGAGGCAGGCGGTGACGGCTGAGGTGACGGCTGAGGGGACGGCTGAGGGGACGGTCCCGGTCCTGCGGGTGCGGAACCTGGTCAAGGAGTACGGCGCGGGCGAGGCGAGGGTGCGCGCGCTGCGCGGCGTCAGCCTGGACGTCGAGCGCGGCGACTACGTGGCCATCATGGGCGCGTCGGGCTCCGGCAAGTCCACGCTGATGAACATCCTTGGCTGCCTCGACGTCCCGAGCTCGGGCACGTACCTGATCGACGGCGCCGACGTCGGCCACCTCGACGAGCACCGGCTCGCGCTGCTGCGCAACCGCCGCGTCGGCTTCGTCTTCCAGTCGTTCAACCTGATCCCGCGCATGAGCGCCCTCGCCAACGTGGAGCTGCCCCTCGTCTACGGCGGCGTGCGCCCGGCGGAGCGGCGCGCCCGCGCGCTGGCCGCGCTGGAGCAGGTCGGCCTGACCGACCGGGTGCACCACCAGCCGAACCAGCTCTCCGGCGGCCAGCAGCAGCGGGTCGCCGTGGCCAGAGCCCTGGTGACCGCTCCCGCGCTGCTGCTGGCGGACGAGCCGACCGGCAACCTCGACACCGCCTCGACCCGCGACGTCCTGGAGATCCTCGACCGGCTCAGCGCGTCCGGCCGCACGATCGTGCTCATCACCCACGAGGACGACGTCGCCGAGCACGCCAAGCGGGTGATCCGGCTGGTGGACGGCGAGATCGTGGACGACCGCCGTCAGGCTCCCGTGGACGGCCCGCCGCCCCGCCAGATGGAGGCCGCCTCGTGAACCAGGTCGAGATCCTCCGCTTCGCCCTGCGCGGCCTGCTGGCCAACAAGATGCGCAGCGCGCTCACCACGCTCGGCATCCTCATCGGGGTGGCCGCCGTGATCATGCTGGTGGCCGTCGGCGAGGGCTCGTCACGCAGCATCCAGCAGAACATCCAGCGGCTCGGCGCGAACACGCTGACCATCTCGCCGTCCTTCTCCGGCGGCGGCGGTGGCGCCCAGCGGGGTCCCGGCAGGGGCGGCAACACCGGGCCGCGTACGCAGGCCAGGCAGCTCAGCCTGGCCGACGCCAAGGCGCTGACGGACGCGACGCTGGCGCCGTCCGTGCGCAGTGTCTCGCCGGTGGTGACGGTCTCGGCGGCCCCCGCCTCGTACGGCGCCGCCGCCCACCCGATCGCCCAGCTCGTCGGCACCTACCCGAGCTACTTCGAGGCCGTCAACAAGCCGGTCGCGAAGGGCGACTACTTCTACAACGACGACGTGCCGGCCGCCAGGAAGGTCATGGTGATCGGCCAGACCGTGGCGGACGAGCTGTTCGGCGCCGTCGATCCGATCGGCAAACAGGTGAGCGTGTCGGGGGTGCCGTTCACGGTGGTCGGGGTGCTCAAGGCGGCCGGGTCGAGCGGCGCGCAGGACGCCGACGACGTGGCCGTGGCGCCGCTGCCCGCCGTACAGCAGAGCCTGAGCGGGTTCGGCTCGCTGGACCAGATCGTCGTGCAGGCGACGGGAGCGGGCACCACCTCGGCGGCGCAGGCCGAGGTCACCGCTATCCTCAACCAACGACACGGCATCACGAACACCACCAATCCCGACTACCGCATCCTGAACCAGGCGACGTTGCAGGAGACCGTCAGCGAGGCCACCGGCACCTTCACCGTGCTGCTCGCCGCGGTCGCCGCGATCTCGCTGCTCGTGGGCGGCATCGGCATCACCAACATCATGCTGGTGACGGTCACCGAGCGCACCCGCGAGATCGGCATCCGCAAGGCGCTGGGCGCACCCAGGAGCGCCATCCTGGGCCAGTTCCTGATGGAGGCCACGCTGCTGAGCCTGGTCGGCGGCCTGTCGGGGGTGCTGGTGGCGTTCGCGGGGACCAGGTTCAGCATCGCCGGCATCGAGCCGGTCCTCGTGCCGTCGTCGGTCGCGCTGGCGCTGGGCGTCTCGGTGGGGATCGGGCTGTTCTTCGGCGGCTACCCGGCCAACCGGGCGGCCAAGCTCAGGCCGATCGAGGCCCTGCGCCACGAGTAAGGAGAGGGACATTGGACAAGCTGGACTCCTCGCCGTTCCCCGGCGACCTGCGGGAGGAGCTCGCCGTCCGGCCGGCGAGGGGCCTGTCGAAGGTCACGCTCGCACTGGGCGCCGGGGTCGTGCTGGTGGCCGGGATCCTCATCGGCATCCAGGCGCACAGCGCGTTCGGCTCGTCGGGCGGCTCGGGCGGCTCGGGCGGCTCGGGCGGCTCGTGGGCCGGCTCGTCGGGCAGGCCGCTGGGCACGCCGCAGGCGGGCCCGTCACGGCAGGCCGCGTCCGGTGAGCGGCCGGGCGGCACGGGCGGGGAGGGCCGCCGGCCGGGCGGCTTCGGCGGCGGCACGACCGGCACGGTCGAGAAGGTCGAGGACGGCACCGTCCACCTGAAGACCGTGACCGGCGAGAGCGTCACCGTCACCACCACCGGCGAGACCACCGTGCAGATCTCCGAGCCGGGCAAGGTCGCCGACCTGAAGCCGGGCGCCACGATCGTGGTGCGCGGCACGCCGGGCGAGGACGGCACGGTGACCGCCACCTCCATCACGCAGGGCGGCTCCGCCGCCCGGGGAGGCGGCCCGCGATGAGCGAACCCGAGGCCAGGCTGCTGGTGGTGGACGACGAGCCCAACATCAGGGAGTTGTTCTCGGCCAGCCTGCGCATGGCCGGGTTCGAGGTGCTGACGGCGGCCGACGGCAAGGAGGCGCTGCGGGTGGCCGAGGAGAGCACGCCGGACCTGGTGATGCTCGACGTGATGCTGCCCGATCTGGACGGCCTGGCGGTCGCGGGAAGGCTGCGGTCCCGCGGCCGCCGGGTCCCTGTGCTGTTCGTGACCGCCAAGGACACGCCCGAGGACCGCCTGGCCGGGCTGGGGCTCGGCGAGGACTACGTGACCAAGCCGTTCAGCCTGGAGGAGGTCATCGCGCGCATCAGAGCCGTGCTGCGCAGGACCCGCCGCGGCGCCCCGCCGCCGAACCGGCTCAGGGTCGCCGACGTCGAGCTGGACGACGAGACGCACGAGGTCTGGCGCGACGGCGTCCTCGTCCGGCTCTCGCCCACCGAGTTCCGCCTGCTGCGCTACTTCATGCTCAACGCGGGCCGGGTGCTGTCGAAGAAGCAGATACTCGACCACGTCTGGAACGGCGACTGGCGCACCGACGTCGGGCTCGTCGAGTCGTACGTCTCCTACCTCCGCCGCAAGATCGACACCGGCGAGCAGAAATACCTGCACACCCTGCGCGGCGTCGGCTACATCCTGCGCCCGCCCCGCATATGAGGAAGATGCGCAAACAGCTGTCCAGGGCGCCGCTCTGGCTGCGGCTCGTCTCGGCCACCCTGCTGCTGGTCACCCTCGCGATCACGCTGACCGGCCTGTTCGCCGTGCGGCTGCTGCGCAACTACCTCGTCGAACGCGTCGACCGCCAGCTCCACGTGGCCGCCATGCCGCGCGAGACGCTGCCGCCGGTCGAGCCGCGCCCCGACGGGCGGCCGCAGCGCTTCTTCGGCCTGTTCCACGGCGTCGTCCTCGACCCGGGCGGCGAGCTGGTGCGCACCTTCAGCGAGTCCACCGAGGAGTACACGCCCGCCCTGCCCCGCCTGACCGGCCCCGAGGTGCGCGTCCGCGACGGGCGCCCCTTCACCGTCGAGTCGACCGTCGCGGGCGGCCCGAACTGGCGGGTCATCGCCGTGCCCACCCGCGCGGGACAGACCAGGATGATGGCCATCAGCCTCGGCGAGGTGGACGCCACCGTCTCCCAGCTCGCCCTCATCGTGGCGGTGGGCGGCGGCGGCACGCTGGCCGTGCTCGGGCTCCTCTGCTATTGGCTGGTACGCAGGAGCCTGCGCCCGCTGGGCGAGATCGCGCGTACCGCGAACGACATCGCCGGCGGCGACCTGTCGCGCCGCGTGCCGCTCTGGGCCGGCACCACAGAGGTCGGCAAGCTCGGCCGCTCGCTCAACACCATGCTCGCCCGCATCGAGAGCGCGGTGCGCGAGCGCGAGGAGGCCGCCGAGTCGGCCCGCGCGTCCGCGACCGCCGCCCGCCGCTCGGAGGAGCTGATGCGCCGGTTCATGGCCGACGCCTCCCACGAGCTGCGCACGCCGCTCACCTCGATCAGGGGGTTCGCCGAGCTGTACCGGCTGGGGGAGACCAAGGACCTGGACGAGGCCGTACGGCTGCTCGGCCGCATCGAGGGCCAGGCCGCCAGGATGGGGCTGCTGGTGGAGGACATGCTGCTGCTGGCCAGGCTCGACCAGCGGCGCGAGCTGGCGATGCGGCCCGTGGACCTGCTGAGCCTGTGCGCCACCGCCGTCATCGACGCCCAGACGCTCGCCCCCGACCGGCGGATCGAGCTGGTCCGCCTGTTCGGCGGCGACGGCGAGGTCGTCGTCACCGGCGACGAGACCCGGCTCGGGCAGGTGCTCAACAACCTCGTCACCAACGCGCTCACCCACACCCCGCCGGGCACCCCGTTCCAGGTGCGGGTGGGGGCCGACGGCGACCACGCCGTGGTGGAGGTGGCCGACGAGGGGCCGGGGTTCGCGCCCGAGGTGGCGGAGCGCGTGTTCGAACGCTTCTACCGGGCCGATCCGGCACGCAGCGCGGGCGGGTCGGGGCTGGGCCTGTCGATCGCGGCGACGCTGGTGGAGGCGCACGGCGGGATCGTCATGGCCGAAGCGGAGCCGGGCAAGGGCGCGTTGTTCCGCGTCCTGCTGCCCCTCGACGCCGGCCCGCGCACCGGCGACGCCCGCCCCTGACCCCCTCCGGCTCTCGCCTGTCCCCGGGTCAGCCGAAGGCGTAGCCGTACAGGCCGGTGCCCTCGGCGAGGCGGCGGAGCTTGCCGAGCCTGACCCGGTCCGAGCCGCGCCGGCCCGGCGCGTACATGACCAGGCCCTGGTCGGGGGAGGCGATCACGAGCCCGTACACGGGACGGCGCTTCGCCGACAGCGACCGGTACCGCTCCCACCCGGGCAGCGCCGACACCGACGCGCCGAAGTCCTGCCCCCTGCCCTTCACCAGCAGGTTCCCCTCGCGCGTCAGCCCGCCCGACCGGCGCCCGGCCAGCACCTGCACGGCCTTCTCACCCGGCACCCCGATGGCCAGCTCGTCCACGCCGTCGCCGTTGAGGTCGGCGGCGGCGAGCGCCGTCCCGAACCGGTCGTAGTAGCGGGGGCGGCCGTCGAGGCTGTTCTGCGACCACGCCTCGGTCCTGTCCGTACGCAGCCCGCCGCCCGACCCGTAGAGCACGTCCACGACGCCTTCCCCGTAGTCCATGGCCCGCTGGTTCTCGGTGATGCCCTCACCGGGCACGCCGATGGCGAGGTCGGCCCTGCCGTCGCCGTTGAAGTCCGCGGTGGCCAGGGCGGCGCCGAACCCGTCCCACTTCTCCTCGGCCCCGTGGATGCCGGGCGTCGCCTGGGTCAGCAGGCGCGCCCGCCGGGCCCGTACGTCGATGACGGTGACCGAGCCCTGCCCGTCCTGCCGCACGCTGTCGGCGGGCGCTCCCACGACCAGCTCGTCCTTGCCGTCGCCGTCGAAGTCGCCGGTGGCCAGCGCGGCGCCCCACTGGTCGGTGACGGCGGCGCGCTGCCGTACCCAGGAGGTCTTCTGGCTGATCGCGACCGGCTTGCGGCCCTTGAGCCCGTACACCGTGACCTGGCCGCCCGACCGGTGGCTCGGCGCGCCCACGATCAGCTCGTCCCTGCCGTCGCCGTCGAGGTCGCCGGCCGCCAGGGCCGCGCCGAACCGGTCGCTGGACGGCTTGGCCAGTGCCAGCTCCCGCCCCGGTACGAGCCCCCGAGGCGAGCCGTCGTACACCTGCACCACCCCGTTGCCGTCGCCGCCCGGCACCCGCTCGCCGGTGAACTCCTCCGACACCCCCACCGCGAGGTCGGCGCAGCGGTCCCCGTTGAAGTCGCCCACGGCCAGCGCCGACCCGAACGCGTCGCCCGGCTCCGCGCCGTCCTGGGTCAGCTCGACGCGTTCGCCCGACCCGTACATGACGGTCACGGCACCGGCCCTGTCATGGGCGTACGGGGCGGCCACGGCGAGGTCGGGGCGGCCGTCGGCGTCGAAGTCCAGCGGGTGCCCGCCGCACGCGCGGGCGGCGGCGGGAGCCGTACCTGAGGCGAGGGGGAGGACCAGGAGAGCGGCGAGCAGCGCGTTCATACCGCCAGTAAGACCAGACGGCGCGAATTGCGGCTTAACGCCGTGAGAACGTGCCAGAAGGGCAGGATGCACATCCGTGTCCGAATCGCGCGGGCCCGTGGCGGCAGGGGTTTCCGGTACGGCCGTCGATGGCCGGAGGGGCGTGGGACCGTGCCAGGATAGGACGGTGGACATCGACCTCGCTGATCTGGATTTCTGGGGCAAGCCGCTGAAAGAGCGGAATGAGGCTTTCGCCCGGCTCCGGCAACTGGAGCACCCGGTGTTCTTCCCCGAGAAGAAGGTGCCGTTCCTGCGCTCCGGCAAGGGCTTCTACGCCCTCGTCCGCCACGCCGACGTCGTCGAGGCCAGCCGCAACGCGAAGGTCTTCTCCAGCGAGCCGGCCGTCACCAACCCCGAGCCGCCCGGCTGGGTCAAGCAGGTGTTCGGCGAGTCGATGGTCAACATGGACGACCCGCGCCACGCCCGCCTGCGCCGCATCGTGACCCGCTCGTTCAGCCCGAAGATGCTGGCCGGCCTGCAGAGCGACATCGAGGCCGCGTGCGCCCGCATCGTCGACGACGTCATGCAGGACGGCCCCCGCGACTTCGTCTCCCAGGTGGCCGCCCGGCTGCCCATCCACGTCATCTGCGACATGCTCGACATCCCGCAGGAGCTGCGCGAGCAGGTGCACCGCCACGTCGACATCTCCACCGCCTACACCGGCGTGCGCCCCAGCCTGGCCCGCACCGTCCAGATGGCCGGCCAGAACATGATGGCCCTGTTCGCCCTCCAGCGCATGGTCATCAAGCTCGGCCACGAGCGCGCCGCCGACCCCAAGGGCGACCTGGTGTCCCTGCTGGTCAACGCCAACCCCGACGGGGAGAAGCTGACCGACAAGGAGCTCGGCTCGTTCTTCTCGCTGCTGCTGGTGGCCGGCAACGAGACCGCGCGCAACACGATGGCCCACGGCATCAGGCTGCTCACCGAGAACCCCGCGCAGCGCGAGCTGCTCATGAGCGACTTCGACGGCCACGTCAACGGCGCCATCGAGGAGATGGTCCGCTACGTCTCGCCCATCATGCAGTTCCGCCGCACGGTCACCCAGGACTACTCGCTGCGCGGTCTCGAGCTGAAGAAGGGCGACAAGGTCGTGCTCTTCTACGGCTCCGCCAACCGCGACGAGACGGTCTTCCCCGACCCCGACACCTTCGACATCACCCGCGACACCAAGCCCCACGTCGGCTTCGGCGGCCCAGGCCCGCACTTCTGCCTGGGCGCCAACCTCGCGCGGCAGGAGATGCGGACGATGTTCCGCGAGCTGCTCACCCGGCTGCCCGAGATCCGCACGGTGGGTGAGCCCGAGCTGCTGCTGTCGAACTTCGACAACAGCGTCCGCAGCCAGCGCTTCACCTATTAGCGCCGGGGTCAGTCGGCGGCCAGCACGTTCGACCTGATCGTCACCCACGTGAGCACCGCCGCGACGACCATCATCGCCCCCGAGATCAGCATCGCCGTCCTGAACCCGGCGTCGAACACCGGCGGGTTCTGGAAGGCGTCGCCCACCAGCCCCACCAGCGGCGGCACCGC
Source organism: Nonomuraea sp. NPDC049421 (assembly GCF_040677005.1). Lineage (NCBI taxonomy): Bacteria > Bacillati > Actinomycetota > Actinomycetes > Streptosporangiales > Streptosporangiaceae > Nonomuraea > Nonomuraea sp. NPDC049421. Next base: position 93,752 of record NZ_JBFAQA010000008.1, read on the forward strand.
GGCCACCGCCAGCAGCCCGCCGGTACGCGCGACCGCGTTGTTGACGCCGCTGGCCATGCCCGCGTGCCGCTCGTCGGCCGAGGCCAGCACGGTCGCGGTCAGCGGCGCGACCGTCGCCGACAGGCCCAGCCCGAACAGGGTGACCGCGGGCAGCACCTGGAAGGCGTAGGAGGCGCCGAACCCGATCGTGCTCATCGCCAGGAAGCCGCCGCCCGCCGCGAGCAGCCCGATCGTCATGGGGCGGCGCGGGCCGTACCGTTTGGCGAGCTCGCCGGCCCTGGCCGACAGCAGCATCATCAGGATCGTCGCCGGCAGCATCGCCATCCCGGCCGCGATGGGCGAGAACCCGGACACCACCTGGAGCTGCACCACCAGCAGGAAGAACACCACGCCCATGGCGGCGTACATGACGAGCGTCACGATGTTCACCGCCGTGAACACGCGGTCGCGGAAGATGCCCACCGGCACCAGCGCGTCCGGCGACCTGCGCACCTCGACGACCACGAACGCCGCCGCCAGCACCAGCCCTGCGACCAGCGGCACCGCCGCGCCCTTCTGGATCAGCCCGTACGTGATGCCGGCCAGCGCCAGCGCCGCCAGCGCGGATCCGAGCACGTCGAACCGCCCGGCGGCCTCCTCGTCCCGGCTCTCCGGCACGTGCCGCAGCGTGACGATCACGATGAGCACCGCGAACGGCAGGTTGATGAGGAACGCCCACCGCCAGCCGGCCGACTGCACCACCCAGCCGCCCAGCAGCGGCCCGATCGCGCTCGCCACGCCGCCCAGCCCGGACCACACGCCCACCGCGCGCGGCCGGTCGTGGCGCACGAAGCTGGCCTGGATGATCGCCAGCGACCCCGGCGTCAGCAGCGCCCCGCCGACGCCTTGCAGGGCGCGTGCCGCGATGAGGACCTCGATGTTCGGCGACAGGCCGCACAGCGCCGAGGCGATCGCGAACCAGACGACGCCGACCAGGAAGATCCGCCGCCGGCCGTACCGGTCACCGAGCGACCCGCCCAGCAGGATGAGCCCGGCCAGCGTCAGCGTGTACGCGTTGACCGTCCACTGCAGCCCGTCCATCTGCGCGTCGAGCTCGCGGCCGAGGAACGGCAGCGCCACGTTCACCACCGTGCCGTCGAGCAGCGCCAGCCCCGACCCGAGCACCGTGGCCCCGAGAATCCAGCGCCCGCGCGCCGACTTGACGGCGACCTGCCCGTTGACCTGCCCGGCCTGATCACTCATGCGACCGAGGGGCCAAGGCCCTCAGAACGAACTCGGCAACCAGCTCCCCGGCCGCCTCCACCGTCACCTCACCACTGATCAGCGGCACCCGCTCAGCCCCGATGACGGCGAGCACCATCCGGGCGGTGGCCGCGACGTCGAGCACCCGGAACTCACCGGCCTCGACCCCGCTCTCCAGGATGTCCACCAGCACCCGCTGCATGGGCGCGACATGCTCGGCCAGCCGCTGGTAGGCATCAGGCCCCAGAGCCGCACTGAGATCAGCGGCCCCGGGATGCGGATGAGCGACGAGCCCGGCCAGCTGCAGCCGCACGAACCCCCGCAACCGCTCGGACGGCGACGCCCCGACCGGCAGCTCCCGCTCGTAACTCTCGATGAAGTAGTGCGTCACCCGCTCGGTGAACGCCAGCAGCAAAGCCGCCTTGTCGGGAAAATAGTTGTACAGAACAGTCCGGGTGATCCCGGCCTCGTTGGCGACGTCCGTCATGGAGATCGCATCGATGCCCTGCACCCGCGACAACCGCGACACGGCCTGCAGAATGCGGTCGCGCGTCTGCGCACGGTGCTCACCGATGGTGGCGGCCTTGATCCGGGGCATACCCCCATCGTAGGCCGCCCCAAGCCCCCGCTCCCGCCCGACGCGGACATCCCTGACACGGGGAAACGACATAATGGATGAATCATTCATTCCTTTGACCGGATGATTCGTTCATGCTTCCATGGCGGCATGCTCTACGGGACTCCTGCGCTTGAGGCGGCGGACAAGGTCGTGCTGGCCGAGGTCGAGGACATGCGGCAGGACCTCGAATACCGGTTGGCCGAGACGCACCGGTGGGACGGTCAGTTGCGCAGGCAGTTGCAAGCCCGTGCCATCCAGGGCTCGAACTCGATCGATGGCTATCACGCCAGCGTGGAGGACATCCGATCCATCATGGCGGGGGAGGAGCCCCTGGACGCGTCGAACGCGGTGACCAAGGAGATCGCCGGTTACCAGCAGGCGCTGACGTACATCAGGTCGCTGTCCCGCGCCCCGGTGTTCCGTTACGACGTCGGCCTGCTGAACGCACTCGACTTCATGATGATCGGCCACCACGGACCCGAGACTCCGGGCGTCATCCGGCCGGGCACCATCTACATCCGCGACTTCTCCTCCGGCCAGGTCGTCTACGAGTGCCCGGACGCCGCGCTGGTCCCCGCGCTCCTCGACGAGCTGGTCGCCTGGCTCAACGAGGGCGACCTGGAGGCGCCGAGCTACGTGCGGGCCGCGATGGCGCACCTCAACCTGGTGAAGGTCCACCCGTGGCGCGACGGCAACGGCCGCATGTCGCGCGCACTCCAGGCCCTGGTCCTGGGCCGTGACCAGATCATGGCCCCGGAGTTCTGCTCCATCGAGGAGTGGCTCGGGCAGCAGCGCACGACCATCGAGTACTACGACGTCCTGGGCGCCGTCGGCCGCCGTCGCTGGAGCCCGCACGACGACACGCTCGCCTGGGTGCGGTTCTGTCTCAGGGCCCACCACATGCAGGCGCAGCGGGTGGCGGCCCGGCTGGCCGAGGCGGGCGAGATCTGGACGTACCTGGAGGAGCAGGTGGACGCCGACGGGCTCAACGACCGGTGCGTGTCGGCGCTCTACGAGGCGTTCGTGAACCGGCGGTTGCGGCGCAGCCGTTACCAGGCCGACGAGGACCTCAGCCAGGGCCAGGCCGCCCGCGACCTGCGCGAGCTCACCGCCAGGAAGTGGCTCCAGCCGTACGGGGAGACCAAGGGACGCTACTACCAGGCGGGCCCGCGCCTGAGGCGGCTGCGCGAGGAGCTCGCCGAGCGGGCCGTGCCGCTGCGGGATCCGTACGCCTGACCGGGGTCAGGCGGCGGTTCTGACGAGGTGGCGGAGGTCGCTCAGGACTTCGGTGTTGAGCTGGTACGCCAGGCGGACCTCGGCGATCATGCGCTGCTGCTCGCGGTCGTCCAGATCCTGGCCCAGGGCGTCGAGGCGGGAGCGGTACTCCGTCTTGAAGCGGGGGAGGCTGCCCAGCTCGTCGAAGAAGTAGAAGTCGACGCCTCCGCCCTTGGCGTAGCCGTAGATCTTCTGCAGTTCCATGCGGATGAACTGGCCGCCGGACAGGTCGCCGAGGTAGCGGGTGTAGTGGTGGGCGACGTAGCCGCCCGGCCAGTCGGCGACCTGGTGGATGCGGGCCACGAGGGTGCGGGTGGCCTTCGACGGGGTGATGCGCTCGCGCCAGCCGGGGCCGTAGATGGTGGCGAGGTCGCGTTCGAGCGCCTGCTCCCGGTACAGCTCGGGGAAGACGAAGCGGCCCGCCACCGGGTGGCCGGCCAGCTCGCGGGAGACGCCGTCGAGCGCGGTGTACGCGAAGTAGTGCTGGGCCACCATCTCGCCGTAGTCGTGCTCGGTCAGGCGGCCGGCCATCAGCGCGGACAGGTAGCCTTCGGACTCGGCGGACTCGTGGTCGGCCCACGTGGCGTTCCGCAGGGTTTCTGAGAAGGACGAGGTCACGGCCCACCTCTGCTCGTGCTGACGTTTCATGACGAAGTGTCACAAACGGCGGCGGGCGGCGTCAAGCCGATGACGACAGTGTGTCAGCAAAGCTTGCTCTCCCTCTCAGGTACTCCGGGAAAGGCCACGTCAAGACGGGCGTTCCGGGTAATGGCAGGCCGCGTAGTGCCCGGAGACGTCCTCCAGCACGGGCTCCACCTCCGCGCACCGGTCGGTGGCCTTCCAGCAGCGGGTGTGGAAGCGGCAGCCCGGGGGCGGCGCCACCGGGCTCGGCGGGTCGCCGGCCAGCATGATGCGGGAGCGGCCGCGCAGCGCCGGCTTCGGCACGGGCGCCGCCGACAGCAGCGCCATCGTGTACGGATGCGCCGGCGCCGAGTAGACGTCGGCCGCCGCGCCCAGCTCCGCCACCCGGCCGAGATACATCACGCCCACCCGGTGCGAGACGTGCCGGACGACGGCCAGGTCGTGCGCGATGAACACCAGGGCCACCCCGAGCGTACGCTGCAGCTCGGCGAAGAGGTTGACCACCTGCGCCTGCACCGACATGTCGAGCGCCGACACCGGCTCGTCGCAGACGATCACGTCGGGCTCGGTGGCCAGGGCGCGGGCGATGCCGATGCGCTGCCGCTGCCCGCCGGAGAACTCGTAGGGGAAGCGGCTCATCCGGTCGGGCGACAGACCGACCAGGGTGAGCAGCTCGGCGACGCGCTCGCGCATGGCGCGGGAGTTCGGCGCGAGGCGGTGCACCCGCAGCGGCTCGGCCACGATGTCGTGCACGGTCATGCGCGGGTTGAGCGAGGTCAGCGGGTCCTGGAAGACCATCTGGACGCGGCGCCTGATGTCGCGCGGCACGCCGCCCCTGGTGAAGAACGGCCGGCCGCGGAAGGTGACCTCGCCCTGGTCGGGGCGTTCGAGCCCGACGAGCATCCGGGCCAGGGTGGACTTGCCGCAGCCGGACTCGCCGACGATGCCCAGCGTCTCGCCGGGGTGGAGGTCGAGGTCCACGCCGGCCACCGCGCGTACGGCGCCGCCCCTGGACAGCAGGCCGCCGCGGTAGGTCTTGTGCAGGTTCGTGGCCCGCAGCACCGGCTCGCCCCGCTGTTCGAGGGGCTTGGGGGCGGTGTCAGGTGAGAGCGCCATCGAGCATCTCCTCCGCGTGGTGGCAGGCGACGGAACGGTCAGAGCCGGGCAGGACGGTCAGCGGCGGCCGGGTCGTGCCGCACACCTCGCTCGCCCGCGCGCACCGCGGCGCGAACGAGCAGCCCGGCGGCACCTCGGCGGGGCTGGGCGGCGCGCCGGGGATGGCGCGCAGCTCCGAGGCGGGGCTGTCCAGGTCGGGGATGGCGGCGAGCAGCGCCTCCGTGTACGGGTGCGCGGGCCGGTCGTACAGCTCGCCGACCTCGCCGCGCTCCACGATGCGCCCGGCGTACATGACCGCGATCCGGTCGCTGACCTCGGCCGCGACGCCGAGATCGTGCGTGATGAGCAGGACCGCGGTGCCGAGCTCGCGCCGCAGCCGGTCGATGAGCTCCAGGATCTGCGCCTGGACGGTCACGTCGAGCGCGGTCGTCGGCTCGTCGGCGATGATCAGGTCAGGTTCGAGCGCCACCGCCATGGCGACGAGGATGCGCTGCCGCATGCCGCCGGAGAACTGGTGGGGGTAGTCGTCGATGCGCTTGGCGGCGGCGGGGATGCCGACCAGGTCGAGCATCTCGATCGAGCGGGCCCGTGCCTCCTTGCGTGACAGGCCGCGGTGCACGCGGTACAGCTCGCCGATCTGGTCGCCGATGCTGAGCACGGGGTTGAGCGCGGACAGCGCGTCCTGGAAGACGAGCGTCATCTCGCTGCCGCGCAGGGCTCTGAGCTGCTCGGCGTTCATGGTGAGCAGGTCGCGCCCGCCGAGCCTGGCCGTCTCGAAGCGTACGTGGGCGTTCGGCTGGTCGAGCAGTCCCATGACGGCTTTGGCGGTGACGGATTTGCCCGAGCCCGACTCGCCGAGCAGCGCGAGCGTCTGGCCGCGCTCGATGGTCAGGTCCACCCCGCGGACCGCCGGGATCTCGCGTCCCTGGGCGGTGAAGGTGACGTGGAGGCCGCGGATCTCCAGGGCCGGTGGTTCGCTCACCGCACCCCCTTCTCGATTGTGACGAATGCTGGCGCTGACTGGACGCCTGTTGCCGAAAAACAACTCGGATATTGTCTTTAGCGCCTGATCCTGGCAAACTTCCGGCAATCGGACAAGAGGGGATACCAGATGCTGGAAGCCGCGAAGAGCTACAAGGGCTACCGTTCGTACGAATACTTGGAGGAGGGCGTCGACTACCGGCACTTCGACCTGGCGCCTGAGATCGGCCGTGTCCCCGCGTACCAGGGCCCCGAGCTCACCACCGAGCAGACCGAGCGCGTCCGCCGCCTGCTCACCGACAGCCTGGTCGTCTCCCTGCACGACCACCCGTCGATCTTCCCCGACGACATCGGCCAGACCGTCGACTACAACAGGACCGCCCGCCACCGCACCGGCTACGAGGGCCTGGCCCGCTCCGGCATGACGGTCGTCTTCGACAACCTCATGGACGGCACCTGCTGCGTCACCAGCCAGGCCGGCTGGAAGTGGAACGACGTGATCGCCGACATCGGCATGCGCCTGTCGGACATCGCCCACCAGGACTACCTCATCAAGGTCGAGCGCCTGGCCGACGTGCACGAGGCGCACAGCAGCGGCCGCATGGGCCTCGTGCTCGCCCTGGAGGCGGCCACGATGATCGAGAACGAGGTCGACAGGATCGACATGCTGTACGGCTTCGGCGTACGGCAGATGGGCATCGCCTACAGCGAGGCCAACACGCTCGGCAGCGGCCTGAAGGAGCGCGGCGACGGCGGCCTGACCCTGTTCGGCGAGCGGGCCGTGCGCCGCATGAACAAGCTCGGCATCGCCATCGACGTCTCCCACTCCGGCGACCAGACCTCGCTCGACACGATCAGGCACTCCACCAAGCCGATCCTCATCACCCACGCCGGCGCCCGCTCGGTCTGGCCCACGAACCGCATGAAGCCGGACTCCGTCATCAAGGCGGCGGCCGAGCGCGGCGGCGTCATCGGCCTGGAGGCGGCCCCGCACACCACGCTGTCGCCCGACCACCCCAGGCACACCCTGGAGTCAGTCATGGACCACTTCACGTACTGCGTGGACCTGGTCGGCATCGACCACGTGGCCTTCGGCCCCGACACGTTGTTCGGCGACCACGTCGGGCTGCACGAGACGTTCGCCGACCACCTGTCGATCAGGGAGGCGCACGCCGGGATCGACTACGACAAGGTCGCGTACGTGGACGGCCTGGAGAACCCGGCCGAATGCTTCTGGAACATCATCTCCTGGCTCGTCGCCCACGGGTACTCCGACGACGAGATCACCAAGGTCGTGGGCGGCAACGTCATGCGGGTGCTGGAAGAGGTCTGGATCTGATGAGACGTGTCATCCTCGCCGCGGCGCTGGCCGCCGCACTTACCGCCGTCGCCGCGTGCGCCCCGAGCGTGCCCGGCCAGTCGGGCTCCTCGTCGTCGTCCGCCGAGCAGGGCGCCCCGGCCTCGGCCGACCGGCTGACCATCGGCACGACCGCCGACGTCGTCAACTACAACCCGCTGGTCGGCAACAGCCGGACGGACTCGTGGGTCACCAGCCTCATGTACCCGCACCTCATGCAGATGGACGAGGCCGGCAAGCGCACGCCGTACCTGGCGACCGAGTGGTCGTACGCGGAGGACGGCAAGAGCGCCACCGTCAAGCTGCGCGGCGACATGAAGTGGACAGACGGCAAGCCGGTCAGCGCCGACGACGTGGTGTTCGCGGTGACGGCGGTGCAGAAGGAGAAGTTCGGCGTCGTCGCGGGGCTCATCACCGCCCTCGACGAGGCCGAGGCCGTCTCGCCCACCGAGGTGCGCTTCAAGCTGAGCCGCCCCGACGGGACGTTCCTCGACAACGTCGGCTTCTGGCTGCCGATCGTGCCCAAGCACGTGTTCGAGAAGGCGCCGAGCGTGCAGAAGTTCGCCAACGACAAGGACTGGGTGAGCGCGGGGCCGTACAAGCTGACCAAGGTCGAGCGCGGCCAGCGCTACATCATGGACCGGGTCGACGACTTCGGGCCCGGCCAGCCGACCGTCAAGCAGGTCGTCTTCCGCGTCTTCCCCGACGTCAACACCGAGGTGCTGGCGCTGCGCAACGGCGAGATCGACATGATCGGCAACGTGCTGCCGCCCGCCACCGCGGCCGAGCTGAAGAACGACGCCGAGGTCAAGCTGCAGGAGATCCCGTCGCTCGGCTGGGCGCACCTGCAGTACAACACCAAGCGCAAGCCGCTGGACGACGTCCGCGTGCGGCAGGCGCTGGCCCACGCCGTGGACTACGAGGCCATCAGGAACATCGCGCTCAAGGGCTTCGCCAAGTCCTCCAACTCCAGCGTCCTGACCCCGACGCTGCCCGACTACGCCGACCCGAGCTCGAAGGAGTACGCCTTCGACCCCGAGCAGTCCAAGAAGCTGCTGGCCGAGGCCGGGCAGACGAACCTGAAGCTCGGCATGATCTACGACCAGGCCGACCCGAACATCGCCCGCTGGGCGCCCATGGTGCGCGACGCGGCGAAGAAGGCCGGGATCACGATCGAGCTGCAGGGCCTGGAGCGCAACACGTACCTGGACAAGACGACCAAGCGGGACTTCGACATCTACGCCGGGTCGTGGGCGGTCATGGACAACCCGCCCGCCAACCTGGGGCTGGCCTTCAAGAGCGGCGGGTTCATCAACTACGCCCAGGTCGAGGACCCCAAGCTGGACGACCTCATCGACCAGGCGCAGCGCGCGCTGACCGTCGAGGAGGCCAGGACCCCGATCCAGGAGGCCGCCCGCATCATCCACGACCAGGTCTACGACAACGTCCTGTACGTGGAGACGTTCAACATCGCGTACTCCGCGAAGTGGACCGGCTTCAAGCCGATGCCGAGCGAGCTGCTGTCCATCCTCAACCCGCTCCCCCTCGCCTCGGCGAAGCCGGCGGGATGATCGCATGAGGTTCATCGGCCTCCGGCTGGCCCGCGGCCTGCTCACCCTGTGGTTCGCGGTCACGGTGACGTTCTTCCTGGTCCGCCTGCTGCCGGGCGACCCGGTGCTGGCCGTGGCCGACCCGAACATGACCGAGGAGCTGCGCCAGAAGCTGCTCGCGGACTTCGGCCTGGACAAACCCCTGGCCGCACAGTACGTCGACTACCTCGGCCAGCTCCTGCACGGCAACCTCGGCATGTCGTTCCGCCAGTCGGTCCCCGTGACGACCGTGCTGATGGAACGGCTGCCGTGGACGCTGATCCTCACCATCTCGGCCATGGCGGTGACGATCGTGCTGGGAATCCCGCTCGGCGTGCTCGCCGCCACCAGGGCCAAGGGCTGGCTCGACCGCGTCATCCAGCTCACCGGCGTCACCGCCCAGTCGCTGTTCGTGCCCAGCGTTGGCATCTTCCTCATGTACGTGCTGGGCGTCTGGCTCGGCTGGTTCCCCATCGGCGGCGCGGTGGACCTCGACGCCACCGGCGTTGGCGCCACCGTCAGCATGGTGCACCACCTGGTGCTGCCCTGCCTGTCGCTGGTGCTCATCCAGCTCGGCGGCTACGTGCTGACCATGCGGACCACGCTCATCGACGCGCTCGGCGAGGACTACGTCTCGCTGGCCAAGGCCAAGGGCGTACGGCCCGGCAAGGTCGTGTGGAAGCACGCGCTGCGCAACGCGCTGCTGCCCACCACCACCATCGCCGGCCTGCAGCTCGGCACCCTGGTCGGCGGCGCGGTGCTGACCGAGACCATCTACGCCTACCCGGGCATCGGCCGCGCCATCTACGAGGCGGTCGGCCAGCTCGACTTCCCCGTGCTGCAGGGCGCGTTCGTGCTGCTGGCGGCCGCCGTCGTGGTGGCCAACCTGATCACGGACGTGGCCTACGGCATCCTCGACCCGAGAGTGCGCACCTCATGACCGCCATCGCAGCGGAGCTCACCCCCCGCGCGCGGACCTGGAGCTCCTTCCGCCGCAACCCGCTCGGCATGGCCAGCGCCGTCGTGCTGCTCCTCATGCTCCTGGTCGCGATCTTCGCCCCGCTCATCGCGCCCTTCCCCGAGGGGTACGGCGCCGACACCTCCCAGCCGCCGTCGGCGGCCCACTGGTTCGGCACCGACGACATCGGCCAGGACGTGTTCGCCCAGGTCGTCTGGGGTACGCGGGTCAGCATGGCGGTCGGGGTCAGCGCGTCGGTCCTCGCCATCGTCATCGGCCTGCTCATCGGCGTCAGCGCCGCGTACTTCCGCCGCCTGGACACCCCGCTCGGCGTCCTGGTGGACCTGTCGCTGTCGCTGCCCGTGCTGCCGCTGATGATCCTGGTGGCGGCGCTGGCCGGGCCCAGCGTGCGCACGCTGGCCGTGGTGATCGCGCTGTTCAGCTGGCCCGAGGTGGCCCGCGTGGTGCGCTCTCAGGCGCTGGCCATCGTGCCCATGCCGTTCGTGTCGGCGGCCAAGGTCGTCGGCGGCTCGTCGCTGTGGATCGTGCGCAAGCACCTGCTGCCCGGCGTCGTCCCCGTCGTCGGCGTGTCCGTGGTGCTCACCACCTCCCGGGCCGTGCTGTCGGAGGCCGGGCTGTCCTTCCTCGGCCTGGGCGACCCCAACAGCTGGTCGTGGGGCACGATCCTGCACAAGGCGCAGCAGTCGGGCGCGCTCGCCTCCGCCTGGTGGACCACGCTGTTCCCGTCGCTGGCGATCCTGCTGCTGGTCCTGTCCACGACCCTGCTGTCGGTGGCCTACAACGACGCCCGCAACCACAGGAGCGATACATGACCTTCTCCCAGAAGCTGCCCGCCTCCTTCTACGCGGGCGCCCTCGACCGGGTACGCGCCCGCATGGCCGCGGACGGGCAGGCGGCGCTCCTGCTCGACGACCCGCTCGACGTCGCCTACCTCACCGGCTTCCACCACTTCCCGAACGAGCGGCCGGTCGCCTGCTGGCTGCCGCTCGACGGCGACCCGGTGCTGCTGGTGCCCGACCTCGAACGCGAGTACGCCGCCGACCAGGACGCCAGGGCCGGGATCCTCGCCTACCCCGAGTTCCCCGGCGTGCGCTCGCCGTTCGCGGTGCTCGCCGCGCACGTACCGGCCCCCGCCACGGCCGGCTACGCCCCCTCCACCTCCGTCGGCCGTACGGCGGCGCTCGCGGCGGCCTTCCCCGGGACCCGGTGGAGCGTCTCCGACGCCGTCGGCCAGGTGCGGCTGCGCAAGCTCCCCGAGGAGATCGCGCTGCACGAGGAGGCCGCCCGCATCGCCGACCGGATGATCGAGGCCGGCGTCGAGCTGGTCAGGCAGGCCGTCGAGGACGGCGGCGAGCTGCCTGCCGAGACCGAGCTGGCCGGCCACGTCATCTCCTACGGCTCCCGCCTCATGTACGCCTCCCACGAGGACGTCGTGGTCGTCCCCATGCTGACCGGCGGCCTCGTCTACGGCGGCCCCAACTCCGCCCAGCCGCACCGCCTGCCCGGCGGCGACCGGCTGAAGGCGGGGGAGACGTTCATGCTCTCCCTCGGCTGCGCCGTCGGCGGCCGGTTCGTGGAGAGCGAGCGCACGTTCGTCATCGGCGAGCCCACCCCCGAGCAGGCCCGCTACTACGAGGCCGTACGCGAGGCGCAGGAGATCGGCACCGAGGCGCTCGTCCCCGGCGCCACCTGCGAGGAGGTCAACCGCCGCTGCCTGGCCGTCATCGAGGAGGCCGGCTACGGCGAGCACCTGCGCCACCGCCAGGGGCACGGCATCGGGCTCGGCTTCCACGAGCCGCCGTGGCTGTCCGACGGCGACGCCACCGAACTCGCCCCCGGCATGATCCTGTCCAGCGAGCCCGGCGTCTACGTGCCGGGCCACGCCGGCTACCGCATCTCCGACACCGTGCTCGTCACCGAGTCGGGGCCGCGCCGGCTCACCGCGTACCCCCGAGAGCTCACCGACATCGTCATCTGACCGCCATCTGAGAGGACCCCCGTGCACGTCGACATCAACGGCAACCGCCTCAACGTCGAGATACTCGGCGACGGCGAGAACGTCGTCATCGCCCACCACGGCGCCCCCGGGCTCGGCTCGCTCGCCGAGCCCAAGGCCAGCTTCGGCCGCCTCGCCGACGCCTACCGGGTGGTCGTCTTCGACGCCAGAGGCTCCGGGGCCAGCGGCCTGACCGGGCCGTTCACCCACGAGCAGTGGGTGGCCGACGTCGAGGCGCTGCGCGAGTGGATCGGCGCCGAGCAGGTCGTCATCGCCGGCGGCTCGTACGGCGGCTTCATCGCCATGGAGTACGCCGCCCGCCACCCCGGCCGCGTCTCCGCCGTCGTGCTGCGCGACACCTCTGCCGACAACGGCAACCAGGACCTCGCCATCCGCAACGCCGCCGCCTCAGCCCGCGTGGCGATCGACCGCGACAAGCTCGACCGCATCATGGCGGGCACCGTGCGCGACGACGAGGACCTGCGCGACTGCTGGCGCGAGATCCTCCCCCTGTACGACCACGACTACGACCCCGCCAAGGTCGAGCAGCGCGTGGCCGCCACCCCGTACCACTACGAGACGCACAACTACGCCTTCGCCTACAACCAGCCGAACTACGACATCAAGCACCTCCTGCCCGGCATCACCGCGCCGACCCTCATCACCGTCGGCCGGCACGACTGGATCACGCCGCCCGAGTGCAGCGAGACCATCGCTCGCCTCATCCCCGGCTCAGAGCTGCGGATCTTCGAAAAATCCGGTCACTCGCCGCAGGTCGAGGAGGCCGAGCTGTGGGAGGCCACCGTCCGCGACTTCCTCGCCCGGGCCCTGACCGGGGGCTCAGGACAGGTGCGAGAACGGCCCTGATCGCGCGATGATGCCCCCGATGGAAGATCTCGACGACCTCGACCGCAAGATCCTCGCCGCGCTCCACGTGAACGGCCGGGCGAGCTGGACCGACATCGCCCAGCTCATCGGCACCTCCACCACGACGGTGGCGCGGCGGGCCCAGCATCTGTTCGGCGCCGGCCTGGCCCGGGTCGCGGTGCTGCCGCACCTGGAGCACGAAGGACCCGTCCACGTGTTCCTCGTCCGGCTGACCTGCGCGCCCGGCAGCCAGCTCAGGGTGGCGGGGCTGCTCGCCGCCAACCCCGACATCCGGTACGTCACCATCGTCACCGGCGGCTACGACATCGTGTTCGAGCTGGTCGCGCCCAAGCACCGCGACCTCTACTCGATGCTGGTCGACTTCGTCCACACCATCCCGGGGGCGCAGCAGAGCAACGCCGACCTGGTGCTGCACACGTACAAGGTGAGCTACGACTGGAGCGCGCCAGTGCTCGGCCCGCAGGCGGCCGCTTTCGCCACGCCCAGGCCGCTGCACACCTGCGAGCGCGGGCACCTCGACGACGTCGACCGCGAGGTGCTGGCCGCCCTGCGCGACGACGGCCGGGCCGGCTTCCAGTCCGTCGGCCGCCGCGTCGGCATCAGCGAGAGCACCGCCAGGCGGCGCCTGGAGGCCATGCTCGACCGGGGCTGCGCCAGCGTCACCACGTTCATCCCGGCCGCCGCCCTCGGCTACGAGGCCGAGATCCTGTTCTGGCTGTCGGTCGAGCCGAGCATGCAGGACAGCGTGGCGGAGCGGCTGTCCGGCGAGCGCGGCGTCCGCATGATCGCCTCCGTGCTGGGGCAGGCCTCGCTCATCTGCGAGGTCATCGTCCCCACCACCGCCGACCTCCACCACTTCACCTCCCGCACCCTGGCCTCCGTACCGGGCATCCAGTCATGGACGGCCGGGGTGCAGGTGCTGACGGTCAAACGCGGCTTCCTCATGGTCCCCTGGGCCGAGAACCGCATCGCCGCCGCCCTGGTGGACTGACCCGCGCGGGGGCGCTCCGGCCGACACCCCTGCCCGCCCGCCCCGTCCCTGCCCGCTCGGCCCTGCCCCCGCGGCTCTGCCCGCCTGGCCCTGCCCTGCCCGGCCCTGCCGGCCCTGCCCGGCCCTGCCCCGCGGGCAGGGCCGGGCACACGCCTCCTCTTGGCGGTCAGCGGGTGTAACGGTGTTTGGCGCCCGGAGGGAAGTACTCCGGGTCGCCGGCCTCCCGCAACCGGACGAACGGCCGCTGCCGGTCAGCCGGCACATAGGCGGCGAACTCGCTGTTCAGCCGCAGCAGCTGGTCCAGGATGGCCTCGCCCACCACGCCGGCGAACTCTTCTGACGGCCGCTCACCGGGCATCAGCTCCACCGTGACCGTCAGGAACCGGTCGCGCCGCTCGTCCTCGCCCACCTCCACCACGAACTTGCCGGTCACCGTCCCGCTCACCTCCGGCTGCTCCAGACCGACCGCGACGTTCTCCGGGTAGACGTTCGCGCCGTAGAAGGAGACCGTGAAGTGGCTGCGGCCGAACACGTACACGAACGGCCGCTCCGGCCCGCTCACCGACGGCGTGAACCCCCGCTCCCCGACGAACGACAACAGCCTGTCGTACGGCAGCACACCACCCTCGTCCGCGATGTGATACCGGATCAGCGGCACACCGTTGTCCCCCGAGAACAGCAGCGTCCCCTCGTACTCCTCGAAGTACCGGACCCCGGGGTCGTACTGGACGAGGGTCGGCAGCCGCGACTCGCCGAACAACTCCCTCGCCGTCTCCGGCCTGCCCGCCAGGAACCGCCGGATCTCGGCCGACAGCGGCGTCTCGTTGCCCAGGACACCCGCGTCGGCGGTGCCGTACAGGGAGGCGATGCCCCGCAGCGGATCGGCGATGCCCGCCCGCCCGGCCACCAGCGCCCGCCACTCCTCGCTGAACACCTCGCCCGCCGTCACCAGCTTGAGGTCCCACGCGTGCCACGGCAGGTCCTCGGTGTCGATCACGTTCTTTAAAAACGGCGGGTACCCCAGCAGCACGACCTGGTCGAAGTGCGGGGCCAGCTCGGGCAGCACCCGCCGGATCTCCCGCCGGTCGGTCCCCGGCGCCACCACCGTGACCGGATAGCCGCGCTCGGCCAGATGCCGGCAGCAGCTCACCGTGAACAGCCCGCCCACCCAGGTGCCGAGAGCGAAGCACACGACCGCCAGCGTCCGCCGCTCCCGCGCACCGAACGCGTCGAACACCTCCGCGAACCGATCCGCGATCACCCGCTCGTCCGCCACCGACCGCGGCCAGAACGACGGCTCCCCGGTGGACCCCGACGACACAGCGATCATGTCCCCGATCACCCCGCCCCTGCACAGATCGGGCAGTGGATAACGACGGGTATAACCGTCCTTGGTCGTCATCGGCAACGTCGCGAACTCCGCCGGCGTCGTCACCTTAGCCGGATCGACGTGATGCTGGGCAAGGAACTCGCCATAGGCAGGCACGGTGGCCGCCACCTGATGAAAAAGCTCAACAGGATCCACCCGCCGACTGTACGACCTGACCCCGCCCTGGAAAACCACCCCACTCATCCCGTCTTCCCGGATCTCCCGCCCGGCTCCCCTCAGCAGCGGAGCCGGACCCGGCTCCCGCCACGTGCCGACGGGCGGCATCCTGCCCACCGCGCCGATCCCGCTGATCGGGGCGGCCGCCCCAGGAGGAACCCCGCACTCGGCTTCAGTCGGGAGGGCCCTGCGCCTGGTGTCGCTGGGGCGACCCGCTCCAGCGTCCGTCTTTCGGGGGTTGTGCGGTTCGGTGTTCGTCTTTCCGGGGTTGCCTCAGGCCGTGTTCGCGCCTGGAGGTTGCGTAGTCCGGCGTCCGTTCCAGGGGGTTACTCGCCGGGGCGGACCAGGCCGCTCTCGTAGGCGAAGACGATGGCCTGAGCGCGGTCGCGCAGGCCCAGTTTCATCAGGACGCGGCCCACGTGGGTCTTGACCGTCTGTTCGGCCACGAACAGCTTCTCCGCGATCTCCTGGTTGGACAGCGCCTGGGCGACCAGCAGGAGCACCTCGGTCTCCCGTTCGGTCAGCTCGTCGAGCCGCCGGGCCGGCACCGGGCGAGGGGAGCCGAGCCGGGCGAACTCGGTGATGAGCCGCTTGGTGATGGCCGGCGCGATGAGCGCCTCACCGGCGGCGACCACGCGGACGGCCTCCGCGAGCTGAGCCGCCGACGCGTCCTTGAGCAGGAACCCGCTCGCCCCCGCCCGCAGCGCCTCGTAGACGTAGTCGTCGAGGTCGAACGTGGTCAGGATGAGCACCTTTGGTGCGCCGCCCCGGGCCATCAGCTCCCTGGTGGCCTCCAGGCCGTTCATGCTCGGCATGCGGACGTCCATCAGCACCACGTCGGGCTTGAGCTCGGCCGCCCGCTCGACGGCCTCGCGCCCGTCGGCCGCCTCGCCCACCACCTCGATGTCCGGCTGGCCGCTCAGGAACACCGTGAACCCGGTGCGCACCATGCCCTGGTCGTCGGCGATCAGCACCCTGATCACGCGCTCTCCCTCCCCGTGATCGGTAACGCGGCCCGCACCTCGAACCCGCCGCCGGGCACCGGACCCGCCTCCAGCGTGCCACCCAGCAGCGCCGCCCGCTCCCGCATCCCCACGAGCCCTTGCCCGCTCCCGTTCACAGGCACCCGCCCCACCTCACCACCCGGACCATCCCCACCGTGGTCGTCGCCCGCCGCACCCGTCCGCCCCACCTCGACACCGTCACCCAGGCCACCCCCGCCCTCCGGTTCCCCGAGGCCGCGCGTGTCGCCAAGGCGGCGCGTGCGGCCCAGGCCGCCGGTGTCGGCCAGGCCACTCCGGCCGGGCGGATCGTCGGGGCCGCCGGCCTTACCCGCATCGCCCCTGCTCCCCGGAATGCCCCGGCCGCTCGCAGCATCGAGGTCGCCGGTGTCGTGGGCGCCTCTGCTGCCTGACCTGGCGCCGGCCGGCTCGGCTTGTCCCATGGGCTTGTTGGGCGTTCCAGGCACGGTGGTCGGGAAGTTATGGGGTGTGGTTGTGCGGGTGGTGGGGGTGGGGCCGTTGGCGATCGCCAGGTGGAGGGTGCCGGCGGTGCGGGTGATGTCGATGGCCACGGCGGCGCCGGGGGCGTGGCGCATGACGTTCGACAAGGACTCTTGCACGATCCGGTACGCCGACAGCTCCACCGCCGACGGCACCCCGCCGAGTTCTCCGCTCCGCCTGACCAGCACCGCCAGCCCGGCCGCGCGGGCGTTGGCGATCAGCTCGTCGACGCGGTCGAGCCCCGGCTGCGGCGCGGTGTCGGCCCGCCCCGTGGGGTCGCGCAGGACGCCCAGCACCTGGCGGAGCTGCGCGATCGCCTCCAGGGACAGGCCCCTGATCTCGGCCAGCCCCGCCTCCAGCTGGGCCGGGTCGCCCGCCGCCTTGAGCGGCACCGCCTCGGCCTGGATGGCGATCACCGACATGTGGTGGGCGACCACGTCGTGCAGCTCGCGGGCGATGCGGGCCCGCTCCTCCAGCACCGCCTGCGCGCTCTCGGCCTCCTTGACGCGCCGCTCCTCCTCGACGAGCTTGGCCGTGGCGCTGCGCCGCACGCGTACGTTGTAGCCGAACGCCGCCGCGATCGTCACGAACACGCCGGCCAGTGGCATCGAGTCGGGGTGGATGATCCACGCCGCCAGCATCGTGACCACCCACACGCCCACCGTGATCCGCCGCTCGCAGCGCACGGCGACCGAGTAGAGCACCACCAGGTAGCCGACCACCGTCGTCCACGGGTAGGGCGGCGGGCCGGAGTCGAGGCTGCCGTCGACCCACACCACGAGCGGCATCGCCCCGGCGGCCACCCGCCAGGCGGCCAGCGGCCACCGGTCGCGCAGCGCCACGGGGAGCGCGACGCCGAGCGCGCCCAGGTAGGCATAGGCGTCGAGGATGGGCGCCCGGGTGCCGCCGTGCGGCCGGAGCAAGGCGGCCTCGGCGTTCCAGTCGAGCATCATGGAGACGGTCAGCCCGTAGAGCGCGAACGCCAGGACCAGGTCCGCGAGCTGCACCAGGTTGAAGGTGCGCGCCGGGATCACCGGCCACAGCCACTGCGGCACCCGGAAGGTCAGCCTGCGCCGGGCGGGCGGCGCATCGGCGTCGCCCCGGTAGAGGGCGAGCTTGAGCGGCCGCACCACCGCCCCCGTCGCCCGCCGCACCACCCCTTCGCTCACGACACCCCCCGCCCGTCCGGCCCCTCCCTCCGGTGAGCCACGAAGAGGCAGGGAAAACGCCTGCTCAAGAGTAGAAGAGGGGGTTGCCGGGCGTCGTCACACCAGGGTCTGATTCTCGGTCACCCTCAGGTATGGCTTACATCATTACGATCGCCGTGAGCGAACATCGGCAAGGAAGGGAACAATGCGCGGCTCCGATGAATTGAGTCGGTATAACTCAACCCTTTGGAGTTCGCATGAGTGAGAGCTTGATCCTCCCGGTCCTGCCGCTCGACGACGCCGTCGTCCTGCCGGGCATGGTGGTTCCGCTGGACCTGTCCGACTCCGAGGTGCGCGCTGCGATAGAGGCGGCTCGTGCATCCGGTGGCAACAAGCCACGGGTCCTCCTCGTTCCCCGCATAGACGGCCGCTACGGCGCGATCGGCGTCAGGGCCGTCGTCGAGCAGGTCGGGAGGCTGCCGGGCGGTGAGCCCGCCGCCGTCGTACGCGGCGTCGACCGCGTCCGCGTGGGCACCGGCACCACCGGCCCAGGCGCCGCACTGTGGGTCGAGGCCGAGAGCATCGACACCGTCGCCGCCGGCGAGCGCGCCCAGGAGCTGGCCAAGGAGTACAAGGCGCTGGCCACCACCATCCTGCAGAAGCGCGGCGCCTGGCAGGTGGTCGACCAGGTCAACCAGATCGACGACCCCTCCGTGCTGGCCGACAGCTCCGGCTACACCCCTTGGCTCACCACCGCGCAGAAGGTCGAGCTGCTGGAGCAGGCCGACCCGGCCGAGCGGCTGGCCCGGCTCATCGAGTGGTCCCGCGAGCACCTGGCCGAGCTCGACGTCGCCGAGACGATCCGCAAGGACGTCCAGGAGGGCATGGAGAAGCAGCAGCGCGAGTTCCTGCTGCGCCAGCAGATGAGCGCCATCCGCAAGGAGCTGAAGGAGCTCAACGGCGACGCCGCCGAGAGCGAGGAGGAGGACTACCGCGCCCGCGTCGAGGCCGCCGACCTGCCCGACAAGGTGCGTGAGGCCGCGCTCAAGGAGGTCGACAAGCTCGAACGCACCTCCGAGCAGTCGCCCGAGACCGGCTGGATCCGCACCTGGCTCGACACCGTGCTCGACATCCCGTGGAACGAGCGCACCGAGGACAACTACGACCTGACCGGCGCGCGCTCCGTGCTCGACGCCGACCACACCGGCCTCGCCGACGTCAAGGACCGCATCATCGAGCACCTGGCCGTGCGCAAGCGCCGCCAGGACAAGGGGCTCGGGGTGGTGGGCGGCCGGCGCAGCGGCGCCGTGCTGGCGCTGGCCGGCCCTCCCGGAGTCGGCAAGACCTCGCTGGGCGAGTCCGTGGCCCGCGCGATGGGCCGCAAGTTCGTCCGGGTGGCGCTCGGCGGCGTCCGCGACGAGGCCGAGATCCGCGGCCACCGCCGCACCTACGTCGGCGCCCTGCCCGGCCGCATCGTCCGCGCCATCCGCGAGGCCGGCTCGATGAACCCGGTCGTGCTGCTCGACGAGGTCGACAAGGTCGGCGCCGACTACCGCGGCGACCCCACGGCCGCGCTGCTGGAGGTCCTCGACCCGGCGCAGAACCACACGTTCCGCGACCACTACCTCGAGGTCGAGCTCGACCTGTCCGACGTGCTGTTCCTGGCCACCGCCAACGTCCTGGAGGCCGTTCCCGGGCCGCTGCTCGACCGCATGGAGGTCGTCACGCTCGACGGCTACACCGAGGACGAGAAGGTCGCCATCGCCCGCGACCACCTGCTGCCCAGGCAGCGCGAGCTGGCCGGGCTGACGGCCGAGGAGGTCACGGTCGAGGAGGCGGCGCTGCGCAGGCTGGCCGCCGAGTACACCCGCGAGGCGGGCGTCCGCTCGCTTGACCGGTCGGTGGCCCGCATCCTGCGCAAGGTCGCGGCCAAGGACGAGCTGCCCGTCACCGTGGGCGAAGACGACCTGGTGGGCTACCTCGGGCGGCCGAGGTTCGTGCCGGAGTCGTCGCTGCCCGAGGCCAAGCAGCGCACGTCCGTGCCCGGCGTGGCGACCGGCCTGGCCGTCACCGGAGCCGGGGGAGACGTCCTCTACGTCGAGGCGTCGCTCGCCGACCCCGAGACCGGCGAGACGGGGCTCACGCTCACCGGCCAGCTCGGCGACGTGATGAAGGAGTCGGCCCGCATCGCGCTGTCCTACCTGCGCTCCCACGGCGCGGAGCTGGAGCTGCCGGTCACCGCGCTGAAGGACCGCTCGGTCCACGTGCACTTCCCGGCCGGCGCCGTGCCGAAGGACGGCCCGTCCGCCGGCGTGACGCTGACCACGGCGCTGGCCTCGCTGCTGTCCGGGCGGCTGGTCCGCAACGACGTCGCGATGACCGGCGAGATCTCGCTGACCGGGCGGGTCCTGCCGATCGGCGGCGTCAAGCAGAAGCTGCTCGCGGCTCACCGGGCCGGCATCACGACCGTGCTCATCCCGGCCCGCAACGAGCCCGACCTGGACGACGTGCCGCAGGAGGTCCGCGACGAGCTGACCATCCACACGGTGAGCGACGTGCGCGAGGTCCTCGACATCGCGCTCAGCCCGGCCCAGGTGGCCACCACGGTCGCCGCCTGACACCCGGCGGCCCGCCGAAGAACCGTGCCGCCGAGTAACCGGCGGCGTCCCCCGCCACGAGCGGCCGTCCCGCCGTACCCGGCCTCCTGGGGTACGGCGGGACGGTCATGTTCGCAGGTCGTGACGTATCTCACTCAGAAGACGGGGAATAGCGGGAAATGTCACCATCGTTAGGACGGGCGTGAACGAGGCATACGCGACCGCTCGCTGCGTCCCCATGGGCGCCGCGTGTCGCAGCATGCGTATGGGGCGAATGCCGGCCCGCTAGAGCAGACCCACCGCCCGTTCCTCGATGTCGAAGGTCATCATGATCACACCCGGTTTCGTGCTGCGCAGGCTGAGCCACCTGCCCTTCCACCCCGGCACGCGCTGACTCTGAAGCTGACGGCGCCGACCAGCGCCGCCTTCCCAAGGATGTCCGTTCTCGCGGCCCGCCACGTGGCCGCCCTCAGTCGTGGGGATTCTCCGTGATCCAGGCTTCCGGCCTGCGCAAGCAGTACGGCGACACCGTCGCGCTCGACGGCGTCGACCTGCATGTGCGCGAAGGCGAGATCTACGGCGTGCTCGGCCAGAGCGGCGCCGGCAAGAGCACGCTGCTGCGCTGCGTCAACCTGCTCGAACGCCCCACCGCGGGCACCGTCACCGTCGCGGGACAGGACATGACCGCGCTCGGCGATCGCGACCTGAACCGCGCCAGGCAGCGCATCGGCATGATCCACCAGCACTTCGCGCTGCTGTCCTCGCGCACGGTCGCCGGGAACGTGGCCTTCCCGCTGGAGGTCATGGGCGTGCCCAGGGACGAGCGCGAGCGCCGGGTGGCCGAGCTGCTCGAGCTGGTCGGCCTGGCGGGACGTGGCAAGGACCGCCCGCACCAGCTGTCGGGCGGCCAGAAGCAGCGCGTCGGCATCGCCAGGGCGCTGGCGGGCAACCCGTCGGTGCTGCTGTCGGACGAGGCCACCTCGGCCCTCGACCCGGCCACCACGCAGTCGATCCTCGCCCTGCTCAAGCGGCTCAACGCGGAGCTGGGCCTGACGATCCTGCTCATCACCCACGAGATGAACGTGGTCAAGAGCGTCTGCGACTCGGTCGCCATCATGGCGCAGGGCCGCATCGAGGAGTCCGGCGTCATCGCGGACCTCATCAGGACCCCCGGCTCCCGGCTGACCAGGGAGATCTTCCCGCTGCCCGAGCCCGCCCCGGCCGGCTCGGTGACGCTGACGTTCACCGGCGACCCACGCCAGCCCGTGGTGTCGGAGGTCGTGCGCAAGTTCGAGGTGGACCTCAGCATCCTCGGCGGCTCCATCGAGGACCTGGCGGGCGGCTCGGTGGGCCGGCTGCGGGTGGCGCTCGACGGCGCCGACCGGCGTGCGGCGCTGGCGTACCTGAGCGACTGCGGGCTGATCGTGGAGGAAGCGGGGGAGGCCGCGTGACCTGGGAAGAGATGCTGCCGCTGCTGTGGCCGGCGACGGTGGAGACGGGCCTGATGGTCGGCTGGGCGACGCTGTTCACGCTGCTGCTCGGGCTGCCGCTGGGCGTGGCGCTGGTGGTGTTCGACCGTGACGGGCTGCGGCCGCTGCCGGCGCTGAAGTCCGCGCTCGGGTTCGTGGTGAACGTGGGGCGCTCGCTGCCGTTCATCGTGCTGATGATCGCGATCATCCCGTTCACCCGGCTCGTCGTCGGGACCACCATCGGGACGGCCGCGTTCGTGGTGCCGCTGACCGTCGGCGCGGTGCCGTTCTTCGCCCGGCTGGTCGAGACCGCGCTGCGCGAGGTCGGCACGGACGTCGTGCAGGCCGCCCAGGCCATGGGCGCGAGCAGGGCCTCGATCGTGCGCAAGGTCCTGCTGCCCGAGGCGCTGCCCGGCCTGGTCGCGGGCCTGACCGTGACCGTGGTGGCGCTCATCGGCTACAGCGCCATGGCCGGCACGCTCGGCGGCGGCGGGCTGGGCGACCTGGCCGTCCGGTACGGCTACCAGCGCTTCGAGACGCTCCTGATGATCGTCACGGTCGTGCTGCTGCTCGTCATCGTGCAACTCCTGCAGAGCCTGGGCGACTGGGTCGCTCGGCGCCTATCGCACAAGTAAGGAAAAATCATGAAAATTCACCGCTTTGTGGGTGCTGTCGCGCTGGCTCTGTCGCTCGCCGCATGTGGCACGTCGCAGTCCGCGACCAGCGACACGGCCGAATCAGCCGACACCGTGCTCAAGGTCGGCGTGAACCCGGTGCCGCACGCGGAGATCCTGAACTTCGTCAAGGACAACCTGGCCCCGGCCGCCGGACTCAAGCTGGAAGTCGTCGAGTTCACCGACTACGTGCAGCCGAACGTGCAGCTCGAAGAGGGCAAGCTGACCGCCAACTACTTCCAGCACCGGCCGTACCTCGACGACTTCAACAAGAGCAAGGGCACGAACCTGACCTTCGTCGCCGGGGTCCACCTGGAGCCGCTCGGCCTGTACTCCAAGAAGATCACCGACGTGTCGGCGCTGGCGAGCGGCGCCACCGTGGCGCTGCCCAACGACGCCACCAACCTGGGCCGTGCGCTCAAGCTGCTCGCCGACAACGGCGTGATCACCCTCAAGGACGGCGCCGGCACCGCCGCGACCGAGCGCGACGTCGCGCAGAACCCGAAGAACCTGCAGTTCAAGCCGCTGGAGGCGGCGCAGCTCCCGCGCTCGCTCGAGGACGTGGACGCCGCGGTCATCAACGGCAACTACGCCCTGGAGGCCGGTCTCAAGCCCGCCTCCGACGCGCTGGTGCTGGAGAAGACCGAGGGCAACCCGTACGTCAACGGCCTGGTCGTGCCGAACGGCCACGAGAAGGACGCGAACATCGTCACCCTCGGCAAGTTGCTGCAGGACCAGAAGGTCAAGGACTTCATCAAGGAGAAGTATCAGGGCTCGGTCCTCCCGGCCGAGTGACAGCCAGAGTGACGGCCAGAGTGACAGCCGGGTGAGGCCGGTCGCGGCCCCCGTGACAGGGGGCCGCGCCGGTTCTGGCGCGCCGGGCGACTGACCGAATACTGTTCTGTTCATGTACCCGGGAGCCATCGCAGCAGTCACCCCCGACAAGCCCGCTGTGATCATGGCGGGCTCCGGGCAGGTCGTCACCTACCGCGAGCTGGACGAGGAGTCGAACCGGCTGGCCCACCTCTTCCGCGCCGCCGGCCTGCGTCCCGGCGACCACGTCGCCTTCATGCTGGCCAACCACCCGCTCTTCCTGGCCGTCGCCTGGGCCGCGCACCGCGCCGGCCTGTACTACACGCCGATCAGCTCCCGGCTGCAGGCCGACGAGCTGGCCTACATCGTCTCCAACTGCGGCGCCCGGGTCTTCATCGCCGGCGCCGACCTGGCCGCCGTCGCCGCCTCCGTCACCGCCGGCACGCCGGGCGTCGAGCTGCGGCTCATGCTCGGCGGCGAGGCCGAGGGCTTCACCTCGTACGAGCAGGCCGTCGCCGAGTACCCCGCCACCCCCATCGAGGACGAGTGCACGGGCGCCGACATGCTCTACTCCTCCGGCACCACAGGCCGCCCCAAGGGCGTCAAGGTGCCCGCCACGCATGGCCCGCTGGAGGAGCCCGGCATGCTGCTGAGGCTCATCCAGGGCATGTTCGCGCCGTCGGCCGACAGCGTCTACCTCTCGCCGGCCCCGCTCTACCACGCGGCGCCGCTGCGCTACTGCATGTCCTTCCAGCGGCTCGGCGCGACCGTGGTGGTCATGGAGCGCTTCGAGCCCGAGCGGTACCTGGCGGCGGTCGAGCAGTACGCGGTCACGCACTCGCAGCTCGTGCCGACGATGTTCATCAAGATGCTGAAGCTGCCGCGGGAGGTCAGGGACAAGTACGACGTCTCCTCCCTCCGGTACGCCATCCACGCCGCCGCCCCCTGCCCCGTCCCGGTCAAGGAGCAGATGATGGAGTGGTGGGGCCCGATCGTCCACGAGTACTACGCGGGCACCGAGGGCAACGGCTTCCTTTATGCCGGCCCCGACGACTGGCTGGCCCACAAGGGCACGGTCGGCCGCTCGCTGCTCGGCGTCGTGCACATCTGCGACGAGAACGGCGACGACTTGCCGCCCGGCGAGCACGGCACCATCTACTTCGAGAACGGCGGCCGCTTCGAGTACCACGGCGACCCCGACAAGACCCGCTCCGCCCAGGACCCGCAGGGCAGGGGCTGGACCACGCTGGGCGACATCGGCTACCTCGACGAGGAGGGCTTCCTCTACCTGACCGACCGCCGCTCATACATGATCATTTCGGGCGGCGTGAACATCTACCCGCAGGAGGCCGAGAACGTGCTGTCGGTGCACCCGAAGGTGGCCGACGTGGCGGTGTTCGGCGTGCCGGACGAGGAGATGGGCGAGCAGGTCAAGGCCGTGGTCGAGCCGGTGTCCATGGCGGAGGCGGGGCCGGGTCTTGAGGCGGAGCTGATCGCGTACTGCCGCGAGCACCTCGCCCACTACAAGTGCCCCAAGTCGGTGGACTTCCGTGCCGAGCTGCCCCGCCATCCGACCGGCAAGCTCTACAAGCGGCTGCTCAAGGACGAGTACTGGCCCGCGAAGCGGTAGAAATCTCAAATATTTTCCGCGAGGCCCACGCCCGGCGCGACCTCGATCGATAAGGGTCGCGTCAGGGCGTGGCGCGCCCCCGGAATCCGCCCCTTAACCTGCTCTTACGACAGTCTTGACACCCTTGAAGCAGAGGGATTCGAGGGAGATGACAGGATGAACGCGAACGAGCCTCACGAGCAGGGTCCCGAGCGGCGGGACACCGGTGGGTGGAGCCAGTTCGGCGCCACCCCACCGGCCGCCGGGGGCTTCCCCCGGCGGGAGACGATCGTCATGGAGGTGCCGCCACCGCCGGCGCAGCCCAAGAGGCAGCGCTTCACCGTCGGCCAGAAGGCCATCGCGGCTCTCGCCATGGCCGCCATGGCCGTCGGCGGCGGTGTCGTCGGGGCCGTCGTCGCCACCTCGTTCCAGCCCGAGCCGGTCGCCGGCAGCAGCCCCAGCGCCCCGAGCCCGGTCTTCAAGTCGGCCTCCGACCAGCTCACGGTGGCGGAAGTGGCGGCCAAGGTGCAGCCCACGGTCGTGATGATCCAGGGACAGAGCGGTGAGGGCTCCGGCGTGGTGCTTTCGGAGGACGGCCTGATCCTGACCAACAACCACGTGGCCGTGGGGGCGGGTCAGGGTGGCCAGATGAGCGTCAAGTTCAGCGACGGCAAGACCGCCAAGGCCACCGTCGTCGGCACCGATCCGGCCACCGACCTGGCCGTCATCAGGGCCGAGGGCGTCTCGGGGCTGACCAAGGCCACGCTGGGCGACAGCGACCAGCTCAAGGTGGGCGACCCGGTGCTGGCCATCGGCAGCCCGCTCGGCCTCGACGGGTCCGTCACGGCCGGCATCGTCAGCGCGCTCGACCGTACGCTGAACCTCGGCAACGACCAGCGCAGGCAGCTGCCGCCCGGCTGGCCGCAGGACAATGAGAGCGCGCCCACCACGATCGGCGGCGCGATCCAGACCGACGCCTCGATCAACCCAGGCAACTCCGGCGGCGCGCTGGTCAACGCGGCCGGCGAGCTGGTCGGCATCAACACCGCCATCGCCTCCGACGCGGCGGGCGGCGGCGTCGGCTTCGCGATCCCGGTCAACACCGCCAAGCAGGTCTCCGAGCAGCTCATCAGCAGCGGCAAGGTCACCCACGCCTGGCTCGGCGTGAGCGTCACCGACGCCACCGGCGACGTGGCAGGGGCGCTGGTCAGGCAGGTCTCGCCGGGCAGCCCGGCGGAGAAGGCCGGACTGCAGCAAGGTGACCTGATCACGAAGATCGGCGACAAGACGGTTGACGGAGGCGATACGGTTGTCGGGCAGGTCAGAGGTTTCAAACCGGGCCAAGAGGTCAAGATCACATATATGAGGGACGGCGAAAGCCACGAGGTCGACGTCACCCTTGCGGAGAACGCGTAACATCAGGACCCCCTCATGAGCGGGTGTGCCGTCGAGATCGCTGCGGACTCGGCGGCACACCCCCTTTTTTTCGCGACATTTCCCCTTAGGCGAAGCGCCGGCCCTCGTCCCGCCGGTACGCCCAGACGGCCCCCGCCGCCGCCAGCACGGTCCAGGCGGCCAGCGAGACCAGCGACACCACGCCGGGCGTGGTGCCCGCCGTCACCGCCCACAGCAGCTCGGCCACCCCGCGCGCCGGCGTGAACGGCGAGACCGCCTCCAGGAAGCCGGGCAGGATCTGGGGCGGCAGCAGCAGCCCGCCGAGGACGCCCATCGGGAAGAACAGCAGCTGCGACACCGCGATCGTCGCCTTCGCGGTCAGCAGGAAGCCGATGAACAACCCCATCAGCATGAACGGCACCACGCCGGCGAGCAGCGTCACCAGGCCCGCGAGGAGCCCCAGCGGCGTGATGGTGGCCGCGGTGAACAGCGCCGCCACCACAAGCACCGGCACCACCGCGAGCACCATCTGGGCGAGCATCGCGAGGATGCGCCCGGCGAAGCGGGGGAACGGGCCGGCGGGCAGCGTGCGGATGTAGGGGTTCCAGGGCTGCTCGCGGTCCTGCGCCACCGTGACGGACAGCCCGATGATCGCCTGCGACATCGCGCCGAAGAGCGTCAGCGACGCCGTAGCCATCGTGGCCGCTCGCGGGTCGTCGCCCGCGAACGGCACGACGAACGCCGCCAGCGCGACCGCGGGGAACAACGCGCCCGCCGCGAGGCCGATGGGGACCCGCAGCTGTTCGAGCAGCAGGATCCTGGTGTGCGCGGCGACCAGGCTAGACATGGGACGGCTCCTTCGCGGTGATGGTGAGGAACGCCTCTTCGAGGGTGGTGGGCCTGATCTCCAGGCCGGAGAACGGCGCGCCGCTGCGGACGAGCTCGATCACCAGCCGGTCGGGGTCGGTGGTGACCAGCGTCGTGCGGCCGTCCACCAGTTCGCTGCCCAGCACGCCGGGCAGCTCGGGCAGCCGCTCGGCCACCAGCGAGACCCGGCGCACGCCCACCATGCCGCGGATCGCGCTCACGGTGTCGTCGGCGAGCACCCGGCCGCCGCCCATCACCACCACCCGCTGGGCCAGCGCCTCGATCTCCTCCAGGTAGTGGCTGGTCAGCAGCACCGTGCCGCCGCCCTCGTGGTACGCCCTGACGCCCGCCCACAGGGCGTGCCTGGCCTCCACGTCGAGCCCGGTGGTCGGCTCGTCGAGGACGACCAGCCGCGGGTCGCCCGCGAACGCCAGCGCTACCGCCAGCCGCCGCCGCTGCCCGCCCGACAGGCCGCCCACCTGCCGCTTCGCGAGGTCGCCGAGCCCGAAGCGGTCGAGCAGCTCGGGCCCGCCGACCGGGTCGGGATAGTGCGCGCGGACGAAGTCGACCACCTCGCCGACCCGCAGCGACTCGGGCAGCCCCGTCTCCTGGGGGGTCACGCCGATGCGGCGCCGCGTCGCCGGGTCGAGCGGCGAGCCGCCGAGCAGCTCGACCGTGCCGGACGTCGGCCGGCGCAGCCCGACCAGCAGGTTGATCAGGGTGGACTTGCCGGCGCCGTTGGGACCCAGCAGGCCGACCAGCTCACCTGCCCCGATGCCGAGTGAGACGCGGTCGAGCGCCACCACGTCGCCGTAGCGGCGGGTGACCTCGGACGCGCGGGCCAGGACCGTCATCGCACTCCTCCAGCGTTGTCCAGCAGGGCGCGGATCGCCGCGGTGTATTCCTCGAAGGCCAGCCGTCCGCGCTTGGTCAGCGCCACGTACGTGACGGGGGTGCGGCCCTTGTGCGTCTTGGTGATGCGGACGTAGCCGGCGTCCTCCAGCTTGGTGAGGTGCACCGACAGGTTGCCCGCCGTCATGCCGAGCAGCTCCTTCATCGAGTTGAAGGCCATCTCGTCGCCGTCGGCCAGCACGTTGAGCGCGGCCACCACGCGCAGCCGTGCCTGGGCGTGGATCACCGGATCGAGTTCGGGCAGCCCGCTCACCCGCGCTGCCTCCGCCACAGCCACAGCCCCGCCGCGATGAACCCGCCGCCCAGCAGGACCGCCGTCAGCAGCGCGTGCAGGCCCGTGCCGAGCAGCACGCCGAGCGCGTTGACGCCGGCCGTCCAGCCGCCGATGAAGAACATCGGCCAGTTGAGCCAGATCGCGCCGCCGAGCATGTAGAGCAGCGCCACCACCAGCAGCGAGCCGCCCGCCCACAGCAGGCCGCGCTCCGCCGCGGGCAGCAGCGGGCCCAGCCGGATCGCGATGATCGACGTCAGCACCATGCCGGCCAGCCAGGCGTAGCCGTACATCGCGCCTCTGGCCGAGGTGTCGCCGCGCACCAGCTTGTTCATCTTGACGATCCCGTACGCGGAGACCGCGCCGGCGACGAGCATGGCCGCCAGCAGCACGCCCACCGCCTGCATCTGCGTGATCGCCAGGTAGGGGCGGCCGTCGAGCCCGTAGTGCAGGAAGAGGGCGGAGAAGCCGAGCAGCCAGGCGACCCCCCACGGGACGTAGAGCAGGCGCGGGTCGCCGTGCAGCCACTTCGTGGTGGCGTGGCTCTGCTCCTCGATGACCCGCAGCATCTCCTCGGGAGTGGGAACGCGCTCCTCGTCGTCGACCATGCAAACTCCTCGGCTTTGTAGAGTAGTTTGCATCGTAAACCTGATTGCGTCGCCAACACAACCCGTGGGCACGGGTACGTCACCGCCGGGTGAGGACCTCCGACTCCCAGAGGTCGCGGTAATAGCCGGGCACGCGCACCAGCTCGTCGTGCCGGCCGCGCTGCGTCACCCTGCCGTCCTCCAGCACGATCACCTCGTCGACCGACTCCAGGCCCTTGAGCCGGTGGGTCACCAGGAGGGTCGTACGGTCGCGGGTGACGTCCAGCAGGTCGTCCATCAGCCGGTCGGCGGTCTCCTCGTCGAGCGCCTCGGCGGGCTCGTCGAGCAGCAGCACGGGCGGGTCGTAGAGCAGGGCCCTGGCCAGCGCCAGCCGCTGCAGCTGGCCGCCCGACACCGTCCTGCCGTCCTCGCCCAGCTCGGTGTCCCAGCCGGTCCGCTCGACCCAGCCGTCCAGCTGGGCGTCGCGCACCGCCCGCAGCAGCCGCTCGTCGTCCGCGCCGGGGCCGGCCAGGCGCAGGTTGTCGCGCAGGCTGGCGCGGAAGATGTACGGGTCCTGGGTGAGGCCCGTCATGAGCTCCCGTACGTCGTCGCCCGCCAGGTCGCGCAGGTCCACGCCGTTGACCCGGATGCTCCCCGACTCGGGCTCGGCCAGGCGCATGAGGGCGGCCAGCAGCGTGCTCTTGCCCGCGCCGCTGGGCCCGACGATGGCCACCCGCCGCCCCGGCGCGACCCGCAGCGACACCCCGTCCAGCGCCGCCCGCTCCCCGCTCGCCGGGTGGCGGACCACCAGGTCGTCGATCTCGATGGTGAGCGGGGACTCCGGGCGGGGCGCGGGGGCGGCGGGCTCGGTGACGGCGGGGGCCGAGGAGCGCACCTCGCGCAGGCGCCGCAGCGCGGCCGTGATGCCCGCCAGCCGCTCGCCCGCCGCCGCGAGGGGCAGCACGGGTTCGAACGCCACCAGGCCGGTCAGGGCGAGCACCGCCGTGCCGACGGAGCCGACGCCCGCCGCCTGGGCCAGCAGCACCACCGCGGCCACCGTGAGGCCCTGCAGCAGGGTGCCGCCGGCCAGGGCGGCGGCGTGCACGCGGGACTGGCGGCGTTCGAGCGCGGCCAGAGTTTCGTCGGCCGCCCGGGCCCGGTCCAGGGCGGCGTCGTCGGCCCCGTACGCGGCCAGGTCGGCCGAGCCGTGCACCAGGTCGGCCACCCGGCCCGCCAGCGCCGCCCGCGCCGGGGCGATCCGCGCCGACCAGCGGCGGGCCGCGGCGGCCGTGCCGGCGGGCAGCAGCACCCCGGCCAGCACCAGGCCCGCCACCAGCACCAGCGCCGCCACCGGCAGGATCGTCAGGCCGATGACCACGGCCGCGAGCCCGGCCATCGCCGCCGCGGCGGCCGGCAGGAGGCAGCGGACCAGCAGGTCCTGCACGGCCACCGTGTCGTCCACCATCCGGCTCAGCAGGTCGGCGCCGCCGTGGCGGGGACGCTGGGGCGGGATGAGGGCCTCGTACAGGTCCTCCCTGGTGCCCGCCTGGGCGCGCAGGGCGACGTCGTGGCCGGTGAGGCGTTCCGCGTACCGGAAGACGCCCTTGCCGGTGGCGAACGCCCGCGTCGCCACGATCGCCACGCTCAGCGCGGCCAGCGGCGGCTGCTCGGCCGCCCGCGTGATCAGCCAGGCGGCGGCGGCGATGAGCCCGAGCCCGGCGAGGTCGGCCGCCGACCCGGCCAGCACCGCCCACCACACGCGCAACCCGATGCGCCGCTTCACGGCCTGCTCCCTTCCACGCGGAGCCCGGAGTCGGAGACCATGCGCCCGTCGTGGACGCGGACGACGCGGTCGGCCAGATCGATCATGGCGGGCCGGTGCGCGACGATGACGGCCGTACGGCCCTGAGCCAGCTCGGCGGTGGCCGTCACCACCGCGGCCTCGCTGCGGCCGTCGAGGCGGGCCGTGGGCTCGTCCAGGAGCAGCACGGAGGCGGCGGGGCGGCAGAAGGCGCGGGCCAGGGCGACGCGCTGGCGCTGGCCGGCGGACAGGTTCGTGCCGCGCTCGCCCAGCACCGTGTCGAACCCCTCGGGCAGGTCCTCGACGAAGTCGGCGTGCGCCGCCGCGGCGGCCCTGCGGACGTCGTCCATGGACGCCGTGGGGGCGCCGAGCCGGATGTTGCCGGCCACCGACGTGGCGAACAGGTGCGGGCGCTGCGCCACGAACGCCAGCCGCGCCCGCCACCGCGCCAGGTCGAGCTCCCGCAGGTCGGTCCCGTCGATGAGGACCCGGCCTGAGGACGGCTGGACGAACCCGAGCACGAGGTGCAGCAGCGTGCTCTTGCCGCCCCCGCTCTCGCCGACCAGGGCGACGCGCTCGCCGGGGGAGATGGTGAGCGAGACGTCCTCCAGCGCCGGCGTGTCACGGCCCGGATAGCGCACGGTGACGTTCTCCAGCCGGATCTCGGGCGCGCCGCCGCCGGGCACCGCACGGGTGCCGCCGCCGGCGCGCTCAGGCTCGTCGTCCAGGACGGCGAAGGCGGCGTCGGCCGCCGCCACCCCCTCCATGGAGGCGTGGAAGCGGGTCCCCATGGCCCGCAGCGGCAGGTACGCCTCCGGCGCCAGCAGCAGTACCAGCAGCGCCGTCGTCAGGTCGAGCGACCCCCCGAGCAGCCGCAGCCCGATCGGCACCGCCACCAGCGCCAGCGACAGCGACGCGCACAGTTCGAGGACGAGCGACGACAGGAACGCCACCCGCAGGGTCCGCATGGTGGCGCTGCGGTGGGCGTCGGCGACCTGCTTGATGACGCCGGCCTGGTAGCGGGCCCGGCCGAAGGCGCGCAGCGTGGGCAGCCCGCGCACGACGTCGAGGAAGTGGCCGCCGAGCCGCGACAGGGCGTGGAACTGCCGCTCGGTGACGGCCTTGGTGGTCATGCCGACGAGCGCGCCGAAGATGGGGATGAGCGGCAGCGTGACCAGCACGATCACGGCGCTGGCGAGGTCGGCGGCGAACAGCCGGATGAGCACGGCCACCGGCACGACCCCGGCCACGGCGATGGCCGGCAGATAGCCGGTCAAATAGTTGTCGAGCCCGTCGAGGCCGCGCCCCGCGAGCGTGACCAGCTCGCCCGAGCGGTGGGCGGCGAGCCGGGCGGGGCCCAGCTCGCGCAGCCGGTCCAGCAGCCGGTGGCGCAGCGCCGACTTGACGCCGGTCGCCGTGCGCCCGGCGAAGACGCCCTGTGTCCAGGCGAGCAGCGCCCGCACCCCGACCACCGCCGCCAGCACGCCGAGCGCCGCCGCGGTGAAGCGCCCGGACAGCACGCCCGCGAGCAGCTCGGCCTGCACCAGCACGAGCAGCCCTGCGAGCACGGCGGCGGCCATGGTGAGGCCGAGGTGCATGCGGACCGCACGCTCGGCCCGCATGAGCGAAAGCAAACCTTTGTGCACAGAGCCCCTCAGATCGCGCTCAGTAAGCCCTCAGAAGAACGAAGGGAGCAACGTGGCGGTCTTGCCTGGCCGGAAAGTCCGCCATACCCATACTTGCGCCCCCACCAGGATGGGTGCGACAGGCAGGACCATGAGACTCAGCACATTCAGCGTGGCCGGGGGAGCGGTGTGCGCCAGCAGGTACGGCATCGCGCCCGCCAGCACCCCGATCGCGGGCAGCGCGGCCACCAGCCCCGACACCAGCACCGCCCGCCCCGACCTGACGGCGCCGAAGACGCCCGGCGTGCGCCAGGCCAGGAACGTCCAGCCGTGGAAGGCGAACAGCAGCGTCACCACGACGCCGAGCAGCAGGCCCAGCGGGTGCACGACGGGGGCCTGGAAGCCGGTGGCGGCGGCGTACAGGGCCATGCCCCAGCCCGCGGACAGGCCGAGCGAGCCGAACGCGACGGCGCCGTCCCAGAAGCCCCGCCACAGCGACCCGCCGAGCCTGCGGCGGAACCACAGCCCGGCGTCGCGCAGCACCCAGCTCATCAGCATGGCCACGACCAGCGGATAGAGCCCGACCAGCACCTCGCCCTCCAGCAGCGGGTAGACCCCGGCCAGGGTCCCGGCGACGGCCACCAGCCACACCTCGTTGGCCAGCACGTACGGGGCGATCGCGGCCACCAGGCGGTCACGGTCGGCGCGCGTCCTGCCGAGCACCGGCAGCAGCAGTCCCACGCCGAGGTCGAAGCCCTCCAGCGCGAAGTATCCGGCGAGCAGCACGGCGAAGATGGCGAACCACAGCAGGTCCATCGTCAGCACCTCTCAGAAGGTCAGGGCGGGGGAGCGGGGCTCATCGGCGGCGGCGCCGAGGTCGAGCCCGCGCGGCCCGCGCCTGATCACCTTGGCGATGAGCACGTAGTCGACGACGGCGAGCAGGCCGAGCACGGCCGTGAAGGCGGCCAGCGAGCCCGTCACCATGCCGGAGGTCAGGCCCGGCGTCATGGCGTCGGCGACGCTGAGCCGCTCCCAGATCATCCACGGCTGCCTGCCGACCTCCCTGGCGACCCAGCCGAGTATCGACAGGACGAACGGCAGCGGCGTCATCAGCATGAGGATCGGATGCGCCCAGCGGGCCCGCGGCAGCACGCGGATCAGCGGCAGCATCACGAGCAGCACGACCAGCGCCAGGAGCTGGCCGATCTCGATCATGAAGCCGAGCGCGGTGGCGGCCACCGGGTTGTGCGCGCCGAACTTGTCCTCGGTGACGCCGCCGAACTGGGCGTAGCCGAACGCCATGGTCACGAAGATGCCGACGGCGGCGGTGAGCACGCCGGTGCGCAGCGAGCGCCCGAAGAACTCGGTCTCGGGAGCGCGCCGCCACAGCCGGTACGCGCTCGCGCCCACCAGCACCATCCCGCCGGTGAACAGCCCGGCCCCGATGACGTGCGGGAAGGAGAAGATCAGCGCCTTGTTGGCGAGCAGCGCGCCGAAGTCGGCCAGGCGCAGGCGCTCACCGTCGGCGACGGCGCCCGCCGGGTTCTGCAGGAACGAGTTGGCGACCATGATGAAGAACGCGCTGGCGTACGCGGTGAGCGTCACGACCCAGATGCAGGCCACGTGCGCCCACCTGGGCAGCCGGCCCCAGCCGAAGATCCACAGGCCGAGGAAGGTGGACTCCAGGAAGAAGGCCAGCAGCGTCTCCATGGCGAGGGGAGCCCCGAAGACGTCGCCGGCGTAGTCGGTCAGCCCGCTCCACGCCAGCCCGAACTGGAACTCCATCACGAGCCCGGTCACGATGCCGAGCGCGTAGTTGATGACGTAGACCTGCCCCCAGAAGCGCGTCATGCCTTCGTGCAGGGGCTGCCCCGACCGTGCCCACCTGGTGTGCATGATCGCGACCAGCGGCGCCAGGCCCAGCGTGAGCACCACGAACAGGAAGTGCAGGCTGCCGGTCACCGCGAACTGCGTGCGTGCCAGATCCAGGACGTCCATTCACCGCTCCGAAGTCGTGTTCATACGTAGGTAGTCTACACGTAGAAAGGCTACATGTAGTTTGGCTACATGATGAACCGGTGTCTAGGATCGATGACATGAACCCGGATGCGCTGCGCGGCCACATGGACGCTCTCCTCCTCTCCGTGCTGGAGGAGAAGCCGCTGCACGGCTACGCCATCATCGAGGCGCTGCAGGAACGCAGCGGAGGAGCGCTCAGCGTGCCCACCGGCACCGTCTATCCGGCGCTGCGCAGGCTCGAGCGCATCGGCCACCTGTCGAGCGAGTGGGCGACCGTGGGCGGCCGCAGGCGCCGCACCTACCGGCTCACCGATTCGGGCAGGAAGCAGCTGCAGGGAGAGCGGTCGGCCTGGCGGGAGTTCTCCACCGTGATCGGCAGCGTGCTGCGGGCCGAGTCGGCGGCTGTGTCGTGAGCTGTGTCGTGAGCTGTGCCGTGAGTGGGGCTCAGGCGCGCGTCACGCGTACGCACCTGGCGGCGCCGTAGAGCTGCAGGCCCCACATCGCCGAGGTGACCAGGTTCGCCAGCAGGGCCGGCAGCGAGTCGAGTGAGTTGGGTGCGTCGACGGCGAACGACAGCACCATCGCCAGCACACCCGTGAGCGGCAGCGCCGTCCACACCAGGATGCCCATCGACCGGACGGCCAGCCTGGGCCGCCGGATCCAGCGGGCGCCCCTGCTCAGCGCGAAGACCACGAGGCCGCCGTACAGGCCGGTGCCGAGCTGGAGCACGTCGAGCAGCCGGGAGAGCGGGACGTACCAGCCGGGCCTGTCGAGCCAGACGCTCGCGTCGGCGGGATAGAGGCGCCACAACAGCGACCACATCGCGACCGTGATCGGCACGCTGACGAACAGCAGCATGCCGAGCCGCCGCCCCGACGCGGCGGTCAGCTCGAGCTGGAAGCCCGGCGCGATCTCGGCGACCTCGCCGAACTCCTCGACCGCGCGCCGCTCGGCCTCCGCCCGGTCGAGCCCCTCGGCCTCGAACGCCTCGGCGGTGTCGAGCAGGCTGTCACGTGCCTCGACGACCAGGTCGTGCTTGGGCCCAGGCGGCCCGCAGACGGCTCTGTCCAGCTCGGCCACGTAGTCGTCGATGAGCATGGCTCAAGTGTAAGGAGAACGGCAGCCGGTCTCATCGGGGAATCCCCTGATATCCGGCGCGGGGGCGGGGCTTGTCACGTAGGAAAATTCCTACATATAGTGTCCGACATGCCCATCTCCTCCATCCTCACCGTCACCGTGCCGGTCGCCGACCAGAGCGCGGCACACGACTTCTACACGCGGGTGCTCGACTTCGAGGTACGCACCGACAATCCCTTCCCCATGGGCCGCTGGCTCACCGTGGCTCCCAAGGGCAGCGCGACGACGCTGCTGCTGGCCTCGTGGTTCCCCGGCATGGCGCCGATCGGCGGCCTGGTCGTCGGCGCGCCCGACCTCGACGCGCTGGCCGCCCGGCTGGGCGAGCACGGCGTCGCCTTCGACGGGCCGAGCGAGCAGGCGTGGGGGCGGCAGCTGCTCTTCCACGACCCCGACGGCAACGGTTTCGTGGTCAGCCAGGCGTGAGCGCCGACCACGTCTTCGCCGCGCTGGCCAGCCCCGCGCGGCGGGAGCTGCTGCGCCTGCTGCTCGACGAGGGCGCGCAGCCCGCCGGCCGGCTGGCCGAGCGGTTCGACATGAGCAGGCCCAGCGTGTCGGAGCATCTCAAGGTGCTCAGGGACGCGGGGCTGGTGTCGGAGACCCGCAAGGGCCGCGAACGCCACTACCGCCTGGAGGCGGGACCGCTGATGGAGATCCGCGACTGGCTCAGCCCGTACGAACGCTTCTGGCGAGAGCGCCTCGCCGCACTGACCACCCTGCTCGACGGCCTGGAGGACGACGATGCCGCAGACACCACCACCCGCCGGACCGCCGGAGACCACTGAGGAGCGCACGGCCATCAGGCTCGACCAGTTCCTCGCCCACCCGCCGGCCAAGGTGTGGCGCGCGCTCACCGAGCCGGAGCTGCTGGCCCGCTGGCTCATGCCGAACGACTTCAGGCCCGAGGTCGGCCACCGCTTCACCTTCACCACCACGCCCAAGAAGGCGGTCGGCTTCGACGGGGTCGTCCACTGCGAGGTGCTGGCGATCGAGCCGGAGAAGCTGCTCCGGCTGGCCTGGAGCGACGGGCGAGTGGACTGGACCGTGACCTGGCGGCTGGAGCCCGAGGGCAAGGGCACCAGGCTCTTCCTCGACCACGAGGGCTTCGACCCCGACGACGAGCTGCAGCAGATGTCGCGGCGCATCATGGGCGGCGGCTGGCCCCGCCACTTCGCCACCATCGAGGCGCTCGCCGCCCAGCTCTGAGCCCCGCACGCCCGCCGCCCGCACGCCCGCCGCCCGCACGCCCGCCGCCCGCACGCCCGCACGTCCGCCGCCCGTCGGCCGGCGCTGTGGCCGGCGGGCAGGGCGCAGGGCGGCGTCGGCAGGGCGTCGTCAGCGGGGTGCCGTGAGCGGGGTGCCGTCAGCGGGGGACGGCCTGGTTGGCCGGGGTGCGGTGCTGGCCGGCGTGGGAGGCCGTGCTCCACAGGACGGCCGCCGCCGCCAGCGCCGCCACCACGGCCAGCCAGAGCGCCGCCCGGCCGAGGCGCATGCCGTACCCGCACAGCAGCCACGACACCGACAGCCACCAGCCGTGACCGGCCTGGCGGCGCATCTCCATGGCGGCGAACGCGAAGTCGGCCGAGGTGGCGCGGTCGCTGGGGCGCAGGCCCGCGTAGAGGGCGGCGAGCCCGTCGGGTGTGGCTCCCGGGTCGCCGGGGTCGTCATGGCCGCCCCCGTGGCCGCCCCCGTGGCCACCCCCGCGGCGGCCGTCGCGCAGGGTGTGCTCGTCGGCCAGCGCCCGGCGGCGGGAGAACCAGCGCAGCATCGGCCAGCGCAGGCTGAGCTGCACGCCGCGCGGCGTCAGCGCGAACGTGCAGTCCTTGACCCGCACGCCTGACGGGTGCGCCAGCCCCGCGAAGCGGCACGTCGTCAGGTCGAGCCCGTGCAGCGCGAGGTCACCGGCGTCCACCTGGCGCAGCGAGGTGAGCGTGGAGCGGCCGCGCCCGGTCACGGTGGCCGGGCCGTGCAGGACCGCGCCCTCCAGGTCGGCCTGGGAGTCGGTGAGCCGCAGGGTGGTGGGGCCGGTCACCTCGACGCCGCGCAGGTTCACGCCGCAGCAGGCCACCGCGACGTCGAGCAGCCCGTCGGCGCGCGCCCTGGCCGCCGACAGCCGGCCGGTGGCCGACAGGTACGCGTCGGCGGCGAAGTGGGCGGCCTCGAACCCGGCGTGCCCCCTGACCTTGCGGAACGACAGCGTACGGCCGAAGCGCGCGCCCCTGAAGACCGCGCCGCCGCCCAGGTGGGCGCCGTCGAAGGTGGCGTACCCGTCGAACCTGGCGCGCTCGCAGGACAGCCCGTGCCCGAACTCGGCCTGGCTGAACAGCGCGTCGCGCGACATCACGGCCTGGTCGAGCGAGACGTGCCCGCGTGCGGTGACGCCGTGGAAGGACAGCTCGCGGGCGAACCTGACGCCCGCCAGCGACACGTTGCCCTCGAACCTGGCGCCGAAGAACGAGGCGAGCCGGTCGAACCTGGCGCCGTCGAGCGACACGTCGCCGCGGAACGTCACCCCTGACAGCCGTACGTCGCCGGTGAAGGTGACCCGGTCGAGCCTGGCCCGTCCTGGACGGCCGCCCATGGCGTCGAGGACGCGGGCGAACAGGGCGCTGGTGACGGTGGTGCCGCGCAGGTCGAGCAGGCGGCCGGGGGAGAGCTCGGCGAGCGCCGCGCTCAGGTGCTCGGGATCGAGGTGGGCGAGACAGAGCCCGGTCGGACGGCTAGCGATTCCGGTGCAAGCAGCAGAATACGCGCAGGTGACCCAGTCCATGCTCAGGTGATACCCGCCGGTGCCGATGTCAAGGTTCGGCGATTTAATGTTCTATCCATCTTTATGTGGAAATATGCGGGTCATATTGGCCGTAAAGTGCCGGGCATGCACGCTTTATCACGAGCATCCCTGGCGGCCTTGATCGCGGTGGCGATCCCGGTGGCCGTTCCGGCCGCTCCCGCCGCCGGCAACACCGCCGACCCCGCCCCAGGGTCCTGCGCCACCCCGGCCTCGCACCGCATCGCGCAGGTGCAGGGCGGCGGAGAAGCCAGCCCCCTGGCCGGCCGGACGGTACGCGTCGAGGGCGTCGTGACCGCCGACTTCCAGCGGGCCGACCAGCTCAGCGGCTTCTTCCTCCAGGACCCCAGGCCGGACGCCGACCCGGCGACGTCGGAAGGGCTGTTCGCCTACGCCCGCGAGTCGGTCAAGGACGTCAAGGCCGGCGACCGGGTCCTGGTGACCGGCACGGTGACCGAGTTCAACGGCTTGACCGAGCTGTCGCCCGTCACCGCCGTGGACGTGTGCGGCAAGGGCAAGGCGGCGGCGCTGCCGTACCGGCTGCCGGTGACCCCCGGCAAGAGCCTGGAGCCGGTCGAGAACATGCTGCTGACCTTCCCGCAGCCGCTCACCGTCAGCGAGCACTACAACCTGGGCCGCTACGGCGAGGTCACGCTCTCCTCCCAGGGCCGGCTGTTCCAGCCGACCGACCGGCGCGGCGTGGACGCCGGGCTCGACGAGCGCCGCTCCCTGCTCGTGGACGACGCCTCCACCCGCGAGAACCCCGCCACGCTGCCGCCCATCGTGCGGACCGGCGACGTGGCGCTCGGCGTCACCGGCGTGCTCGGCTACGGCTTCGGCTCCTACCGGCTGCAGCCCACCAAGCCCATCGCGTACGCGAACGCCAACCCGCGCACGCCCAAGCCGTTCCCGGTGATCGGGAACGTCAAGGTGGCCTCGTTCAACACCCTCAACTGGTTCACCACGCTCGGCTCGCGCGGCGCGAACAACGCCGCGGAGCAGGAGCGCCAGCTCGCCAAGCTGGTGGCCGCGCTCAAGGGCCTCGACGCCGACGCGGTCGCCCTCATGGAGGTCGAGAACAACGGCCAGACC
Source organism: Nonomuraea sp. NPDC049421 (assembly GCF_040677005.1). NCBI lineage: Bacteria > Bacillati > Actinomycetota > Actinomycetes > Streptosporangiales > Streptosporangiaceae > Nonomuraea > Nonomuraea sp. NPDC049421. The sequence continues at coordinate 133,276 of NZ_JBFAQA010000008.1, forward strand.
GCCCTCCAGGCGCTCGTGGACGCGGTCAACGCCCAGGCCGGAGCCGGTACGTACGCGGCGCTCTCGCACCCGTACCCCGGCACCGACGCCATCCAGGTCGGCCTGATCTACAAGCCCGCCAAGCTCATCCCGGTCGGCGCGGCACAGGCGTCGGACGACCCCGTCTTCAGCCGGCCCCCGCTGATCCAGACCTTCCGCAGGAAGGGCGGCGGCCAGCCGTTCACGATGCTCGTCAACCACCTCAAGTCGAAGGGCAGCTGCCCGTCCGGCGGCCCCGACGCCGACCAGGGCGACGGCCAGAGCTGCTGGAACGCCACCCGCGTCGCCCAGGCCCAGGCCCTGCTCGGCCTCATCGAGGACCGGGACCTGCCCAACCCGATCGTGCTCGGCGACCTCAACGCCTACGGCGAGGAGGACCCCATCGACACCCTCGAGGCGGGCGGCCTGACCAGCGTCACCAAGCGGTTCGTGCCCGCCGCGCAGCGCTACAGCTACCTGTTCGACGGGCTGGCGGGCGAGCTCGACCACGCCCTGGTCGGCAGGCAACTGCTCAAGCGGGTCACCAGCGCCGCGATCTGGCACATCAACGCCGACGAGCCGCGCATCCGCGACTACAACACCGAGTTCAATCCGCCCGACCTCTACCGGCCGGACGCCTACCGCTCATCCGACCACGATCCGCTGGTCATCGGCCTGACCCTGCCCGGTGGAGGGCCCGGCGGAGGGCCCGGCGGAGGGCCCGGCGGACGCTGAGCCCCGGCGGGCGCGGCCGATCCGAAGGGCCGCGCCCGCCGCCGGAGCATGGAATGCTGGGTGTGGGTACGTGGTTGAGACGGATGCACTGCTAGCGACAACGAGCAAGGAGCCACTTGTGGCGACCATCGAAGTAACCGAGAAGAACTTCAACGACATCGCCGACAAGGGGATCGTGCTGCTCGACTTCTGGGCCGAGTGGTGCCCGCCGTGCAAGAAGTTCGGGCCGATCTTCGAGCAGGCGTCGGACAAGCACGAGGACATCACCTTCGGCAAGATCGACACCGACGCGGAGCAGGGCCTCGCCCAGGGGTTCGACATCACCTCGATCCCCACGCTGATGGCCATCCGCGACGGCATCGTCGTCTTCGCGCAGGCCGGCGCCATCCCGGCGCCCGCGCTCGAAGACCTCATCAGGCAGGTCAGGGCCCTCGACATGGACGCCATCAGGGCCGAGCTCAGCGAAGAGCTGAAGAACGCCCAGCAGAACTGACCGCCGACACGTCGAGGCCCCGCCGGTTCACGGCGGGGCCTTTCTCATTCCCTGTCGCCACAGGCCGGGTCAGAGCTTGCGCGCGACGCCGACGTACCCGAAGGTGATGTGGTCGCCCAGCATCATCTCCTGGTCGGGCCGCCACCTGGCGGGGAACGTCAGCCCCGGCTCGGCCAGCTCATAACCCTCGAAGAAGCGCTCGATCTGCTCCCGCGTGCGCAGGTTCAGCGCGGCCGTCGACTTCTTGTAGATCTCCAGCGCCTGCGGGGTCTCGTCCGGCGTCGGGTCCACCGCGTGGCTGATCACGAGGTAGCTGCCCGGCGCGCTCGCCGCGCGCAGCTTGGCCACCAGGTCGTAGGCGTCGTCGTCGGAGACGAAGTGCAGCAGCGCCAGCATCAGGAACGCCACCGGCTGGTCGAAGTCGACCAGTCCGCCCAGCTTGCCGAGCAGCGCGTCGGGCTCGCGCACGTCCGCCTGGAGGAAGTCGACGTTCTCCTTCCTGGCCAGCAACGCCCTGCCGTGCACGCACACCACCGAGTCGTAGTCCACGTAGACCACGCGCGCCTCAGGGGCGATCTCGTGCGTGTTGCCCTGGGTGGGCAGGCCGGCGCCGAGATCGACGATCTGGCGTACGCCGGAGTCCACCAGGTGGCGCACCGCCCGGCGGAGGAAGTCCCGGTTCGCCCTGGCGCCTTCCTTGGTGTGCGGGAATTTCTGGAGGATCTGTTCGGCCGCTGCCCGGTCGGCCGCGAAGTTGTCCTTGCCGTCGAGGAAGTAGTCGTACATGCGCGCGACGTTGGGGACGTTCGGGTCGACCCCCTCCGGAGCACCAGCCACGTCATTTCTCCTGAAATATGAGAGCTTTTCCGGGCGATCATAGCTCTCAAACCTCAGCTTTCTCCCAAATTCAGGATTGCCCGCCGATGAGACCTGGATCACTCTTCTCCCGAAAGCGACGCAGCGGACCGGAGAAGAACTCCGGCCCGCTGCGGGGTGGAAGGGGGGCAGGCGCGTCACGCCGCCCGGGCCTCGGGGGCCGGGGCGGCGCATCGGGAACGGTCAGCCGCGGACGACCGTCCGTGGACGGACGGCCGTGGACGGACGGCCGTGGACGGACGGCCGGGAACGGACGGCCGGGAACGGTCAGCCGCGGTAGAGCTCGGCGACGCGGAAGGCGAGGTCGAGGGACTGGCCGCGGTTGAGGCGCGGGTCGCAGGCCGTCTCGTAGCGGGTGGCGAGGTCGGCCTCGTTGATCTCGTGGCCGCCGCCCACGCACTCGGTCACGTCGTCACCGGTGAACTCGATGTGGATGCCGCCCGGGTGGGTGCCGAGCGAGCGGTGCACCTCGAAGAAGCCGGCCACCTCGTCGAGCACGTCGTCGACGCGCCGCGTCTTGTGACCGCTCGGCGCCTCGAACGTGTTGCCGTGCATCGGGTCGCAGATCCACGCCACCCGCGCACCGGACGCGGTGACCTCCTTGACCAGTGCGGGCAGGTGCTCGCGGATCTTGGAGGCGCCCATCCGGGTGATGAACGTCAGCCGCCCCGCCTCGTTGGCCGGGTTGAGCTTGTCGACCAGCGCGAGCGCCTCGTCGGGCGTGGTGGTGGGCCCGAGCTTCACGCCGATCGGGTTGCGGATCTTGGCGAAGAAGTCGACATGGGCGCCGTCGAGCTGGCGGGTGCGCTCGCCGATCCAGACCATGTGGGCCGACACGTCGTACGGCAGCCCCGTACGCGAGTCGATGCGGGTGAGCGCGCGGTCGTAGTCGAGGATCAGCGCCTCGTGCGAGGAGTAGAACTCCACGGTGTGGAACTCCTCGGGCTCGGCCCGGCAGGCCCGCATGAAGGCCAGCGCCTGGTCGATCTCGCGAGCGAGCTGCTCGTAGCGGCGCCCGGCCGGCGACTCGGCCACGAAGTCCTGGTTCCAGGCGTGCACCTGGCGCAGGTCGGCGTAACCGCCCTTGGTGAAGGCGCGGGCGAGGTTGAGCGTCACGGCGGAGGAGTGGTAGGCCTTGAGCAGCCGCCACGGGTCGGGCATGCGGGCCTCGGGCGTGAAGTCGAAGCCGTTGACCATGTCGCCCCGGTAGGCCGGCAGCTCCACGCCGTTGCGGACCTCGGTGGGCTTGGACCGCGGCTTGGCGAACTGCCCCGCGACCCGGCCGATCTTCACCACCGGCACCCGGCCGGCATAGGTCAGCACGATCGCCATCTGCAGCAACGTCTTCAGCTTCTGACGCACGTTGTCGGCGGTCGCGCCGGCGAACGTCTCGGCGCAGTCGCCGCCTTGCAGGACGAACGCCTCACCACGGGCGACCGCCGCCAGCTGCTCCTTGAGCTGGTCGCACTCGCCGGCGAAGACCAACGGGGGCAGGCCGCCGAGTTCGGCGACAACCTTGTCGAGCTCGCCGCGGTCTGGCCAGTCAGGCTGCTGCGCCGCGGGGAGGGCTCGCCAGGAATCGAGATCCACTAGATTGCTGCTCACGAGATACGAGGGTATTCCACTGGCTCGGCACCACCGACCCCCTTGTCCACGTTGTGAGAATGCGGTTATACGGGTGCGAACCCAGAGGAAGTCAAAGTTCCTTTGCCAGGAGGTGCTCGGGCCGTACACCGAGGCCGATCACGCGGGCCACCAGCGCGTTGAGCACCGGGATCGCCGTCAGGTCGCGCGGCAGCCGCCGCGTCGGGTCGGCGTCGCCGCTGAGCGTGGGGCTGATGAAGCGGTTCTGGATCACCCGCTGCAGCGCCTGGGTGATCCGGGTGGGCGGCATGCGCCGCCGCTGCACCAGGTGCAGCGCCCGCTCCGGGATCGGCCCGCCGTGCCTGAGCGGGCCGGCCAGCAGGTTGGCGGTCGCGACGGCGTCCTGGACGGCCATGTTGATGCCGACGCCGAACACCGGTGACATGGCGTGCGCGGCGTCGCCGATGCACAGCAGCCCGGGCCGGTGCCAGCGGCGCAGCCGGTCGAGGCGGACGGTCAGCACGCTGACGTCGTCGTGGCTCGTGATCTGCTCCGCCCGTCCGGCCAGCCAGGGCAGCAGCTCGGTGATTGGCCGGCGCAGCGCGTCGATGCCCTCGTGCGTCAGCCGCTCGTGGCCGCCCTTGAGTATCACGTACGCGAGCTGCCAGTAGTCGCCCCGGTTGATGGCGACCATCAGGCGGCCCCGCGAGACCCGCAGGAACGGATCCTCGCGGTCGCCAGGGTCGCGCGGCAGCCGGAACCACAGCACGTCCATGGGCGCGCCAAGATCCTGCGGCGCCAGACCGGCCTTCGCGCGCAGTACCGAGGTGCGGCCGTCGGCGGCGACCGTCAGATCGGCCCTGATCTCGTGCTCGCCCGACGGGTCGCGGTAGCGCAGCCCGCGGACCGCGCCGCCCTCGCGGATCAGGTCCACCGCCTCGGCGTTCATCAGCAGCCGGAAGTTCGGGTAGCGGGCCGCCGCGCGCGTGATGAGCGTGAGGAAGTCCCACTGCGGCACGAACGTGATGTAGTTGTACCTCGTCCGCAGGTTCCGCACGTTCGCCAGGCGGATGTCGCCGGCGTCCGACACGACGGTCAGGCTGTACGCCTTGCGGTGCGGCAGCTTCAGCAGCTCCTCGGCCAGGCCCAGCTCGTCGAGCACCTCCATGGTCGAGGGGTGGATCGTGTCGCCCCTGAAGTCCCGCAGGAAGTCGCCGTGTTTCTCGAGCAGCGTCACCTCGGCGCCGGATCGCGCCAGAAGGAGGGCGAGCATCGCACCGGCGGGGCCGCCCCCCGCGATCACACATCCCATAATTCATCCCCCAGTGAGATTGTCGCACTTTCGCCGAAATGCACAAGGGCGGGGGCCATCCGGCGTGCCAGGAGCGCCGAAGTACGGGGGTGAGCCGCCTCTCACACCTGGGAGTGGACGATGAACGACGAGCTCCACACCCTCTCGGGCGCCTACGCCGTGCACGCGCTGCCGTACGCCGAGTGGGTGCTGTTCGAGGAGCACCTGCACGTGTGCGCCGGCTGCGCGGCCGAGGTCCGCCGGCTGCGCGAGACCGCGGCCCGCCTGGCGGAGACGGTCGCCGAACCCCCGCCCGCCCGCCTCCGTCACCGCCTCCTCGCCGCCGCCCACCGAACCCGCTCGCCATGGATCCCCGACGACGCACCCACGGTGTCGCATCGACTGCCCGTGCCGCCTGTGCCGCCTGTGCCGCCCGGGGGCGGCGATGGCGGGCGGGTGGTGCCGTTGCGGCGGCGAAGGAGGCGGCGCGTGGAGGTGGTGGCCGGGGCGTCGGTCGCCGTGTCGGCGGCGGCGGCCGTGGCGCTCGGCGTGCTCGCCTTCGACGCCCGCCGCGACCTCGCCGACCTCGCCGCCAGGAACGGCGAGCTGGCCGCCGTGCTGGCCGCGGCCGATGCCGAGACCATGCGGCGGCCGGTCAGCACCGGCGGCACCGGCACGGTCGTCGTCTCGCGCGAGCGGGGGCGGATGGTGTTCACCTCGTCGGGGCTGGCCGAACTGCCGCGGGCGAAGGCGTACGAGCTGTGGCTGATGGGCCCGGGAGGCGCGCGCCCGGCCGGCCTGCTGGAGCCGGGCCCCGGCGGGGCGAGCGCCCCGGTGGTGCTGACCCCGCTGCGCCGCGACGACCGCGTGGCGCTCACCGTCGAACCGGCCGAGGGCTCCCGGCAGCCCACCACCGACCCCGTCATGCTCGCCGACCTCCCCGAGGCGTGACCCTCCCATCCGACCCGTCATGTTCGCCGACCTCCCCGAGGCGTGCCCTCCCTCCCGGCCCGTCATGTTCGCCGGCCTCTCCGGGGCGCGCTCCCCAGCCCAGGCGTGATCGAATCGGGATGGACTATCGGAGCCTGTCACCCGATAGTGCGATCATGCGTATTTTCGCGGCCCTGACACTGGCCGCCACTGTGTTATTCGCTCCGGCGGCCCCCGCGCCCGCCGCCGAGCCCGGCTCGGCCACCGTCGTGCCCGTGCAGGTCACCGGAGCACCGGCCAAGCGGTTCAACCTGATCGTCATGGGCGACGGTTACACCGCGGCCGAGCAGGACGAGTTCCGGGCGGACGTGGACCGGCACCTCAACGTGATGTGGTCCATCGAGCCGTTCAAGTCGTACCGGAACTACATCAACGTCTACCGGATCGACATCGTCTCCGGCGAGTCCGGCATCAGCTGCGACCCCGGACTGGACGCGCCGCGCAGGACCACCCCGCTCAGCATGGGCTTCTGGGGCCGCTGCAACCCCGCCAGCGTGCAGCGCCTCATCACCATGGACAACACCGCCGCCACCCGCTACGCCGACCTGGTCACCGGCACGACCTCGGGCAACCGGCAGATCCTCGCGCTGGCCAACAGCGGCACGTACGGCGGCGCCGGCGGCTCGTACGCCACCGCGTCGGGCAGCAACAGCATGTCGGCCCTGATCAGCCCGCACGAGCTGGGCCACTCGCTGGGCGGCCTGCAGGACGAGTACGACTACTACCAGCGCGGCGTCCCCGGCGGCGCCTACACCGGGCCCGAGCCGTCGTCCGCGCACCACACGCTGCTGACCGAGCAGCAGATGCGCGACCAGCGCGGGAAGTGGTGGCGCTGGCTGGGCGAGGAGAGCGAGTCGGGCGGCACGATCGGCCGCTACGAGGGCGGTCTGTACTACACGACGGGCGTGTGGCGCCCGAGCGCCCACTCGATGATGAAGACCCTCGGCTACGCCTACGACCAGGTCGGCCGCGAGGTCATGGTGCAGCGCATCACCGCGAAGACCGCGGTCGTGCAGGACGCGACGCCGTCCGGCGCGCCGGTGGGCGCGGACCGGGTGCTGTGGGTGGAGCCGATGCGGCCGGTCGGCCACTCCCTGGTCACCACCTGGACGGTGGACGGCGAGCAGGTCGAGGGCGACCGCGACGCGCTCGACCTGAGGACGCTGAACCTGTCGCCCGGCAGGCACACGGTCACCGCGACCGTCGCCGACCCGACGGACTTCGTCAGGGACCCGGGGATCAAGGCGGCCGTCAGCGCCACCCGCACCTGGACGGTGGACACCGCGCTCACCACTCCGCCGGACGGCGTCGCGCCGGCGTTCGTCTCGTCCACGCCGACCGACCGTCCGGTGGGCCGCGAGGACGTCGTGTACGTGGAGACCACCCACCCGGCGGCGACCGTCCCCGAGGTCACCTGGACGCTGAACGGCAAGAGCCACCAGGGCACCGACCTGGATCTGGGCGAGCTGGACCTGCCCGAGGGCACGCACACGCTCACCGCGGCCCTGGCGGGCGAGACGCTCACGTGGACGGTGGACGCCACCGCGCCGCGCACGGCGTACGAGCTGTCGGAGCCGCTGGCCAGGTCGGGCGACACCTACGTCTACAACGGCCCGTTCACGATGCGGCTGACCGGCGACGACGACCACGACGGCTACGTGGTCTCGGAGTCGCGGGTGGACGGCGACGGCTGGTTCAACTACTTCGGCTGGCCGACGTCGTCCGAACTGCCGTGGACGTTCTCCGAGGAGGGCACGGAGATCGACTCGCTGGTCTACGGCAAGCTGCCGCGCGGCCGGCACACGATCGAGTACCGCTCGATGGACGCGGCCGGCAACTACGGCAGGCCGAAGAGCTTCACCGTCACCACGATCGCGCCGCCGCCCGCCTGCACCCGCACGATCAAGGGCGCGCACCGGGGCCCGCTCACCGTCACCGCCGGCGTCACCTGCCTCGACGGCGCCGAGGTCACCGGCACGGTCACGGTCGGAAAGGACGCGTCGCTGGTGGCCTCGGGCGGCCGGATCACCGGCGCGGTCAGCGCCGACCGGCCCGCCGAGGTGCACCTGCTCGGCACCCGGGTCAGCGGCGCGCTCGCGGTGCACGGCGCGGCGAACCTGACCGTCGCCGGCGCCGACCTGCGCGGCGCGGCGCTGCTCACCGGGCTCAAGAGCGGTGCGGCCGTCCTGTCGGGCAGCACGGTCAAGGGTGCGCTCGCCTGCTCCGGCGGCACGCCGGCCGACCTCGGCGTGCCGAACACGGTCAAGGGCGGCAGCAGCTGCGGCGACCTAATCGACGGGCCGCGCGGCCGCGCGTACGAGGCGGTTCAGCACGTCCGTCAGTGACGCGGTCGCGGCGTCGCGGACCCTGGCGTACTCGTCCGGCGGGTACTGCCGGGGTCCGTTCTCGATGAGCAGGATCAGGTAGAGGTAGGCGCGGTAGAGGTCGAGCCTGGTGCGGGCGGCCGGGGTGAGCTCCAGCGGCGTCACCTCGCGGTAGCCGGCCAGCAGCGGGTCGTCGTCGGCCAGCTCGCCGAAGATCGTCGGCGTGACGAACTCGGCCAGCGGGTCGCCCCAGAAGGCCCGCTCGTGGTCGATGATCGCCTGGATGCGGGGCGGCCCGCTCACGTCGAGGAAGACGTTGCCCGCCCACACGTCGAAGTGCACCAGCCGCGGCGTCGTCACCTCGTCCAGCACCGGCGCCGCCGCCTCGGCGATCGCCATGATCTCCGCGGCGGGCAGCGGCAGCGGCGTCGGGTAGCGCTCGGTGTCGCCCAGCAGCGCCGCCACCATCGCGAGGAAGGCCGAGCGCCACGTGGGGCCGGTGATGCCCGCGTGCGGATAGCCGAACACCTCGCCCGTCACGGTGTTGAACCTGGCAAGGTGGCGGCCCAGCTCTCTGCGCAGCGCGGCCTCGCCGTCCGGCTTGACGTCGTTCCACGACACGCCGTCGAGCGCGGCCAGCAGCAGGTAGTCGCCGCCCAGCACCGGGTCGTCGAACCCGGCGCGCAGCAGCGCCGCCACCGGCACGCCCGCCTGCGCGGCCAGGCCGATCGCGGCGGCCTCCATGCGCAGCAGGTTGCGCTCGTAGCTGAGCTGGTCGAGGTCGGGCGGCGGGCTCAGCTTGAGCACCGCGTCGCGGCCGTCGGCCAGTCGCAGCCGCCACACGGCGTTGGCGTAGCCGTCGGTCAGCTCGGTGGCCGACTCGACGCCCACGCCCACCGCGCGGCGGGCCAGGGCGTCGAGCTCGGCCGCCGCTAAACGCCGCTTGGTCCTGCTGTCCATGGCCCTCGCATCCTGCTGCTCATGCGGACTCCCGGCGTACGAGGTGGGTGTCGAGGATCACCACGGGCTGGCGCAGCTCCTCGCCGTTGATGCGGGCCACCAGAAGCTGGGCCATCTGCCGCCCCATCGCCTCGGTCGGCTGGTGCACGGTCGTCAGCGGCGGGTCGGCGTGCAACGCGGCCTTGGAGTCGTCGAACCCGATCACCGCGACGTCGTCGGGGATCGAGCGGCCCTCGGCCCTCAGCACGCGCATCGCGCCGAGCGCCATCGGGTCGGAGGCGGCGAACACCGCGTCGAGCTCGGGGTGGGCGCGCAGCAACTCGGTCATCGCCGCGGCGCCGCTGTGCTCGGAGAAGTCACCGTAGGCCACGAGCTCGGGAAGGCCCGAGGGCAGCAGCGCGTCTCGGTAACCCGAGAGCCGGTCGACGCCCACGCCCATGTCCTGGGAGCCGGCGATCGTGGCGATCGCGGTGCGGCCGAGGCCCAGCAGGTGTTTGACCGCCTGCCGGGCCCCTGCCCTGTTGTCCATGTCCACATAGCTGTAAGGGTCGAGGCCGACGGGGCGGCCGCCCAGCACGGTCGGCACCCCCATCGTCTCCAGCCTGCCCGGCAGCGGGTCGGCCCCGTGCAGGGACAGCAGCAGCACGCCGTCGACGTGCTGGCCCGTCAGGTAGTGCTCGAGCCGCGCGTGCTCCTCCGGGGTGCGCGCCATCGCGAGGATGAGCTGCAACCCGGTCTCGGCCAGCGCCGAGCCGATGCCGCGGATCGTGCCCGCGAAGTACGGCTCGTCGAAGACCCGGAACTGGGACTCGGACACCACCAGCGCCACCGTGTCCGTGCGGCGCGTCACCAAGGCGCGCGCCGCACGGTTGGGCACGTAGCCCAGCTCGCGGATCGCCAGCTCGACGGCCTCGCGGGCCTTCGCGCTGACGTTGGGCGAGCCGTTGATGACTCTCGACACCGTGCCCCGGCCCACCCCGGCCCGAGCAGCGACTGCCTCAAGAGTCGGTCGGTTCATGGCGCCTATTCTGCCGGATGATCTCCGAGTACCAGAGCGCGCTGTCCTTCAGAACGCGCTCCTGGGTCTCGAAGTCCACCAGCACGAGGCCGAATCGCTTGCCGTAACCCCAGGCCCACTCGAAGTTGTCCATCAGCGACCAGGCGAAATAGCCCTCCAGCGGCACGCCCGCGTCGATGGCCTCCTTGCAGGCGCCGAGGTGCGCCTCCACGTACGCCTGCCGCTCCCTGTCGTGGACCCGGCCGTCGTCCAGCACGTCGTCGAAGGCCGCGCCGTTCTCGGAGACCACCATCGGGATCGGCGGGTAGTCCCGCGCCACCCTGGTGAGGATCTCCACCAGGCCGCCCTCGTCGATCTCCCAGCCCATCGCGGTCACCGGGCGGCCGCCGTTGACGAACGAGACGTGCTCGCTGCCGACCCACGGAGACCCCGAGTCCGTGGGGGCCGCGGCGGCCGACTGCTTGCCGCCGGGCGCGCCCGAGACCGTGAAGCGGCTGTAGTAGTTGACCAGCAGCACGTCGAGGGGCGCGTTGATGGTCTTCATGTCGCCCGGCTGGATGAAGTCGGGCTCGACCGGCAGGTCGGCCAGCACGTCCTCCGGGTAGCGGCCGAGCAGCATGGCGTCCAGGAAGAAGCGGTTCTGCAGGCCGTCGATGCGGCGGGCCGCGTCCAGGTCGCGCTCGCTGTCGGTCTCCGGCGTGACCGCGTACAGGTTGACGCAGCCGCCGACCCGCTGGGCGTTCATCGCCTGCACGGACAGACCGTGGGCCAGGTTGAGGTGGTGCGCGCCCCTGATCGCGTTCTCCGGCTCACGACGGCCGGGGGCGTGCTCGCCCGAGGCGTAGCCGAGGAACGCGGCGCACCATGGCTCGTTGACCGTGCTCCACGTGTGGACGTAGTCCTTCAGCGCGTCGTGGACCGCGGCGGCGTACTCGGCGAAGCGGTAGGCGGTGTCGCGGTTGGGCCAGCCGCCCTCGTCCTCCAGCGCCTGGGGCAGGTCCCAGTGGTAGAGGGTCAGCCACGGGTCGATGGCGTGCTCGCGCAGTTCGTCGCAGAGCCGCCGGTAGAAGTCGAGGCCCTTCTGGTTGATCCGGCCGGAGCCGTCCGGCTGGATCCGGGGCCAGGAGACCGAGAAGCGGTAGGCCGACAGGCCCAGCTCCGCCATGATGGCGACGTCTTCCCGGTAGCGGTGGTAGTGGTCGATGGCCACGTCCGCGTGGTGCCCGTTCAGCACCTTTCCCGGCGTCTTGGTGAAGGTGTCCCAGATGGACGTGCCGCGCCCGTCCTCCGCGACGGCCCCTTCGATCTGGTACGCCGAGGTCGCGGCCCCCCACGCGAAGCCCGCAGGGAAGCGCAGCCCGGAACGCGTCTGTTCCTCTTGTGTCGTCACGCTTTGACCGCACCTTCCATGAGGCCGCCGACGATCTGGCGGCCGAATGCGACGAATACTGCGATGAGCGGAATGATGGACAACGCGGTGCCCGCGAAGATCAACGAGTACTCCGTGGAGTACCGCGCGTTGAGCCCGTTGATCGCGATCTGCACGGTCGGGTTGTCCTGGTTGAGCACGATCAGTGGCCACATGTAGTCGTTCCACATGAGCATGAACGTGTTGATGCCGAGCACGGCCATGCCGGGCCGCACGGCGGGCAGCACGACGTTCCACCAGATGCGCAGCGTGGCGGCGCCGTCCACCCGGGCGGCCTCGACCAGCTCCATCGGCACCGACTGCCGCGTGTACTGCGTCATCAGGAAGACGCCGAACCCGTTGAGCAGGTACGGCAGGATGACCGCCTTGAGGGTGCCCGTCCACTCCAGGCTCACCATGAGCCGGTAGAGCGGCACCACGCCCATCTGCTGCAGCGGCACCGCCATCGTCAGCAGCACCAGCAGCAGCAGCGCGTTGCGGCCACGGAAGTTCAGGTTGGCGAACGCGAAGCCGGCCAGCGTCGAGATGAGGATCACCGAGATCGTCACGACGCTCGCCACGATGAACGAGTTCGTCAGGCCGGCCACGAACTTCGCCTCGGGGTGCTGGAGCACCGCGATGATGTTCTGGCCCAGGTTGCCGCCCGGCAGGAACTTCGGCGGCGACGAGACCGCGTCGGAGTTCGTCCGCGAGGCGATCACCAGCATCCAGTACAGCGGGAACGCCGACAGGAAGATGGCCAGCCCGAGCAGCACCCGCGTCAGGACGGTCGGTTTCCAGATGGTCATTTCGTGCCCCCGATCCTGCGCACGAACGCGAAGTTGATCGCCGCTCCGATGAGGATCAGCAGGAACAGCAGCCAGGCCGCGGCCGAGGCGTAGCCGTAGTCGAACTCACGGAACGCCTCCTTGTAGACGAACATGGCCACCGTCTGGAACTGGCCCTGCGAGCCGCCGTCCGGGTTGCCGTTGTAGAACGTCATCGGCTCGGAGAACAGCGTCAGGCCGCCGATCGTGGAGTTCAGCACCACGAAGATCATCGTGGGGCGCAGCATCGGCAGCGTGATCTGCCAGAACTGCCGGCGCTGCGAGGCCCCGTCGATCGAGGCGGCCTCGTACAGGTCGCGCGGGATCGTCTGCATGCCGGCCAGGAAGATGATCGCGTTGTAGCCGGTCCAGCGCCAGTCGACCATGGTCGCGATCGCGATCCACGACGGCACGCGCTCGGCCCGCCAGTTCGTGTTGTCCACCCCGGCCATGCCGAGCAGCCAGTTCACCAGGCCCCAGTCGCGGGCGAACAGCTGCGTGAACACCACCGCCACCGCGACCACCGAGGTGACCAGCGGCAGCAGCACGCTCATGCGCAGCGCCAGCCGGAAGCGCATGCGCTTGTTCAGCGCGTTGGCCAGGAACAGCGCCAGCAGCATCTGGGGGACGGTGGCGATGATGAACATGGCCAGGGTGTTGACCGTGGCCCGCCAGAAGTCGTCGTCGCTCAGCAGCGCGGTGTAGTTGCCCAGACCGGCCCACTCGACGGTGCCGGTCAGGTCGTAGTCGTACAGCGAGTAGTAGAGCGTGAACGCCAGCGGGAAGAGCCCGAAGGCGGCGAACAGCAGGAAGTACGGGGACACCAGGAAGTACGGCATCGCCTTGACGTCCAGGCGGGAACGCCAGCGGCGGCCGGGCGGGCGGGCGCGGTGATTGCTCCGCGCCGCCCGCGGAAGGGTGTCGAGGCTCATAACAGACCTTTCGGCGGCAACAAGCCCGGCCCGCCCCGAGGCGGGCCGGGCGGGAGATCAGCCCGCGGCCTTCACCGCGTCGTCGACCAGCTGCTGCCAGGCCTTGTCGTACGGCACAGAGCCGTCGTCCATGCCCTGCACGACCGACTCGATCGCGCTCTTCACCTGCGCGTGCTTCACGCCGAGGAAGACCGGCTGGAGGCTGGCGGCGGACTTGGCGAAGATCTCACCGACGGGCGCGTCGTTGAAGTACTCGTTCTTCGCGCCCTGCACCGCCGGGTCCTGCTGCGCCTTCGTGTTGCTCGGCATGTTGCCGAAGTCGGTGAAGATGCTCGCCTGCGTCGTCGCCTGCGTCAGGTAGTCGGCGACCATCGCCGCCTCCTTCGGGTGCTTCGACTGCTTCGGCACGGCCAGCCAGGAGCCGCCCCAGTTGCCGCCGCCGCCGGGCACCGCCGCGACGTCCCACTTGCCCTTGCCCTCGTCACCGGCGTTGCCGCTGATCGCGCCGAGCATCCAGGACGGGCAGCCGAGCGTGGCGAACGCGCCCTTCTGGGTGCCCGTCGCCCACTCGTCGGTGAAGTTGCGCAGCTTGGCGGTCAGGCCCTGCTGGCTCAGCTTCTGGGCGAAGTCGAAGGCCGTCCTGACCGCCGGGTTCTTGTCGACGATCAGGTTGTTGTCCTTGTCGAAGTAGGAGACGTTGCCGTTCTTGGCCGCCTCCTGGTAGAGCACCACCTGGTACAGCGTGTTCGTGCCGTCGGCCCACTTGGTGTCCTTGACCTTCGACTGGAACTTCTCGCCGACCTTCAGGAACTCGTCCCAGGTCGGCCACAGCGCCCCGACCTCCTCGCGGTCGGTCGGCAGGCCGGCCTTCTCGAACAGGTCCTTGCGGTAGCACAGGCTCATGCCGCCGATGTCGGTGCCGAGGGCGAACAGCTTGCCGTCGGCGGCGACGCCGTTCTCCCACTTCCAGGCGGGGAAGTCGGCCTTGCGCGACTCGAGGCCGTGCTCCTTAAGGTCCGCCCACCACTCGGTGCGCGCCTTGGCCAGACCCATGCCGCCCTCGTCGATGCCGACGACGTCACCCGCGCCGCTGCCGGCCTGCAGCCACTGGATCATCTGGGGCCAGTACTGCTGCTCGAACTGGTCGGTCAGGTTCTCGTGCTGGATCTGGATGTCCTTGTGCTCGGCGTTCCACTTGTCGACGGCGTTCTTGTAGCCGAAGTTGGTGCCGCCGCCGAACGTCTGCACGCGGATGGTGATCGGCCCCGCTGCCGCGGAGGAGGCCGGGGCGCCGCTCTGCTCCGCGGTGCCACCGGAGCCGCACGACGCGACGGCGAGCGCCGCCGCGGCCAGGGCCGAGGCCGCGGCGAGGGTGCCGCGACGCTTCCTGATCATCATGGTGGAGCCCTTCTGGGGTGAATGTTGGGAGGGCACCGCGACACGCGCTCTGCCGCGGTGGAATCTTTGGGAGCGCTCCCACAAAGGGTGCACTTACCCGGTTCGCCCGTCAATCCCGCGAAACGCAACCGTTACCAATGGGGCGGTTTACCACTCGAAAATCGGATTTTTAGCCACATACGCCCCAAAGAGCTGATTGGGAGCGCTCCCATCACAAGAGGCATCTTTCGTGTCGCTTCGGGGCATGTCTCCTCACCTGAACGGGGCCTGAGCCTCCGGGTGTCATCATGGGGCGGGCCGGGGTCGCCGCGTACGCGGATCACCACGATCGACGTGGGCCGCGCGCACCCGGCCTTGGCCGGCCTGCTCGGGGCACGCGCCGTCGGCTGATCAGTCGGCGGGCGCGCAGGCGGCGGCGCGTTCCTCCAGGAGGGCGCGTTCGCGGGCGTTGCGGGTCATGGCGGCGGCGCGGGCGAACTCGGCACGGGCCTCGTCCCTGCGGCCCAGTTTGGCCAGCAGGTCGCCGCGCACGCTCGGCAGCAGGTGATAGCCCTTGAGCGCGGGCTGGCCGGCGATCTGGTCGAGCAGCGCGAGCCCGGCCGCGGGGCCGTACGCCATCGACAGCGCCACCGCCCTGTTCAGCTCGACGACGGGGGAGCGGGACAGCTTGGCCAGTTCCTCGTACAGGCTCGCGATCCGCGCCCAGCCGGTCTCCTCGGGTGCGAGCGCCCGAGCGTGACAGGCGGCGATGGCGGCCTGCAGCGTGTACGACCCCGGCGAGCCGGACAGCGCCTCGGCGCGTTCCAGCGCGGCCAGGCCGCGGCGGATGAGCAGGCGGTCCCAGCGGCCGCGGTCCTGCTCCAGCAGCAGGATCGGCTCGCCGGACGGCCCCACCCTGGCCGCCGACCGGGACGCCTGGATCTCCATCAGCGCCACCAGCCCGTGCACCTCGGCCTCCTTGGGCATGAGCCCGGCGAGGACGCGGCCGAGGCGGAGCGCGTCGTCGCACAGGGCGGGCCGCATCCAGTCGTCGCCCGCCGTCGCCGAGTACCCCTCGTTGAAGATGAGGTAGACGACCTCCAGCACGGACGACAGCCGCGCCGCCAGCTCCGCCCCCAACGGCACCTCGAACGGGATCTTCTTCTCGGCGAGCGTGCGCTTGGCGCGGACGATGCGCTGCGCCGCCGTCGGCTCCGGCACCAGGAACGCCCGCGCGATCTCATCGGTGGTCAGGCCGCCGAGCACGCGCAGCGTCAGCGCCACCCGCGCCTCCATCGACAGCACCGGATGGCAGGCCGTGAACACCAGCCGCAGCAGGTCGTCCTCGATCTCGTCGGGCTCCGGCGCCTCCTCGGTGAGGTCGATGCGACGGCCCAGCTCGGCGAGGTTGCGCTGGAGGCGTTCGTTCCTGCGGACGAGGTCGATGGCGCGGCGCTTGGACACCGTCATCAGCCACGCGCCGGGGTTACGCGGCACCCCCGACTCCGGCCACTGCTCAAGCGCCGCCACCAGCGCGTCCTGAGCCAGCTCCTCCGCCAGCCCGACGTCCCGGACGAGCCCGGCGAGCCCGGCGATGAGCCGCGCCGCCTCGATCCGCCAGACCGCCTCGATCGTCCGCTGGACGTCAGATCCCGTCACCGGCCCATGAGACCAGTCCGCCCCACGGCTTCGCAACCGGGATCAGGGGCGAGGCTCGTCTCCCAGCAGGCGCTCGCGCAGGGCCTGGTCGTATGCGTGCTGCTCCGGCGACAGCGTCCCCTCTGGTGTGTCAGAGCCGTCGAACACCTGCCACACCTCCAGGCCGACCCCGTCGTTCCCCGGCGGCACAGGGACGCGCAGCGCCCACTCGATGGCCTCCTCGCGCGACTTGACCTGGATCAGCCAGAAGCCCGCGATCAGCTCCTTGGCCTCGGTGAACGGCCCGTCGATGACGGTCGCCCTGCCGTCGCTGTAGGAGATCTGGGCGCCGTGCGAGCTGGGATAGAGGCCCTCGGCCGCCAGCAGCACGCCCGCCTTGGTCAGCGATTCGTTGTAGGCGCGCATGCCGTCCACGAGCTCCTGGCTGGGCACCGCCCCCGCCTCGGTCTCGGCGCTCGCCTTGCCCACGATCATGAACTTCATCGGTTCTCCTCGGGTCTCTTTCGAACGTTCTCTGCAAGGCGTCGAACGGCTGCGTCCCGGATCGACACGCCCCCGCGACTTTTCTCGGAGGCGCCGGACGTCAGGTCTGCGGCCAGGGCGGTGGGGTGGTGAGGGCGTGGAGGGCTTCGCGGGCGTTGCGGCCGGCGCCGGCGGAGACCTCTTTGCCTTCCCGGTCGCGCGCGACGGCCAGGACGAGGCCCTCGGCCGGGTTGTGGGCCAGCGTGATCGTGTGGCCGCCGACCAGCAGGGCGTCGGCGGTGGCCGTGCGGTCCTGCTGGGCGTCCTTGCCGAGCAGGACGTGCGCGCCGACCAGGCCGGCGACCGGCTTGCGGTGCCGGCCGAGCAGCACGGGCTCGCCGTACGGGTCGGCGACCTGGCGTACGAGGTCGCCCAGCTTGGACCGCGCGGTCGACAGCGGCACGAGCGGCAGGCCGGTGAGCACCCCGCCCACCCTGAAGAGCGGCACGAGGGCCGCCCACTCCCAGCGCTCGCGGGTGATCATGATGGTCCTGCCGCCCTTGGCCTCCTCCACGAGCCTGCCCCAGCGGGCGCGGGCGTCCTCGACCGCGAAGGGGACTCCCAGCATCGACACCATCTCGTCGTACGACGGCCGCTCACCGTGGATCATCGCCAAATCGTAAGGCGCCTTACAACTTTCCGCAATTGACCGGCGGGGCGGAACCGGGTTACCGTCCCGAGTGTGGCAAACCGATGTGAACACATTGGATTAACGAGGCTGCTGCCCCTGGCCGGGATGCGGCGCCTCGGGGCGTACGCGCCGGCCGTCACGGGCGCGGCCGTCCTCGGGCCGGTCGGCACGCTCCCGCTCGGCCGGCTGGTCACCCACGGCGGCGCGGGCCCGCTCGTCACCCTGCTGCTGGTGCTGCTCACCCAGGAGCTCTGCACGTCGCTGCTGGAGCCCGCAGGCGCCGCCGTGGCGCGGCGCATCGACGGGGTGCTGCGCCACCGGGTACGCGCCGCCGCCGCGGCCATGCCACTCGCCCGGCTCGAGACCGCCCACGTGCAGGGTGACCTGCGGCTCGCCCTGCACGGCCACCGGGGCGCCACACCCGGCACGGCGGCGGTGGCCGTGGTGGGCGAGGCGGGCCGGCTCGTCTCGGCTCTGCTCGGGGCCGCCGTCCTGGCCGTGCACATCGGCTGGCCGGCCGCCCTCGTCCTCGCGCTCGCCCTGGCCCAGAACCGGCGCATCGCGGCCATGCTCGTCGGGCCCGGGGGAGTGGAGTCACTGGCGGGCGGCCCGGCGCAGGCGCTCCTGCGGCGCCGCGCCGACTACCTGGCCGACGTCGCGGGCGGGCTCGGCGCGGCCAAGGAGGTGCGCGTGTTCGGGCTGCAGGCGTTCTTCACCGGGCGCTACTCGGCCGCCATGCGCGCCTACCTCGCGCCGCAGGCCCTGGTGCGGCGGGCCGTCGTGCGCGGCTACGCGTCGGTGCTGGGCCTGCAACTCCTCTCGGCCTCCGGTACGTTCGCCGTCCTCGCCTGGCACACCGCGGCGGGGCGGCTCGACGCGGGGGCGCCGGCCCAGTGCGTGCTGGCGGCGCTGCTGGTCTTCGCGTACGGGGCGGGCAGCCACCAGATGTTCGAGATCAGCCACGGCGCCGTCCCCCTCCAGGCCACCCTCCGCCTTCTCACACCCTCGTCCAGCGACGACACGGCCGACAAAGGGGACAAGGCTCTCGCGCTGGACGGCGTCTCCTTCGCCTACCCCGGCCGCCCGAGCCCGCTCCTGAAAGACCTGACCCTTCGCGTCCGCCCGGGTGAGCGGCTGGCGATCGTCGGGCTGAACGGCGCCGGCAAGACCACCCTGGTCAAGCTCCTCACCGGCCTCTACACCCCGTCCTGCGGCACCGTCACCAGCGGCCCCGCCGCCGTCGTCTTCCAGGACTTCGCGCGTTACCCGCTGCCGCTGCGCGACAACGTCCGCCTCGGCGACGCCGGCTATGACGGCACCGATGCCGACGTGCTCGCCGCCCTGGAGGCGGTGGACGCGCTGGACCTCGTGGCCGCGCTCCCCGCCGGCCTCGACACGCCCCTGTCGCGCGCCTTCACCGGGGGCCGCGACCTGTCCGGCGGTCAGTGGCAGAAGGTGGCGCTCGCCCGGGCCGTGTACGCCCTGCGCTCGGGCCGCCGCGTCCTCATCGTGGACGAGCCCACCGCCCACCTCGACGCCCGCGCCGAACGCGACGTCTTCGACCGGCTCCTCGACCACGCCAGGGGCCGCACGCTGGTGCTCGTCTCCCACCGCTTCGCCACCGTCAGCCGCGCCGACCGCATCGTGGTCCTGGACGGAGGCGTCATCGCGGAGGAGGGCGACCACGACCACCTCATGGCCCTGGGCGGCCGGTACGCCCGCTGGTACACCCTCCAGTCCACCCTCACCATCGGAGGCACCTCATGACCGGAGCCGCGTTGGGGGCGTTGGCGCGGGTGGCGTGGCGCATCGATCGGCGGGCGGTGGTCGTGCTGGCCGGGCTCCTGCTCGCGGGCGCCGTCAGCCACGGCCTGGTCGGGGTGTTCCTGCGGGAACTGACCGACGCCGCCACGCGTGGCCTCCTCGGACCGGCCGCCGTCCAGGCCGTGGCAGCGGGGGCGGCGCTGGCGGCAGGGGTGGCGCTGGGCCGGGCCGAGCTGGCGCTGATGCAGGAGCTGGCCGAGCGGATGGGGCTGGCGGTGCAGGAGGAGATCCTCGCGCTCACGGCGAGCCTGCCCACGATCGAGCACCTGGAACGGCCCGCGTACCTGGACAGGCTGCGCACGCTGCGCGAGGAGAGCAGGGAGCTGTACTTCGCGGTGTGGGCGCTGGCCCTGGTGGCCGAGCACGGCCTGCAGATCGGGCTGGGCGTGGCGCTGCTCGCCGCCGTGCACCCGCTGCTCCCGCTCCTGCTGGGCGCCGCCGTGCTGCCCTCACTCCTGGTACGCGGCCGCGCCGCCGCCCGCATCGACGCCGCCACGATTCGCACCGCCGAGACCGCCCGGCTGGAGCTGAGCCTGTCGGAGACGGCCACGTCCGCAGGGGCGGCCAAGGACCTGCGGCTCGGCGGTGCCGGAGAGGTCCTGGACGCGATGGCGGGACGGCACTGGGACGCGGTGTCGGCCGCGCTCGGGCGGGCGCGGCTGCGGGCGGGCCTGCTGACGTTCGCGGGCTCGGCCACGTTCCTCACGGGATACGTCGCCGCGCTCGCCCACGCCGCCTGGCTGGCCGGCCGGGGCCAGGCGACGGCGGGTGACGTGGTGCTGGTGGCCACGGTCGGCGTGCAGTTCGTCACCCAGGCCGCCCGCCTCGCCTTCCACCTCGGCTCGGCCGCCGCGGGCCGGCACGCCGCCACCCGCCTGGCCTGGCTCCGCGCCTACGCGGCCGCCCGTCATGAGCATCAAGGTGCCGCGGCGCCGCCGCCGGCGCTGCGCAGCGGCATCACGCTGGCCGGGCTCTCCTTCACCTACCCGGGGACGTCCCGCGAGGTGCTCCACGACCTCGACCTGCACCTGCCCGCGGGCGCCACGGTCGCGCTGGTCGGCACGCACGGGTCGGGCAAGACGACGCTGGTGAAGCTGCTGTGCGGGCTGCATCGGCCGTCGCGCGGCACGATCCTGGTGGACGGCCGTCCGCTCGGCGACCTCGCGCAGGACGCGTGGCAGGCCAGGGTCGGCGCCGTCTTCCAGGATCACGCCCGCTTCGAGCTGACGGCCGGCGAGACGGTCGGCGTGGGGGATCTGCCCAAGCTGCACGACCCCGCGGCGGTGGCGGGGGCGCTGGAACTGGCCGACGCCGGCCAGGTGGTGGCCGGGCTGCCCCAGGGGCTGGAGACCGAGCTGGGGGAGACGTTCGAGCACGGCGTACGGCTCTCCGGCGGGCAGTGGCAGCGGCTGGCCCTGGCCCGCGGGTCGATGCGGACGGAGCCGTTGCTGCTGGTGCTGGACGAGCCGACCGCCGCGCTGGACGCACCGGCCGAGAGCGCGGTCTTCGCCCGCTACGCCGAGGCGGCCAGGAGCCGTCCGGGAGCCGTCACGCTGCTGATCACCCACCGCTTCCCCACGGTGCGGATGGCGGACCTGATCGTCGTGCTCGGCGAAGGCCGGATCGTGCAGTGCGGCACCCATGACGAGCTCAGCGAGCTCCCGGGGCCGTACGCCGACCTCCTGACATGACGAACGCGCGCCCCGGGAAGGGGCGCGCGTTCCGCTGTCACGAAGAGGGACGCGAGGGAAGGTCAGCCGGCGTACTCGGGGTAGCCGTAGCCGACGACCTGCGACTTCGGCCGGACCCGCTCTTCGACCTTGCCGTTGCCGGTGTTGCCCTCGACGGTGGAGATGGTGCCGTCGTGGTTGTCCTTGACGACGAAGCCCACGTGCTGGATGTCGCTCAGGGACTTGCCGCCCTTCCAGGAGAAGAACACCACGGCACCCGGCTTGGCCTCGTGGCCGAAGCGCTCGTTGGCGGCGAACCACTTGGCGTGGGCGACGGTCCAGGCGTCCCAGCCGACCTGCGGGCGGGCGCCGGTCTGCTCGCCGACCCAGGACACGAACATCGAGCACCAGGCGGCGTTCAGGTAGGCGTTGCGGCTGCCGCCGTCACGGGCGACGGTCTCGGCGGCACGCTGCGAGTTGGCGTACCACTGCTGGAACTTGGTCCCGCCGCCGCTGGCGTTCTCCGAGACGCCCACCTGCGCCCTGGCTACGGCCAGGACCTGGTCGGCGGTGGCGGTGATCTTGGTTTCGTCACGCTCGCCCGCCTTGTGGGCGGCGAGCGCGCTGGCCGGGTGCTTCGCGGCGGTGGCCGCGGCGACCGCGGTGGAGGTGTCGGCGTGGGCCGCGGCGGGGACGCCGAAGGCCGAGGCCAGGACGCCGGCGCCGAGGACGGCGCGGGCGATGGTGCTCTTCGAGACAGCGGTAAGACGATGCTTGGCCATCGAGGGGGTTACTCCTTGCTTCCATGCCGCTTACCGGGTTAGCTGACGGGTTCGGGCGTGGAAGCTGCCCTACGGCACCGAAGTGCCGATTCACCCCAAAGGACATGGGTCCCCGGTTCCGCACGTGGCGGATTCAGCGGTCACAGGACGATCCTGTGATGTGTCGTGCGATGGTCTGACATAGCCGGACAAACCGGACGTATGCCTCAAGATGCCCATAAGGTAATACATGAGGCAAGAGGATTACAAATCCATAAAAGTAAAGTCAGCCGAGCTGACTGCGCGCCTCGGCCAGAAGCCCCATCATGGCAAGGGATTCGTCAAGCGGCATGATCGAGGATTCGGTCCTGCCTTCGGCCGTGGCGGCGCGGACTTCGCGGAGCTCTCCGGCGTAACCGTTGTCGGCCGGGTCGAGCACGTGCTCTTCCGGCTCCATCGCCGGCCCGGAGAGCACGATCCGCTGCGGTGCCCAGAACGGTGCCTGGATGTCCGCCCGCATCTGGGTACCTACAACACTGGCCCCGTTCGGGTAATTCCCGAGCAATGAGGTGGCCACGAGAGCGTGCCGCCCGCCGGGGTAACGCAAGACGCCGGCCGCCTCCGCGTCAACGCCGTTCGGGGCCAGGGAGCCGGTGACGTGCAGGTCGGTGGGCATGCCCAGGATGAACTGGGCCAGCCCGAACGGGTAGATCCCCAGGTCGAGCAGGGCGCCGCCGCCCAGCTCCGGAGCCCACAGGCGGTGCGCCGGGTCGTACGGATGGGCGAAGCCGAAGCTCGCCTGCACCGACCGGATCTCCCCGAAGCGCGGATCCTCCTTGATGCGCCTGATGAGCGGGTTGAACCGCATCCACATGGCCTCCATCAGGAAGACCCCGGCCTCGCGGGCCAGCCGCACCATCTTCTCCGCGTCGTCCACGGTCGCGGCCAGCGGCTTCTCGCACAGCACCGCCTTGCCCGCCGCGATGGCGGCCGCGGCGACCTGCAGGTGCTGGGCGTGCGGGGTGGCCACGTAGATCGCGTCCACCGCCGGGTCGGCGCACAGCTCCTCATAGGACCCGTACGCCGACTCGGCGCCCAAGGTCGACGCCAGGGCCTGCGCCCTGGCCAGGTTCCTGCTTCCTACGGCGGCCACCCGCATGCCGGGCTCCGCCACGATCGCCGCACCCACGGTACGGGCGATGCCGCCGGTGGCGGCTATTCCCCAAGTGAAATCTCGCACGCCGGCGATCGTATACGGAAGGCAAATATGGGCTTATGTCGGTAGTGCCGGAAATATCAGGAATGTCGTTTTGTCACATCCGTCACTCGAACGAGTCGGGGTCGGGCCCGAGCCGCTGCCCCCGGCTGAGCGCCCCGATGGCCGCGAGGTCCTCGGCGTCCAGGATGAAGTCGAAGACGTCGATGTTCTCGGCGATCCGCGCCGGCGTCACCGACTTCGGGATCACCACGTTCCGGAGCTGCAGGTGCCAGCGCAGCACGATCTGCGCCGGCGTCTTGCGGTGCTTGTCGGCCAGCACCCGCAGCGCCGGGTCGTCGAGCAGCCCCCTGCCCTGCCCCAGCGGGCTCCACGCCTCGGTGAGGATGCCGTTGGCCTCGTGGAACTCGCGCATCTGCCGCTGCTGGAAGTAGGGGTGGAGCTCGATCTGGTTGATGGCGGGGACGATGTCGGCCTCGTCCATGAGCCTGGTGAGCGTCTCGACGGTGAAGTTGGAGACGCCGATGGCCTTGGCCCGGCCGTCCCGGTAGATCTTCTCCATGGCCTTCCACGCCTGCACGTACTTGTCCTGCCGCGGCATCGGCCAGTGGATGAGGTAGAGGTCGACGTAGTCGAGGCCGAGCCGGGCCAGCGACTCGTCGAAGGCGGCCTCGGCGCGGGCGTGCTCGCCGTTGGCCAGCTTGGTCGTGACGAACACCTTCTCCCTGGGCAGCCCGCTGTTGCGCACCGCCCGGCCCACGCCCTCCTCGTTGCCGTAGGCGGCGGCCGTGTCGATGTGCCGGTAGCCGGCCTTGAACGCGGTCGTGACCGCCTGCTCGGCCTCCTCGGCAGGTACCTGCCAGACGCCATAACCGAGCTGCGGGATCTGCACGCCGTCCGTGTTGAGCATGAGCGAGTTCATACCCTCCATTGTTCACGCCGCGTTCCTGGCGGCTTAAGCCGGGCGGGCTAGCTTGAAGCGGTCGTGAACGGCCCATCACCTGGGAGGGCAGGAGTGGTCGAACAGGCGTCGGCCTGGGTGGAGTCACCGCTCCAGATGCTGTGCGCCGTCGAGGCCCACCACGCCGGGCTGCTCGGCCCGGCCACGGCGGTCGTGCCGCGCGCCGGCCTGCGCCCGCTCAAGGCCACCCGGCGCGAGCTGCGCTCGATGGCGCTGCCCGGCGGGCTGGAGCTGGCCGAGCCGCGCGAGCGCATGCCGCGCCGCGCGCTGGCGGTGGGCGACGCCTTCTCGGGACGGGTGCAGCTGCGCTGGCTGCTGTCCAGGCCGGGACGCGTCGTCGTGGTGGACGACGGGCTGGCCACGCTGCGGCTGCTCGAACTACTGGCCGCCGGGCCGTACCGGCCGCTGCTGCGGGCCCGCGCCGAAGGGGGACGGCTGCGTGCGGTGCTCGGCCTGGCCGCGGCGCTGCGGCTGCGGCTGAGCGAGGTGTCGGTCTTCACCGCGCTGCCCGTGGACGACCGGCTCGCCGAAGCCGTACGGGAAGCAGGGGTGCATCTCGTCCGCCACGACTTCGCCTGGCTGCGCGCGCAGCCGCCCAGCTCCGAGGGCCCCGCCGAGCGTACGGTCGTGCTCGGCACCTCGCTCGTCCGCAACGGTCTCATCCGCCGCGACCACTACCTGCGCTGGCTGACCGACCTGGCCGCGCGCGAGCCGCTCGCCTACTACCCGCACCGCCGCGAGGACCCCGTGGACGTCGCGCTGATCCGGGAGCGTCCCGGCATCACCGTCCACGACGGCGGCGTGCCGGCCGAGCTGACGCTGCGCGGCCTCGACGCGGACCAGCGCGTGCTCAGCCTGCCCTCGACCGCGATCACGTCGCTGCGCGTGCTGCTCGGGCCGCGCGGCGTCGCCGTCGAGCCCGTGGACGTACCCGATGACTGGTGGACCAGCAGGGCGGTGCCCGCCCTGCGCTCGCATTTGACAGGAGTTCCCGGGTGAGAGTGCTGGCCGTCGCCGACTCCGACTCGTATCTGAAATGGGCGGCCTGCCTGCTCGACGACCTGCCTCCCGGGTGCGTGACCGACCTGGTCGTGGTCCGCACGCCGATCGCGCCCTCGCCTGAGCAGATCGCCGCCGCCGTGGGGGAGCGGGCCGTGCCGCCGGTGCTGTCGGCGCGGTCGCTGCGGCGGCTGGCCGAGCGCACCAGGCCCGACGCGATCCTGGTGGCTTGTACGGGCCCGGTGGTGGACGTGCTGGTCGCCGAGGTGCTCGACGGCCTGCGGCCCCGGCCCGTCTTCGTCTCCGGCCTGCCCGGCATCTCCGTGCCCGCCACGGAGAAGGCGTGGACGTTCCGCAGCGGCTGCGACCTGTTCGTGGTGCACAGCGAGCGCGAGGTGGCCGAGTTCACCGCGATCGCCGGCCGGCTCGGCGGCGGTGGCGCGGTGGGCCTGGCCAGGCTGCCCTTCCTGCGGCCCCAGCGGGGCGCCGGCGGCGGCGACCGGGTGGTGTTCGCCACTCAGGCCAAGGTGCCGCGCGAGCGGCGGCAGCGCGAGCAGATCCTGCTGTCGCTGGCCGCGCTGGCGGCCGACCGGCCCGACCTGGAGGTCGTGGTCAAGCTGCGCGCCCTCGACGGCGAGCGGCAGACGCACAACGAGCGGCTGCCGTACCAGCGGTTGTGGCGCGAGATGGGGGAGCCGGGACGGCTGACGTTCGCGGCCGGGCCGATGCGGGAGCAGCTGGAGCGGGCGGCCGGGTTCGTCACGGTCAGCTCGACGGCGGCGCTGGAGGCCATCGCGATGGGGGTGCCGTCGCTGGTGCTGCGCGACTTCGGGGTCAGCGCCGAGATGATCAACCTGGTGTTCGAGGGCAGCGACCTGCTGGGCACGCTGGACGAGCTGGCCGAAGGCGGCTTCCATACGGCGTCGCCCACCTGGTGCGCGGCCAACTACTTCCACCCCGCCGAGCGCGACGACTGGGCCGGGCGGCTGGCCGGCCTCGTGGAGGCGGGGCCCGACACGCCCGCGCGGTCGCTGCTCGACGGGCCCGAGCACGCGGCGGCGCGGCGCAGGGCGAGGCTCCGCGTGGAGGTGCCGCCCAAGATGCTGCGGGTGGGGTACCGCGCCAAGCGCCGCGTGCGCCGCTACCTCAGAGCGCTGACCTGATTTTCCTGCGGATGCGGGTGAGCGTGCCGGGCCGGGCCGCCGCGGGCGGCGGTCCGGCCAGGCCGAGGGCCTCCAGGCGGCGGCGCTTGAAGTAGCGCGGGTCGAACGCGACGCCCTCGGGGCGCAGCCCGGGGTAGGCGTCGGCCTGCATGCAGTAGCCCACCGCGCGCACCAGCGCCGGCAGGTCCGTCTCCGGCGGCTGCTCGACGCCGCCGTCCGCCGACAGGCGCGGCAGCAGCGCGTCCACGATGGTGGCGGGCACGCGGTTGCTGTTCTCGTACGGGGTCAGCCGCTCCAGGACCAGCTCCGTGCCGTACGAGGCCACCGGCAGCCCGTAATAGCGCCACGCGGTCACCAGGGCCGTGGAGAAGCAGCCCACGACGAGCTCGGGCCGCAGCGCCGCGAAGCACGCCTCGGCCGGCACGCTCTCCCCGGCCACCTCCAGCCGCACGCCCGCCGGTCCCGCGGCGGCCCGCAGCAGCTGGGCGTGCCGGCGCCCGGCGGCCGGGTGCGGCTTGAAGAGGACGGAGGTGTGGCCGCGGGCGGCCAGCGCCTTCAGCATCGTCTCGTGCAGCGCGGCCTCCTCCTCGGGCGTGACGATCTCCAGCGCCGACAGGTACTGGCCGAGGACGACCGCCCGGCCTGCCGGCGGGGGCGGGGTGGCGGCGGCGACCTCGTCCACGATCGCGAGGAAACGCTCGGCGGGCAGGGTCTCGGGGGCGACGCCGTACTCGCTGAGCAGCAGCGGCGTCAGGCCCGGCACCAGGTCGAGGTGGAGCAGCCGGGTGACGCGGCGGAAGATCTCGGCGGGCAGCGGGTCGCGGGTGGGGCCGTAGCTCATCAGCCCGTCGGAGTAGACGGTGATCGGGCAGTCGCGCACCAGCCCGGCGATCGTCCGCGCGGGCGGCACCGCGATCGACTCCAGCACCAGCTCCGCCACGCCGTCCAGGCCCCAGTGGGCGCGGATGAGGCGCTCCAGCATCGGCACCTCGATGACGCGGGCCCGCCAGTCCGACGGGTGCAGCGGCGCGATCAGCTCGTTCCACGAGCGCACCTCGTCGAAGCGGGAGCGCAAGGCGGCGAAGCCGGGCGTCTCGTCCAGCGGCGTCGCCACCTCGGGCACGGCCGCGTTCGTGGAGACGATCAGCAGCCTGCGGCCGTCGCCGAAGCGGCCGTCGTCGATGGCCGCCGCCAGCGACATGGCGCCGAACAGCGTCGAGGCGTAGAAGACCCGCACGTCACAGCTCCTCGTGGTCGCGGCTGACCCGGAAACGCGTTCCGGGCGCCAGATCGGGCAGCAGGGCCCGCAGGGCGGCCTCGCGCTCGGCCGGCATGCCCGCCAGCGCCTCGGACACCTGCTCCTGCGGCAGCGTGCGCAGCATGTCCCTGCCGCGCTCCTCGAAGCGGGCGCGCAGCTCGGGCGTGAACCGGTCGCCGATGTTCAGGTGGTGGGCCAGCAGCGCGCAGAAGTTGCGCACCGCCTTGGGCAGGAACTCCGGCTCCAGGTCCTTCAGCACCAGCTCGAAGGCGTCGAAGAAGTGCAGCTGGCGCTCGTCGCCCACCTGCGTGAGCGAGCCCGGCACCAGGCGCCGGTAGAACAGGCCGGCCAGCGGCACCACCGCGAACGAGGCGGCCTCGCGGTGCAGCCGCCAGATCCACGGCCGGTCCTCCGCGGTGTGCAGCGAGCCGGGGAAGTGCAGCAGGTCGCCCAGCGAGCGCCGGTAGACGCCCGCCCAGGCGTACGGGTAGTCGACCATCGTGCGCACCCCCGCGGGCAGGATCGCCTCGCGGGGGTCGAGCACCGCGCCCCGCCGCGCCAGCGGGGCGCGGTGCACGACCCGCTTGCGGCCCTCCGCCTGCACGTGGTCGGTGCGGACGAAGTCGCAGCCGAGCCCGTCGATCGCGGCGACGAGCCGGGCCAGGTGGCCGGGGGCCAGCCAGTCGTCGCCGTCCATGAACGTGACGTACCGGCCTGTCGCCGCCGTCAGGCCCGTGTTGCGCGCGTCCGCCAGGCCCAGCGGCTCCGGGTTGCGCAGCACGGTCAGGCCCGGCAGGTCGCCGGCGAAGCCGGCGACGATGTCCGCCGTGGCGTCCACGGAGCCGTCGTCCACGACGATGAACTCGAAGCCGGGTGCGGCGTTGCGGCACAGGGAGGTGAGCGCGTCGGCGATGAAGCGCTCACCGTCCCGCACCGGCACGACGACCGAGAGCGTGATCAAAGCGGCTGGTCTCCTGGGGGATGGGAGGGGGTGGCCGTCGGTTCAGGGCCTGAGACGGCACCCGTCGCAGACGGCACCCGTTTCGGACGGCACCCGTTTCGGACGGCGCCGGGTCAGACGGCGCCGGGTCAGACGGTTACGCGGCGGAGGCGGGCCTTGGGGGCCTCCTCGCCGGGGAAGACGCGCTTGACGCCGTCGCCCATGGCCTGCTCGATGATGCGGATGTCGCGGACCAGGTGCTCCAGCCCGGCCGGCTCCAGCGAGGCGGCGTGGTCGGAGCCCCACATCGTCCGGTCGAGCGTGATGTGCCGCTCCACGCAGACCGCGCCCAGCGTGACCGCCGCCAGCGAGATCTGCAGGCCGCGCTCGTGCCCCGAGTAGCCGACCGGCACGCCGTAGCGCTCCTTGAGCGTGGTGATCGTGCGCAGGTTCGCCTCCTCGGGCGGCAGCGGGTACGTGGACGTCGCGTGCATCATGATCAGCTTCTCGGTGCCGAGGATCTCCACGGCCGCGTCGATCTCCGCCAGCGTGGACATGCCGGTCGACAGGATGACCGGCTTGCCGGTGGCCGCGAGCGCCCGCAGCAGCTCGTGGTCGGCCACGCCCGCCGAGGCCACCTTGTGCACCAGGACGTCCATCTCCTCCAGGAACTCCACCGACGGCACGTCCCACGGCGAGGCGAACCAGTGCAGCCCCCGCTCGGCGCAGTGCTTCGCGATCTGCGCGTACTCGTCGCGCCCGAACTCGGTGCGTTCCTTGTACTCCAGGTACGTCATCTCGCCCCACGGCGTCTGCCGGAGCTGCCCCTTCTGCTCCTCGGGCACGCAGATCGCCGGGGTGCGCTTCTGGAACTTGACCGCCTGGCACCCGGCGTCGGCGGCCACGTCGATGAGCCGCCTGGCCAGGTCGATGTCGCCGTTGTGGTTGATGCCGATCTCGCCGATCACGTACACCGGCTCGCCGTCGCCGACCAGCACGTCCCCGATCGCGACGGGACCGAAGTGCGGACGGACGCGCGCCTCGGCGGCGGGCGGCTCAGGCCGGGCGGCCACCACCCTGTCGCACAGCTCGCGCACCGCGCCCGACCCGCCGGGCCTGGTCAGCACGACGCGGGCGGCGGCACGCACCCTCGGGTGCGCGTCGGGCGTGGCGATCGGCCAGCCGACCTCCGCCATCGGGCCGAGGTCGTTGACATCGTTGCCGACGTACGCCACCCGCGCCGGGTCGAGGCCCTCGATGTTCAGCCAGTCGCGCAGCACCGTGCGCTTGTCGGCCAGGCCCTGCAGCACCGGCACGCCCAGCTTGCGGGCGCGGGCGGCCACGACCGGGTTCTGTTCGGTGGACATGACCAGCACCTTCACCCCCGACCGCTTCAGCAGCGAGACGCCCATCCCGTCGGAGCGGCTGACCAGCACCATCTCGCGGCCGTCGGAGTCGACGTAGGCGCGGTCGTCGGTGTGCACGCCGTCGAAGTCGGTGATGACGCAGTCCACGTCGATCGGCTCGGGCCGGTCGATGAACGGCGCGAGCGCGCGGACCAGCTCCAGGTCCTCGGGCTCGTCGATCTCGATGGCGTGCCGGGCCGGCACCGGCTGCACGGCGACGGTGCCGAAGAAGCGGTGGCCGTGCTCGCGCAGGCCGGCGGTGCGCATGACGTAGAAGGCGCCGTTCTCGCGGAACTGCGGCTCGCGGTCCTGCCGGCGCGGCCGTACGGCCGGGTCGTGGTTGACGCCGGAGCCCGCGGCCGTCCACAGGAACTCGTGCGTGGGCAGCCCGGACACGACCGAGTCGGCCTCGCCGTCCAGCACCCTGCGCACCGCCGCCGACAGGTCGGCGGGGTCGATGAACGCGCTCGTGCACTGCACGAGCACCACCACCTCGGGCTCGGCGCCGAGCGCGTCGAGCGCGTGCAGCACCGCCGACTCGCTGGAGGCGGCGGCGCCGCTCAGCTCGGCGGGCCGCTCCACCACGACCGCCCCCGCCTGGCGGGCGGTCTCGGCGATCCCCTCGTGGTCGGTGCTCACCACCACCTGGTCGATCGACTCGGCGCGCAGGCAGGCCCGCACCGCCCTGGTGACCAGCGGGACGCCCCCGACCAGGGCGAGGTTCTTCAGGGGTACGCCCGCCGAACCTCCGCGGGCGGGAACTACGGCCAGGACTCGCAAGATGACTCCTCAGTGCATCGGATTGCACCCAGAAGCTAGAAGGCCGGATTGAACGGGCGGCGTCACCGTCCTGAACTCTGCGTGGGGATCCGGTAGAGCAACTCTGGCCTGCCCACGCCGCCGTACTGCGGGACGCGGGCCGCCACGCCCAGCTCCACCAGGTATTCGAGGTAGCGCCGCGCGGTCACCCTGGACACCCCGATCGCGTCCGCCACGGCCTGCGCGCCCACCCCGCCCGCCTGGGCGCGCAGTTGCGCGGCCACCGCGTCGAGAGTGTCCTGCGCCATGCCCTTGGGCAGCTCGGCGGACGAGCCGCGCAGCGTGCCCAGCACGCGGTCCACGTCGCCCTGCCCGACCGCCAGCCCGGCCTCCTCCTTGAAGCGGGCGTAGCGGGTCAGCCTCTCGGACAGGGCGGCGAACGTGAACGGCTTGAGCAGATACTGCACGATGCCCAGCGACACCGCCGAGCGGACCATGGTGAGGTCGCGCGCGGACGTCACCGCGATCACGTCGCACAGCAGGCCGCCCGCCCGCACCGCCCGGCACACCTCGAGGCCGTGCATGTCGGGCAGGTAGAGGTCGAGCAGGATCAGGTCGACCGGCCTGCGGCGCAGGAAGCGCAGCGCCTCGCCGCCCGACCTGACCACCCCGGCCACCCCGAAGCCGGGCACCCGCTCGACGTAGATGCGGTTGGCCTCGGCGGTGATCTCCTCGTCCTCGACCACGAGCACGGAGATGAGCCCGGGTTCCGGCGTCGTCACGGCACCGGCTCCCGCCTCGGCGCCGGCAGCCGTACGGTGAAGACCGAGCCGGCCACGTCGATCGTGCCGCCGAGGCGCCGCACCGCCTGGCCCACCAGCGCCAGGCCGAGCCCGTGGCCGTCGCCCTTGGTGGTCCAGCCCTTCTCGAACGCGGCCCGGCCGGTCAGCCCTGGACCGTCGTCGGCCACCCTGATGAGCACGCCCCGCTCGTCGCCGCTGAGATGCACCTCCACCCGGCTCGCCGCGTCCACGGCGTTGTCGATGAGGTTGCCGACGATCGTGACCAGGTCGCGCGGGTCGAGGCCCAGGTCGTCCAGCTCACTGTCGGCGCTGATCACCAGCTCGGCGCCGCGCTCGGCCGCCTCCGCGCTCTTGCCCAGCAGCAGTGCCGCCAGCACGGGCTCGCGCACCGCGCCCACCACCCGGTCGGTCAGCTCCTGCGCGGCCCGCAGCTCCGCCGTGCCCAGCGCCACCGCCTGCTCGGTGCGGCCCAGCTCCACCAGCGTGATCACGGTGTGCAGCCGGTTGGCCGCCTCGTGCGCGGCCGAGCGCAGCGAGTCGGCGAAGCCGCGCTCGGCGTCGAGCTGGCCGGTCAGCGCCTGCAGCTCGGTGTGGTCGCGTACGGTGACGACCGTGCCGAGCCTGCTGGCCGCGCTGTTGACCGCGAGCACCCGGTCACCGGCCAGGTGCACGCGCTCCTCGTCGTCCGTCAGCAGCTCCGCCAGGCCCAGCTCGGCGACGTGCCGCCCCTCGGCGTCGGCGGGCAGGCCGAGCAGCTGCCTGGCCGCGTCGTTGCACAGCGTCAGCGTGCCGTCCCTGCCGACCAGCAGCAGGCCCTCCCTGACCGCGTGCAGCACGGCGTCGTGGTGCTCGTGGATGCGGCCCAGCTCGACCGGGCCGAGTCCGTGCGTCTGGCGGCGCAGCCGCGCGGTCACCAGCCACGTGCCCGCCGCGCCCAGGCCGAGCGCGAGCGCCACGATGAGGCCGCCCCAGGCGAGCTGGTCGCGCAGCCTGGCGTCGATGCGGTCGATGGTGATGCCGGCGCTGACCAGGGCCCGCACCCGGCCGCCGGCCATCACCGGCGTCACCGCCCGCTTCGAGGGGCCCAGCGTGCCGGTGTAGGTCTCGGTGAACGTCTCGCCGCGCAGCGCGGGCTCGATGTGGCCGAGGAAGCGCCCGCCGATCTCCGCCGGGTTGGGATGGGTGTAGCGGGTGCCGTCGGGGCGCATGATCGTGATGAAGTCGACCTCCGTCGCCGTGCGGACGCGCTCGGCGTACGGCTGCAGCCGCGCCGTCGGGTCGCGCTCGTCGAGCGCGGTCAGCACGTCGGGCGAGGCCGCCACGCTCACCGCCACCGCCTTCGCCGTGCTGCCCGCCTCATCGGTGAGCAGCCGGTGGGCCTGCACCAGCGCGAGCGTCGCGCCGCCCGCCGCCGTGACGATCACCACGAGCAGCTGCAGCACCAGCATCTGCCCGGCCAGGCTCCAGCGCCGCATGTCCCACCCTCCCCGTGAACGAAACTTACGCAATGGTGACCTGCATCACTTGTGCAGCGCATAGTCGCACGGACAGAAGCTCGTTCCAAAACCGCCGGAGAACCCCCCTATGCGCGATCGCACCCGTTATCTCTACCTGGCCGTCATCGTGGCGGTCCTGCTCGGGATCCTCGTCGGCTTCATCTGGCCCGACCTCGCCGTCCAGCTGAAACCCATCGGCACGGGGTTCGTCTCGCTCATCCAGATGGTGATCGGGCCCGTCATCTTCTGCACGATCGTGCTGGGCATCGGCTCGGTACGCCAGGCCGCCCAGGTCGGCAAGGTCGGCGGGCTCGCGCTCGGCTACTTCATCGCCATGTCCACGGTCGCGCTGATCATCGGCCTGGCCGTCGGCAACGTCATCGACCCCGGCTCCGGCCTGCAGCTCACCGACGCGGCCAGGGAGAGGGCCGAGGCGGAGGCGGCCAAGGGCGCCGACGCGAGCATGGTGGACTTCCTGCTCGGCATCATCCCCAAGACGCTGGTGTCGGCGCTCACCGAGGGCTCGGTGCTCCAGGCGTTGCTGGTGGCGCTGCTCGCCGGGTTCGCGCTGCAGGCCATGGGCCGCAGGGGCGAGCCGATCCTGCGCGGCATCGAGCACTTCCAGCGGCTGGTCTTCCGCATCCTCGCCATGATCATGTGGGCGGCTCCGGTGGGCGCGTTCGGCGCGATCGCGGCCGTCGTCGGCGACACCGGCCTTGAAGCGCTCAAGAGCCTGGCCATCATCATGATCGCCTTCTACGTGACCTGCGCGCTGTTCGTCGGCGTCGTGCTCGGCACGATCCTGTGGCTGGTCGCCAGGATCAACCTGTGGTCGCTGCTGCGCTACCTCGGCAGGGAGTTCCTGCTGATCCTGTCCACCTCGTCGTCGGAGACGGCGCTGCCCCGGCTCATCGCCAAGATGGAGCACCTCGGCGTCAGCAAGACCGTGGCCGGCATCACCGTGCCGACCGGCTACTCCTTCAACCTCGACGGCACCGCGATCTACCTCACCATGGCCACCCTGTTCATCGCCACGGCCACCGGGTCGCCGCTCGGGTTCGGTGAGCAGGTCACGCTGCTGCTGTTCATGATGATCGCGTCCAAGGGCGCGGCGGGCGTCACCGGCGCGGGCCTCGCCACGCTGGCCGGCGGCCTGCAGGCGCATCGGCCCGAGCTGGTGGACGGCGTCGGCCTCATCGTCGGCATCGACCGGTTCATGTCGGAGGCCAGGGCGCTGACGAACTTCGCCGGCAACGCCGTGGCCGCCGTGCTCGTCGGCACCTGGACCGGCGAGTTCGACAGGGAACGCGCGGGACAGGTGCTGGCCGGGCAGGCCCCGTTCGACGAGGCCACGCTCCTGGACGACGGCGGCTCCGAGGGCGACCCGGATGGCCGCGAGCCCGCCAAGGAGCTCTCGACCGCCTGACGACGCGCCGTCGGCGCCTCCCGCCGCCCGCGCGGCCGGGAGGCGCCGGCGTGACGTCCCCGCCCCTGTCATGCGGACGGGAGACGCCGGTGTGACGTCCCCGCCTGCCGGTCCGGTCATGCGGACGGCAGGCGCAGCACGAAGCGGGCGCCGCCCGGGCGGTCCTCGACGCAGATCGTGCCGCCGTGCGCGACGGCCACGTCGCGCGCGATGGCCAGCCCCAGCCCGGCGCCGCCCGTGTCGCGGCTGCGGGCGGTGTCGAGGCGGGTGAAGCGCTCGAAGATGCGCTCGCGGTCGTGCAGGGGGATCTCGATGCCGTCGTTCTCCACGGTCAGCACCACCAGGGCGCAGTTGTCGGAGCCGTTGGCCGTCCTGACCGGCTCCGGGTGCACGGTGACCAGGACGGTCTGCTCGGCGTAGCGCTGGGCGTTGTCCAGCAGGTTCGTCAGCGCCCTGGCGAGCTGCGTCCGCACGCCCTCCACGTACGCGCCCTCCGTCAGGTCCACCTGCACGGGGATCTTGTCGTTGCGGGTGGCCAGCTCCTGCCGTACCAGGCAGGCGAGGTCGAGGCGTTCCTTGACGATGTCCACCCGGGAGCCGATCCTGGCCAGCAGCAGCAGGTCGGTGATGATGGTCTCCAGCCGGTCGGTGTCGCGCAGCGCGCTTTCGACCAGCGCCTCCATGTCGGTGTCGTCCGGATAGAGCTGGGCGCTCTCCAGCTGGGCGCGCAGCCCGGCGATCGGGGTGCGCAGCTCGTGGGAGGCGTCGGAGGCGAACTGGCGCTGCTGCTCGGCCGAGCGTTCCAGCCGGGCCAAAGTGCCGTTGACGGAGCGGGCGAGCAGGGCCACCTCGTCGTCGCCCGGCGGCTGGGTGACGCGGCGGCTCAGGTCGCCGGCGTGCACGGCGTCCAGCTCGGCGCGCATGGTGCCGACGGGCCGCAGCGCCCGCCCGGTGACCAGCCAGGTGGACCAGCCCGCCAGGGCGATGAGCATGGCGACCTCGATGAACACGACGATCTCCAGCGTGTGGGTCTGCAGCACGTCGGGCGAGCTGCGTCCGGCATAGACGATGGGGGAGTCGGGGAACATCGACACCCGCACCGCCGACACGTGGACGCATTCGGTGGGCAGGCAGGTCGTGGTGTTGATGACCTGGCCGGCGTCCGTGGGCCTGACGTCATCGAGCAGCGGCAGCGCCCTGGCCCCGTCGCTGGCCCCCAGCAGCCGCCCGTCGGCGCTCACCACCTGGATCAGGTCCACGGACGGGTCGGGCACCGGGATGGCGGCGCCCAGCGGCAGAACACCGCCGCGCATCTCGGAGGCGATGCGTTCGGCGGTGTTCCTCGTGTCGTTGAAGACGCTCGCGCTCACGAGGGTCCTCGCGACCATGATCCCCGCGACGGCCACAGGGATCAGCACGAGGGCGGCTACGGCCGTCGCGATGAGAGTGACGCGTCCGCGCAGGGACCTGGCCCACCAGGGTGCCATCCCCCGAGGCTACCGAGCGTGATTGCAGTGTTTTGTCGCTTATATACCGGATAAGGGAAAAGATTAGGCAAGCCTCAGCGCTGCAGCCACACCGTGGTGTCCGGCGGGACGGCGCCGTCCTCCGCCAGCGGGCCACTG
This sequence comes from Nonomuraea sp. NPDC049421, assembly GCF_040677005.1. NCBI lineage: Bacteria > Bacillati > Actinomycetota > Actinomycetes > Streptosporangiales > Streptosporangiaceae > Nonomuraea > Nonomuraea sp. NPDC049421. Next base: position 169,228 of record NZ_JBFAQA010000008.1, read on the forward strand.
GACAGCAGCACCTCGCCCGCGATGCCGGGGCGCACCGGCTCGTCGCCGGTGTTGAGCACCACGACCAGGCCGGGCTCGCGCTCGATGACCAGCACGTCCTCGGGCGAGTCGAGCCAGGTCAGCGTGCCGCCGCCGAGCGCCGGGTGCTGCCTGCGCAGCCGCAGGGCGGCGCGGTAGAGGTTCAGGGTCGAGGCGGGGTCGTCGTGCTGCGCCTCGGCCGACAGCGCCGCCCACTCGCCCGGGATCGGCAGCCACGGGTTCCGCCAGCCGAGCCCTTCCGACGAGGTCCACGGCAGCGGCACCCGGCAGCCGTCGCGGCTCTCGCCGCGCCGCAGGAACGCCGGGTCCTGGCGCAGCTCGTCCGGCAGGTCGAGCACCTCGGGCAGGCCCAGCTCCTCGCCGTTGTAGAGGTAGGCGGAGCCGGGCAGCGCCAGCATGAGCAGGGTGGCCGCGCGGGCGCGGGCGAGCGAGCCGTGCCGGGTGACGTGGCGCGGCTTGTCGTGGTTGGACAGCACCCAGGTGGTGGGCGCGCCGACCAGCTCGGCCTCGGCGAGCGACTTCTCGATGACGGAACGGAACGACTTGGCGTGGAAGTCGGCCATCATGAACTCGAAGTTGAACGCCTGGTGCAGCTCGTCGGGCCCGACGTAACGGGCCAGCCGCTCGGGGGAGGACACCCACGCCTCGGCCACCGCCATGCGCCCGCCGGGGTAGGAGTCGAGGATCGGCCGCCACTCGCGGTAGATGTCGTGCACGCCGTCCTGGTCGAAGTACGGCACCTGCTCGTCGCCCAGCATCTCGGCCTGCGGGCCGTCCTTCTTGCCCACGTCGGGCAGGCCGGCGGCCTTGATCATGCCGTGCGCCACGTCGATGCGGAAGCCGTCCACGCCCCGGTCGAGCCAGAAGCGCAGGATGTCGCGGAACTCGGCGCGTACCTCGGGGTTCTCCCAGTTGAGGTCGGGCTGCTCGGGCGCGAACAGGTGGAGGTACCACGAGCCGTCCTCGACCTGCGTCCATGCGGGCCCGCCGAAGATCGACTCCCAGTCGTTGGGCGCGTCGCGGAAGATGTAGCGGTCGCGCAGCCCGGCCTTGAACCAGGGGTGCTGGTCGGAGGAGTGGTTGGGGACCAGGTCCACGATGACCCTGATGCCCTTGGCGTGCGCGTCGGCCGTCAGCGCGTCGAAGTCGGCGAGCGTGCCGAACATCGGGTCCACGTCGCGGTAGTCGGCGACGTCGTAGCCGCCGTCGGCCATCGGGGAGGTGTAGAACGGGCTCAGCCAGATGGCGTCCACGCCCAGCTCCGCCAGGTAGTCGAGGCGCTCGCGGACGCCCGCGAGGTCCCCGACGCCGTCACCGTCGGCGTCGGCGAAGCTTCGGGGGTAGACCTGGTACACGACGGCGTCCCGCCACCAGTCGTCGTTGCCGAGCATGTGCGTCCTTCCCGGATGATCCGGATATCGGTGTGGTTCTGGTGAAGGATGTCCGATTCGTGGGATGAGGTCAAGTGCAAGTTTCGGAAACTTGCAGTCCCATCCTGCAGCGTGGTGGCCAGGTGTGGGGCAGGTCAGGACCGACGGCGCGGGTGTTGATCAGGTAACGCTCTTGCGCAAGTTCTTCCACTTTTTGCAAAGAGCGGCTAACGTCCCGGAAACGTCGAGCCAATCTCGGCGGCGGTGCAACGACGCATCGCCGTTCCTCCGTGACCTCAGGAGGTCCCCCCATGCACATCCGGGCTCTGGGTGTGGCAGCTCTCGCGACTCTCGCGTTCGCGGCGACCGCGTGCGGCGGATCGTCGCCGCAGACCCCCGCCGACGGTACGGCGGCGCCGTCGTCCGCGCCTTCTTCGGCCCCCGCGGGTGCGGGCGGCACGCTCGTGATCTGGGCCGACCCCAGCAGGGTCGAGCCGCTCAAGCCGTTCGCCGAGCAGTTCGGCACCGAGAACGGCGTGACCGTCGAGGTCAAGGAGATCAGCAAGGACAACCAGACGACCTTCCTGACGGCCTCGCAGCAGGGCAGCGGCCCGGACATCATGATCGGCGCGCACGACTGGATCGGCAACCTCGTGCAGAACGGCGCCATCGACCCGGTCACGCTCACCGAGGAGCAGAAGGCCGCCTTCTCCCCGAAGGCGATCCAGGCGGTCACCTTCGACGGGCAGATCTACGGAGCCCCGTACGCGGTGGAGAACATCGCCCTGATCCGCAACACCGACCTCGCCCCCGACGCCCCCGCGACGATCGAGGACATGATCGCCAAGGGCAAGGAGCTCAAGAAGGACGGCAAGGTCAAGGAGGTGCTCTGCCTGCCGGTCGGCCAGAAGGGCGACGCCTTCCACGTCTACCCGATCTTCGCCTCGGGCGGCGGCGCGCTGTTCGGCACGACCGCCTCCGGCGACCCCGACCCCAAGCAGGTGCTGCTCGGCTCGGAGGGCTCGGTCAAGGCGTTCGGCAAGCTGAAGGACCTCGGTGAGAAGGGCGAGGGCGCGCTGCGCACGTCCCTGACCAACGAGAACTACATCCCGACCTTCGCCTCCGGCAAGTGCGCCTTCCTCGTCTCCGGTCCGTGGGCCATCAGCGAGATCAAGAAGGGCGGCGTCACGTACGACATCAGCGCCGTCCCGCCGTTCGAGGGCGGGCAGCCGGCCACCCCGTTCGTGGGCGTGCAGAGCTTCTTCGTCGCGTCGAAGGGCAAGAGCAAGGCGCTGGCGCAGGAGTTCGTCGCCAACTACGTGACCAGCAAGGACGTCGCCAAGGCGCTGTACGAGGCCGACCCCAGGCCTCCTGCGCTGACCGCAGCGCTGGAGGAGGTCCAGGCGAGCGACCCCGACGCCGCCAAGTTCATGGAGGCCGGCAAGGACGGCCTGCCGATGCCCGCCATCCCCGCGATGGCCGCCATCTGGGAGCCGTTCGGCATCGCCGAGACGGCCGTGGTCAAGGGCGGCGACGCGGCCAAGGCCGCCGCGTCGGCGCAGAAGGCCATCGACGGCGCGCTCAAGAACTGACCGCTCATGCCTTCGCACGTGCGCGCGGCGGCACGGCCGCGCGGGGAGCGGAGCACGGCGTTCGTGGTGAGCAGGATCGCGGTGCTGGCCGTGGCCGGCGCGATCCTGCTCTACGCCGTGCCGCCGCTGGTGGCCGCCGGGTCATGGGTGTCACTGACACTGCTCGGCGCCGCCACCGCGGTCATCGCCTACCTCTATCTGACCCGGCGCTTCATCCCGGCCAAGTACCTCATCCCCGGCACCGTCTTCCTCCTCGCCTTCCAGGTGTTCCCCGTGCTCTTCACGGTGACCACGGCGTTCACGAACTTCGGTGACGGGCACCGCGGCGACAAGGCCGCCGCCATCGAGGCCGTCCAGACCGGCTCGGTCCGCCAGGCGCCAGGCTCGCCGGAGTACACGCTCACCGTCGCCCTGCGCGGCGAGGAGCTGGTGTTCCTGCTCGTGGACCCGGACACCAAGCAGGTCTCGCTGGGCACGCAGACCGGCGTCGAACCGCTGGCCGGCGCGCGGCTCGGCGTGGCCGGCAAGGTGCTCGCCGCGCCGGGGCTCACCGTGCTCAGGGCGCCCGAGGCCGCCGCGCGCGGGCCCGAGATCACGGCGCTGGCCGTGCCCACCGGTGACAGCCTCATCAAGGCGAACGGGCTCAGCCGCGCCGTCGAGGGCAAGGCCGCCCTGGTGTACGACGCCGCCTGCGACTGCGTACGCGGCGACGGCGGCCCCTGGACGGCCGACGAGTCGCAGGGCTACTTCGTCAACGCCGAGGGCGAGCACCTGGCCCAGGGCTGGCAGGTCAACGTCGGCCTGGACAACTTCCTGCGGGTGCTCACCAACCCCACCATCTCCGGCTATTTCGCCGGCGTGCTGGGCTGGAACCTCGTCTTCGCCCTCGCCTCGGTGCTCGGCACGTTCGCGCTCGGCATGTCGGTCGCCCTGGCGCTGCACCACCCGCGCATGCGCGGCACCAAGATCTACCGGATCGTGCTGATCCTGCCGTACGCGATGCCCGCCTTCGCGATGCTGATGGTCTGGCGCGACATGTTCAACCGCGACTTCGGCCTGATCAACCAGCTGCTCGGGGCCGAGATCGACTGGCTGGGCCAGACGGGGACCGCCCGGCTCGGCGTCGTGCTGGTCAACCTGTGGCTCGGCTTCCCGTACATGTTCCTCGTCACCACCGGCGCGCTGCAGGCCATCCCGCGCGAGCTGACCGAGGCCGCCGCGATCGACGGCGCCACCCCGTGGAAGGCGTTCCGCCGGGTCACGCTGCCGCTGCTGCTCATCGCGCTCACGCCGCTGCTGATCTCGTCGTTCGCCTTCAACTTCAACAACTTCAACGTCATCGCCCTGACCACCGACGGCGGGCCGTTCCCGGCGGAGAACCCGCAGGTCGGCGGCACCGACCTGCTCATCACCTACACCTTCAGGCTGGCGTTCGGGCCGAGCGGCGCGCAGTTCGGCTTCGCGGCGGCGATCTCGGTGTTCATCTTCGCCATCGTGGCCGTCATCTCGGCCGTGGCCTTCCGGCGTACCCGCAAGCAGGAGGAGGTCTACGCGTGAAGCTCGCCCTGCGGCACGTCTTCGTGCTGGCCGTGTGCGCGTTCGCGGTGTTCCCGATCCTGTTCGTGTTCTCGGCCGCGATCAACCCGCTGGGCACGCTGGCCTCGACCGAGCTGCTCCCCACCGGGGCAAGCCTGGACAACTTCGGGAACCTGCTGACCTCCGACGCCTACCCCTTCAAACGCTGGTTCTTCAACTCGGTGTTCATCGCGCTCGCCTCGTCGTTCGCCAGCCTGGTGCTGTCGATGATGGCCGCGTACGCCTTCAGCCGCATGCGCTTCGCCGGCCGCAGGACCGGGCTGCTGGCGCTGCTGCTCATCCAGATGTTCCCGCAGTTCCTGGCCATCGTGACGATCTTCATGATCTTCACCAGGGTGACCGAGCTGTACCCGGCCTTCGGCTTCGACACCGTGTGGGGCCTGCTGCTGCTCTACCTCGGCGGCGCGCTCGGCGTGAACACCTGGCTGATGAAGGGCTTCCTCGACACCGTCCCCAAGGAGCTGGACGAGGCCGCCACCATGGACGGCGCCACCCACGCCCAGATCTTCTGGCGCATCATCATGCCGCTGGTCACGCCGATCCTCGCGGTCACCGCGCTGCTCGCGTTCATCGGCACGATGAGCGAGTTCCTGATGGCGAGCGTGTTCCTGCGCGATCCGGAGAGCAAGACGCTCGCGGTCGGCATGTACGGCATGATCGCGGGGGATCACCGGAACACGAACTTCGGCATGTTCGCCGCGGCCACGCTGATCACCGCCGTGCCCACGGTCGGCGTGTTCCTGTGGTTGCAGAAGTACATCGTCTCCGGCCTGACCGCCGGCGCCGTCAAGGGATAGATGAGCACAGTGCGTCACCTCGGGGAGCCTCACCACGACGGGTCCGCCCTCTACGTCTCCGACCAGCGACCCGGGCTCGGCGCGCGGGTCACGCTCTGGCTGCGCGCGCCGCTGGCCGCCGGGGTCGCCGGCGTGCACGTCCGCGCCGTGCACGACGGCGAGCCCCGCTACGCCGAGGCCCGCGTGGACCCCGCGCGCCGGGGCGCGGGCGGCTACGGCCGCACCGACGTGTGGTGGCGGGCCGAGATCACCGCGGTCAACCCGGTCACCCCGTACCGCTTCCTGCTGCACACCCGTACGGGCCAGAAATGGCTGACCGCGGCCGGGCTCGCCGCGCACGACCTCACCGACGCGGGCGACTTCCGGCTCGTCTGCCACGAGCCGCCGCCGTCGTGGCTGGCCGGCGCGATCGTCTACCAGATTTTTCCCGACCGCTTCGACCGCTCCGGCGCCATGCAGGAGCCGCCCGGCTGGGCGCTGCCCCGCGACTGGGACCGCGACCCCGTCATCCCCAGCGGCCCCGGCACCTCCACCCAGTTCTACGGCGGCGACCTCGACGGCGTCACCCGGCGCCTCGACCACATCAGCGGACTCGGCGCCGACACCGTCTACCTCACGCCGTTCTTCCCCGCCCGCTCCAACCACCGCTACGACGCCTCGACCTTCGAGCACGTGGACCCGCTGCTCGGCGGCGACGCCGCGCTGCACCGCCTGTCGGGCGCGCTGCACGCGCGCGGCATGCGGCTCATCAGCGACATCACCACCAACCACTGCGGCGACGCCCACGAGTGGTTCACCACGGCCGTCTCCGACGTGCGCGCCCCCGAGCGCGAGATGTTCTACTTCGACCCCACCACCGGCGACTACGAGTCCTGGTGGGGCGTCAAGACGCTGCCCAAGCTCAACTGGGGCAGCGAGCTGGTGCGGGAACGGATGACGGCGGTGCTGAAGCGGTGGCTCGGCCCGCTCGACGGCTGGCGGGTCGACGTCGCCAACATGACCGGCCGCCGCGCGGCCGACGACCACCTGCACGAGGTCGCCGCCCTGCTGCGGGCCGAGCTCGGCCCCGGCGCCGCGCTCATCGCCGAGCACAACCACGACGCCTCGCCCGACCTCGACCGCGACGGCTGGCACGGCACCATGAACTACGGCGGCTTCACCCGCCCGGTCTGGGCCTGGCTGCGCGGCCCCGAGACGGATCTGGAGCACTTCCTCGGCGTGCCGGGCGGCATCCCCGAGCGCGACGGCCCGGCCACGCTGGCCACGTTCCGGTCGTTCGCCGCGCACATGTCGTGGCGCTCGTACGTGCACTCCTGGCAGCTGCTCGACTCCCACGACTCGCCCCGCGTGCGCACGGTCACCGGCTCGCGCGAGCGCCACCTGGTGGCCGCCGGACTGCAGGCCACGCTGCCGGGCACGCCGATGATCTTCGCGGGCAGCGAGTTCGGCCTGACCGGCGTCAACGGCGAGCACTCCCGCACCCCCATGCCGTGGAACCGCCCCGGCGACCGGGACCAGGCGACACTGGCCGCCTACCGCGAGCTGTTCGGGCTGCGCAGGGCCGAGCCCGCCCTGCGGCACGGCGGCCTGCGCTGGCTGCACGCCGACGCCGACTGCCTGGTGTTCGCGCGGGAGACGTACGGGGAGTCGATCGTGGTGTGCGTACGGCGGGCGCCGGGCGAGCCGCTCACCCTCGGCGAGCACCTCACCGGCCTCCACCACGCGCCCGACGGCGACGTGATACCGGGTGACGGACCTTCGCTGAGCATATGGCGCACCAGCGGCTGATCACGCTACGGTGGCCTCTGCTGATTTTCCGTACCTCCCAGCTCGTTAGTGGTGTGCCCCGTATGAGGTTGCTGTCCGTAGCCGTCATGGCTTCGCTCCTGCCCGCCGTACCGGCCGCCGCGGCGGCGGAGACCCGGAACGCGGAGAGCAGAGCGCGGGCGGGCACCACCTACTACGTCGACTCCAAGGCGGGGGACGACACGGCCGACGGCACCAGCGAGCGCACCGCGTGGAAGTCGCTGGAGAAGGTCGGCGCCACCGAGCTCAAGCCGGGCGACACGGTCGCCTTCAAGCGCGGCAGCGGCTTCACCGGCCCGCTCACCCTCGAGACCGACGGCACCGCCGCCCGGCCCATCGCGGTCCGCGCCTACGGCAAGGGCCCGCTCGCGAAGATCAGCGGCACCGAGGACGACTGCGTCATCGTCAAGGGCGACTACTGGCGCATCAGCGGGCTGCGCGCCTCCGGCTGCCGCTGGGCCGGCTTCCAGCTCGCCGGCCGCCGCATCGAGCTGTCGGGCGTGCAGGCCGACCGCAACATCGCCGGCGTGCTGGTCACGCCGTCCGGCTCGCACAACACCGTCCGCGACAGCGTGCTGACCGACAACAACCGGATGAGCGTCAACGACTCGGGCGGCGACAACGACTCCGGCGCCTTCGGCGTGCTGCTCAACGGCGACGACAACCTCGTCACCGGCAACACCATCACCGGCAGCTACGCCAAGAGCAGCGACTACGGCACCGACGGCGCCGCCGTCGAGATCTTCGGCGGCGACCGCAACCGCGTCACCCACAACGTCGCCCGCGACAACGACACCTTCACCGAGCTCGGCGCGAAGAAGGGCACGACCGCGACCGGCAACGTGTTCGCCTTCAACGTCGTCACCTCCAAGCGCAGCCGCGGCTCGTTCCTCATCACCCGCGGCCCGCGCCACATCGTCGGCCCGGTCAAGGGCACGATCGCGGTGCACAACTCCGTCTACCTGCCGGCCAGGAACACCGTCGGCTGGTCCTGCCATGACGGGTGCTCGCCGTCGATACTCAAGCTGCGCAACAACGCCGTCCACGTCGGCGGCGAGGCCGGCTACGCCGACGGCAGGGGCGCCGACGACGCGGGCGGTGTCTACAAGGGGCGCAGGGCCCGCTTCAAGCCGGGGCCGAAGACGGTCATGGCCGACCCGAAGTTCGTCTCCCGCACCGACCTGCGGCTGCGTCCCGGCTCTCCGGCGATCGGGCGCGGGGTGCGGCTGAGCTCCAAGTGGTACGGCGGCAAGGCGATCTTCAAGGACGCCGCGGGCAAGGTCCTCACGTCCGCGCCCACCGCGGGCGCCTACCAGCACTGACGCCGTGAGCATCGACTCCGACCACCTCGAAGCGCGCCGCGAGCTGGTGAAGAGGCTCGCCGAGTCCGAGGCCCCCAGGCACTACTGGCACCTGGGGGACGAGGACGGGCGGGCCTGGCTGTTCGAGAGCGTCGAGGGCGACGGCGAACACTGGGCGGTCCGCCAGGTCGAGGTGGGCGCCGACCGCGCCGACCGCGCCCACGGTGCTGACGGCGCCGACCGCGCCGACCGCGCCGCCCGTGCCGCCCGGCGCTACTGGTGGCGCCACCTCCAGGACGGCCAGGGCTTCCTGTCCGACCAGCCGCTGGAGATCTGGGAGCTGACCGAGATCACCCCCGAGGCGTTCGAGGCGGTCTGGGCCGCCGCCGGGTGACCTACTTGCCGGCCAGCGCCGGATAGAGCAGCTCCAGGCCGCCGGACAGCCCCGACCTGGCCTGCCTGCTGACGTCGTCGGCCAGCACCTCGTACGCCCCCGACTCCAGCCCGTCGAGCGTGGCCCCGACCACGTCCTCAGGGGAGATCTTGGGGCCGTCGATGTTCGCGGCCATGTCGGTGTCGATGTAGCCGGCGTGCACGCCCACCACCTGCGTGCCCTGCTCCAGCAGCTCCAGCCGCAGCGCGTTGGTCAGCGACCAGGCCGCCGCCTTCGACGCCGCGTACGTGGTGACGCGCGGGAACGTGAGGTACGACAGCACCGACAGGACGTTGACCAGCGCGCCGCCGCCGTTGCGGGCCAGCACGGGCGCGAAGGCGCCGCTCATGGCCAGCGTGCCGAAGTAGTTGACCTCCATCTCGGCCCTGGCCGCCGCCGGCCCCGGGTCGTGGCTGTGGGAGACGCCCGCGTTGTTGATCAGCAGGCTCACGTCGCCGCAGAGCTCGGCGGCGGCGGCCACGGCGGCCTGGTCGGTCACGTCGAGCGCGATCGGCGTCAGGTCCGGGTCGGTGATCGAGGCGGGGTTCCTGGCGGCGGCGTACACCTTGCGCGCGCCGCGCTCCAGCAGGGCGCGGGCGAACGTGGCGCCCAGGCCGCGGTTGGCGCCGGTGACGAGGGCGACGCTGTCGGTGATCTTCATGAGGTTCGCTCCAGGATGAGTGCGTTGGCGAGCCCGCCGGCCTCGCACATGGTCTGCAGGCCGTAGCGGGCGCCACGCTCGCGCATGGCGTGGACGAGGGTGGTGGTGATACGGGCGCCGCCGGCGTCACGCATCGCGGCACCTTCCTCCTAGGTTGGATTTTCCAACCCACCATAAGTGAGTTGGAAAATCCAACGCAACCCCTACGAGGAAAAACCCGTGAGCCCGTGAATGATCAGCCGGATCGCGACGTCGAAGTCGCGCTCGATCTCCTCCGGATCGTCGGGCAGATGGCCCTGGGTCTCGGCCATGACGAAGCCCGTGACGAACGCGTGCAGCACGTCGCTGGTCCGCCGCAGCTCCGACTCCGGCACCCCGGCCAGGCGCAGGATGCGGTAGAGCGCCTGCCAGAGCGCGTGCTCGCGGTCGGAGATGATCTCGGGGTGCCGGTGCAGGTAGGTCCACATGGCCGGGTAGGCGCGCGTGTGCTGGTGGTAGGCCACCGCGAGCCGCCTGAGCTGGTCCTGCCACGGCGCGCCGTCGTCGGCCGGGAGCTCGATGCGCTGCTGCGCGGCCGTGCAGAGCATCCTGATCAGCGCTTCCTTGTTGTCCACGTGGTGGTAGAGCGACATGGGGTTGACCCGCAGCTCGGCCGCCAGCCTGCGCATGGACAGCGCCTCCACGCCGTTCTCCTCCGCCAGGCGCAGCGCCGTGGTGCTGATCTCTTCGATGGTCAGGGGTGTGCCCCTGCGCGCGCTCGCAGCCATACACCGTATGGTAGCTTCAGCCATACGGTGTATGGCTAGGAAGGGAGCACCCCATGGCGCGGATTCCGGCCCCGAAGGGCCTGCCGTTCGTCGGCAACACGCTGCAGATCCCCTCGCACGCCCCGGTCGAGCACTTCGTCAAGGTGGCCGGCGAGTACGACGAGGGCATCGTCCAGTTCGAGATCGCCGGCCGCCGGGCCGTCTTCGTCCACGACCCCGACCTGGTCAGCGAGGTGTGCGACGAGAGCCGCTTCGTCAAGCGCATCAAGCCGCCGCTGACGATCGTGCGCGACTTCGGCGGCGACGGGCTGTTCACCGCCGACGCCGGCGAGCCCGTGTGGGGCCACGCCCACCGCATCCTGATGCCCGCCTTCAGCCAGCGCTCGATGAAGGCGTACTACCCGCAGATGCTGGAGATCGCCGAGCAGCTCGTCGCCTCGTGGGCCGCCCGCCAGGGTCAGGACCTGCCCGTCGCCGACGACATGACCAGGCTCACCCTCGACATCATCTCGCTCACCGGCTTCGGCTACCGCTTCCGCTCCTTCGACTCGCCCGAGCTGCACCCCTTCCTGACGGCCATGGGCGGCGCGCTGACCCATGCCATGCTGCGCAACCAGCGGCTGCCGGTCGTGACCAGGCTCAGGAAGGCGGACGAGCGCTCCTACCGGCGCGACATCGCCACCATGCAGTCGCTGGTGGACGACGTGATCAAGCGGCGCAGGGCCGAGGGCTCCGGGGACGCGAAAGACCTGCTGGGGCTCATGATGGAGGCCGCCGACCCGCGCACCGGCGCCCGGCTGCCGGATGAGAACATCCGCGACCAGGTGCTCACCTTCCTCATCGCCGGCCACGAGACCACCAGCGGGCTGCTCTCCTTCGCCCTGTACAACCTGCTGCGCGAGCCGCACACCCTGGCCCGCGCGTACGACGAGGTGGACCGGCTGCTGCCCGGCGACGAGCCGCCCGCGTACGAGACGATCATGAAGCTGGACGTCATCCCGCGCATCCTGGACGAGACGCTGCGCATCTGGTCGCCCATCCCGCTCTTCAACGTCAGCGCCGTCCGCGACACCATGATCGGCGACTACCCGATCCCCGCGGACCAGGGCGTCGGCGTGCTGCTGCCGCTGCTGCACCGCAGCCCCAAGGCGTGGGAGCGGCCCGACGAGTTCGACATCGACCGCTGGCTTCCCGAGAACAGGAAGCACCACCACCCCGCCGCGTACAAGCCGTTCGGCAACGGCGAGCGGGCCTGCATCGGCCGCCAGTTCGCGCTCACCGAGGCCAGGCTCGCGCTCGCGATGATCCTGCGCCGCTTCGCGCTGTCCGACCCCGCCGCGTACCGGATGCGGATCAAGCAGACGCTCACCCTCAAGCCCGACGGCTTCACGCTGCGGGTCCGCGAGCGCCGCGCCCACGAGCGGGCCACCGTGACCTCGCGGCCCGCCGAGCGGAGCGAGCAGCAGGACGTCGCGGTGACCGGGGTGCCGCTCACCGTCGCCTACGGCTCCAACCTCGGCACCAGCGCCGACCTCGCCGAGCGGCTGGCCGAGCGGGCCGGCCGGGCCGGCTTCGCCACCACGCTCACCACGCTCGACGAGCTGACCCCGCCCGGCGAGGGCCTGCTGATCGTGGTCGCCTCCTCCTACAACGGCAAGGCGCCCGACAACGCCCAGCGCTTCGACGCCCTGGAGGCCCTGCCCGACCTGTCGGGGGTGCGGCTGGCCGTGCTGGGCTGCGGGAACACGCAGTGGCCGACGTACCAGGACTTCCCGCGGCGCGCGTACGAGAAGCTGACCGCCGCCGGAGCCGTGCCCATCGTCGAGCGGGGCGAGGCCGACACCGACGGCGACTTCGACGGCGACGTCACCGCCTGGACCACCCGCCTGTGGGCGGCGCTGGCCGAGGAGTACAGCGCCGCCGCCGGGGGCGCAGGGCCCCGCTATGAGATGGAGGTGCTCACCGAGGCCGAGGTCAGGCCGTCGGTGGTGTCGGAGCGGGCCGCGCCGTTCACCGTGGTCGCCACCGAGGAGCTGACCGGCGACCCGGCCGGGCTCTGGGACTTCTCCGCCGAGCCGCCGCGCCCCGGCGTGCGCTCGATCGTGGCCAGGCTGCCCGAGGGCGTCACGTACGAGGCGGGCGACCACGTGGCCGTCTTCGCCAAGAACGACCCGGAGCTGGTGGAGTGGGCGCTGCGCTGCCTGCGGGTGCCGCGCGAGCAGGTCGTCAGGCTGCGCGCCGAGAGCGCCACCCACCTGCCCGTCGGCACGCCGGTCACCGCCGGGCTGCTGCTGACCGAGTTCGCCGAGCTGCAGGAGGTCGCCACCAGGGCCGACCTGGAGCTGCTCGCCGCGCACACCGCCTGCCCGTGGACCACGCGGCAGCTCGCCGAGCTGACCGCCTCCTACGCCGACGAGATCCTCGCCAAGCGGGTCTCGCCGCTCGCGCTGCTCGACCGCTTCCCCGCCATCGAGTTGCCGCTGCCCGTCTTCCTGGAGATGGCCGGGCCCATCAGGCCGCGCTACTACTCGGTCTCGTCCTCGCCGCTGGCCGACCCCCGGCTGGTCCGGCTCACCGTCGGCCTGGTCGAGGGGCCCGCACTGTCGGGCAGCGGGACGTACCAGGGCATGTGCTCGGCGTACCTGGCCGGGCTGAAGGACGGGGACGTCTTCTACGGGTACGTCCGGGTGCCCGCGCCGCCGTTCCGGCTGCCCGCCGATCCCGCCACGCCGGTGATCCTCGTCGGGCCCGGCACCGGGTTCGCGCCGCTGCGCGGCTTCCTGGAGGAGCGGGCGCTGAGCGGGGCGAGCGGGCCCGCCCTGGTGTTCACCGGTTGCCGGCATCCCGAGCACGACCTGCTCTACGGAAGCGAGCTGGCCGCCTGGGAGCGGGGCGGCGGGGTGCGCGTGCATCGGGCGTACTCGGCGGTGGCGGGGCATCCGTACCGGTTCGTGCAGGACGCCGTCGCGGCGCACGCCGAGGAGGTGGGGGAGCTGCTGGAGCAGGGCGCGCACGTGTACGTCTGCGGCGACGGCCTCCGGATGGCGCCCGCCGTCCGTCAGGCCCTGCTCGACCTCCACCGTGACAGGACCGGCGAGGACGGGGCCGCGTGGCTGGCGGAGCTGGAGGAGCGGGGCCGCTATCAGCAGGACGTGTTCGCCTGAGCGTTTCGAGCAGCGCTTTGTCCGGGGATGCGGTGGGGCGGACAGTCCCTTTATCGACAATCCGGACTTAACACTGCAATGTTGGATATAACCGCAGCGTGCACGACATATCCGTGGAACATGCTCGAAACATGTCCACGGCACTGTGAGAGCCTCTGCGGAAAGGGGGCGGACATGCTGCTGCGTCTGAGGGTGTCACTGCCCGACAGGCCCGGCGGACTCGGCCAGGTGGCCAAGGCCCTGGGTACTTTGGGCGCCGACATCCTGCAGGTCACCGTGCTCGAACGCGAGGCGGGGCGGGCGGTGGACGACTTCACCGTCTCCTGGCCCGCGCCGGTGACCACAGAAGAGGCGCGCGAGCGGCTCTCCGCCCTGCCGGGGGTCCGGGTCGAAGGGGTGTGGCCCACCAAGGAGGTGCCCGGCTCCGCCCTCGACTACGACCTGCTCATGCACGTCGCCAGCGAGCCCGCCCGGGGCTTCGCCACGCTCGTGGACGCGCTGCCGGGCCTGTGCGGGGCCGAGTGGTCACTGGCGGTGGCCGACGGCGTCGTCCGGCACGCCTCGCACGCCGCGCCCGCCTCGTTCGACCTGCCGGAGCCGCCCCCGAGGGCGGTCGCCAGGGACGCCGAGAAGCTGCGCCTCATGCTGCTGCCCGTCGTCACCGCCGGACTGCACGTGGTGGTGGCGCGGGCCGACGGGCCCGACTTCCACCGCGCCGAGGTGGAGCGCGCCGCCCGCATCGTGGACGTGGTGTCCAAGCTGGCGGCCCGCGCGTAACCGTTGACCGAACAATGATCTGGTCACTAACGTGGGCGGTCACGACGGTGTGAACAGGAGCCGCCCTTGACCGTCCACGAGCCCGCCATCGGCCGCTACTACGAGGACTTCACCGTCGGGGACGTCTACCAGCACCCCATGGGCCGCACCATCAGCGAGGCGGACAACACCTGGTTCACGCTCCTGACGATGAACACGAACCAGAACCACTTCAACGCCCACTTCGCCGCCAAGGCCCCCACCGGGAAGATCATCGTGAACTCGGGGCTGACCGTGGCCATCGTGCTCGGCCTGTCCGTCATCGACGTCAGCCAGACCGCGATCATGAACCTGGGCTGGACCGACATCAAGCTCACCCACCCCGTCTTCGCCGGCGACACCCTCTACGCCGAGTCGAAGGTGACCGCCAAGCGGGAGTCGAAGTCGCGGCCGTACGCCGGGATCGTCACCGCGTACACGCGCGGGCTCAACCAGGACGGCGACGAGATCATGTCCTGGACCCGCACCGTCATGGTCTACAAACGCGACGCGCCCCACGACAAGGGCTACTTCCCCCAGGCCAGGACCGGCCCGCTCTGAGGAGTTGAGTCACATGGACTTCGAGCTGACCGACGAGCAGAAGGCGTTCCGCGAGACCCTGCGCGCGTTCGTGGACAAGGAGATCGTGCCGGTCGCCACCGAATGGGAACACTCCGGGCGCTACCCGGCCGAGATCATCGACAAGATGAAGCAGATGGGGCTGTTCGGGCTGTCCGTCCCCGAGGAGTACGGCGGGCTCGCCGCCGACATGGTCTCCTTCGCGCTCGTCTTCGAGGAGATCGCGCGCGGCTGGATGGGCGTCGCCGGCACGATCGGCTCCCACTCCCTGGCCTGCTGGATGATCGCCCGCCACGGCACCGACGAGCAGAAACGCCGCCACCTGCCCGACCTCGCCACCGGCGCGCGGCGCACCGCCATCGCCCTGACCGAGCCAGGCGCCGGCACCGACCTGCAGGGCATCCAGACCCGCGCGGTCCGCGACGGCGACCACTACGTCGTCACCGGCACCAAGACCTGGATCACCAACGCCCGCCACGCCGACCCGCTGCCCGTCCTGGTCAAGACCTCCATCGAGGAGCCCGCCCACAAGGGCATGTCCGTGCTGCTCGTCGACCCCGACCTGCGCGGCTTCTCCGTCAGCCGCGACCTGCCCAAACTCGGCTACAAGGGCACCGAGACCTGCGAGGTCGCGCTCGACGAGGTGCGGGTGCCGGTCTCGTGCCTGCTCGGCGGCGTCGAGGGGCGCGGCATGCAGCAGGTGCTCGGCGGGCTGGAGATGGGCCGCGTCAACATCGCCGCCCGCGCCGTCGGGGTCGCCCAGGCCGCGTACGACGCCGCGCTCGCCTACTCCCGCGACCGCACCGCCTTCGGGCAGCCCATCGCCGACTTCCAGGCCATCCAGCTCAAGCTGGCCGACATGGCGACCGAGATCCAGGCGGCGCGGCTGCTCACGTACTGGGCGGCCTCCCAGGCCGACGGGGGCCGGCGGGTGGACATGGAGGCCGGCATGGCCAAGTACTTCGCCTCCGAGGTGGCGCTGAAGGCGTCCCTCGAGGCGATGCGCATCCACGGCGGGTACGGGTACTCCCAGGAGTACGTGGTCGAGCGGCTCTACCGCGACGCGCCGCTCATGGCGATCGGCGAGGGCACCAACGACGTGCAGCGCATGGTCATCGCGCGCGCGCTCATCTCGGGAAAGGGCAAGGTCGGCTGGTGACCCCGCCGCTCCCGAGGCCGCTGCTTATCCTGGGCGCGGAGGGACTGCGGGAGCGAGGAACACCATGTCCGACGACGAGGACACCGCCCACGAGCACGAGCACGGGCAAGGGCACGGGCATGGGCACGGGCATGGGCACGGGCACGGGCGTTCGAACCGGTGGCGGGGGATCCGGGGTGTGATGGCGCGGATCACGCACGCCGTCACCCCGCACAGCCACGACACCGCCGGCAAGACCGACACCGCCCTGGAGACCAGCAGCAGGGGCATGCGCGTGCTGGCCGTCTCGTTCGCCGTCCTCATGGTCACCGCCGCCGTCCAGGCCGTCATCGTGGCGGCCTCCGGCTCGGTCGCGCTGCTCGGCGACACGCTGCACAACCTGGCCGACGCCCTCACCGCCGTCCCGCTGGCCATCGCGTTCTCGCTCGGCCGCCGCGCCGCCACCCGCCGCTACACCTACGGCTACGGCAGGGCCGAGGACCTCGCGGGCATCGTCATCGTCGCGCTCATCGCCCTCTCCGCCGCCCTCGCCGGGTACGAGGCCGTCACCCGCCTCCTCGACCCCCAGGAGATCAGGGCGGTCGGCTGGGTGGCCGGGGCGGCGCTGATCGGGTTCGCGGGGAACGAGTGGGTCGCCCGCTACCGCATCAGGGTCGGCAAGGAGATCGGCTCGGCCGCCCTCGTCGCCGACGGCCTGCACGCCAGGACCGACGGCTTCACCTCCCTGGCCGTCCTCCTGGGCGCCGGCGGCGCCGCACTCGGCCTGCCCCTGGCGGACCCCGTCGTGGGCCTGCTCATCACCGTCGCCATCTGCTTCGTGCTGCGCGACGCGGCCCGCGAGATCTACCACCGCCTCATGGACGCCGTCGACCCCGCCCTCGTGGACGCCGCGGAACGCATCCTCGCCTCGGTGAACGGCGTCCGCCGCGTGGGCTCCGTACGTCTGCGCTGGATCGGCCACGCCCTGCACGCCGAGGTGGACATCCTCGTCCCCCACGACATGTCCGTCATCACCGCACATGATGTCGCGGTCGAGGCCGAACACCGCCTCATCCACGAACTCCCACGCCTACGAGCCGCCACCGTCCACACCGACCCCGACGGCCCCGCCGACGCCGACCACCACGCCACCCTCACCACCCACCGCCCCCACTGACCCGCCGCCGCCGGCCCGCCGCATCGGGCATCAAGGGGCTGGGTGGTCGCCACGTGGTGCCGGGGGGCCTGGTCCGGGGTGGATGGATTGTGGGGTGGGGTTTGGGTGACCTTGGCGCATCGGTCGTTGCGATACGGGTAGGTTGGGGCGGGTGTCCGCAGCCGTTTCACCCCCCGCGTCCCCGGCCGCCCTCACCTCATCCTCCAGGCTCGCCTGGCTCGACGCTCTGCGGGGGATCGGTGCGCTCGCGGTGGTGGCCGAGCACATGTTGCCGTGGTTCGTGCCCAGTCTGAGGCCCTACTGGTTCAGTCTGGGCGTCTACGGGATTCTCGTGTTCTTCCTGGTCAGCGGCTACATCATCCCGGCGTCGCTGGAGCGGCACGGTGATGTTCGGGCGTTCTGGATCAGCCGGTTCTTCCGGCTCTACCCGCTCTACCTCGCGATCATCGTGCTCGTGCTGGCGCTCGCCTGGTGGGTGCCGGTGCGGGAGGCGGTGGTGCGGGACGGCAGCGCGGTGGCGGCGCACGCGACGATGCTGCTCGACGTCGTGGGCATCGGCGGGGTGGCCGACACGATGTGGACGCTGTCGTACGAGATGGTGTTCTACCTGGTGGTCACGGCGCTGTTCCTGACGCGCGGGCATGAGCGCAGCGGGACGTGGGCGATCGTATTCGCGGTGGCGGCGGTGCTGGTGGGGCTGGTGGCGTCGGGGGCGGTGTTCGGGGGTGGGTGGCCGGCGTACGTGTCGTGCGCGGTGTTCGTCCTCGGCCTGACGGGCGTGGTGCTGGGCCGCCTGCGCACGGTCTCGGCGTGCCTGCTGGGCGTGATGGCGGTGGCCTGCCTGCTGCTGAGCAGCCGGGTGCCGTGGCTGGGGGCGGCGGTGCTGGCGGTGATGTTCGCGGGGACGGCGATCTACCGGTGGGAGCGCGGCACGGGGCCGCTGTGGCCGGTGGCGGTGACGGCGGCGCTGGTGGTGATCGCGCCCGTCTGGGCCATCGAGAGCGGCTGGTGGTGGGTGCGGGCCGACGTCTGGCTGACGACGATCGCGCTGGCGGCGGCCACGTTCGCGGGCGGGATGGCGTTGCGGGGGCGGCGGCTGCCGAGGGTGCTCGTGTGGTTCGGGCTGATCAGTTACTCGCTCTACCTGGTGCACCATCCGCTGCTGAAGTACTTCGTGCAGGTCAGCGGGGATCTGCGGCAGGCGGCGCTGCCGTACCAGCTGCTGATGACCGCCTTGGCGCTGGCAGTGATCATCGGGGCGAGCGCGCTGACGTACCGGTTCGTGGAGAAGCCGATGCAGGACCTCGGCCGGCGGGTCTCACGCCGGTGCCGCGGCGGGCTCCAGGGCGGCGGCGAGGCGCGGGTGCCGCGCGAGGACGCGGGCGACGACCGGGTCCTCGGCCATCAGGAACGCCAGGTGCCGCACGGCGTGGGCGACCACGTTGGCCAGGGCGAGGCGGTCGGGTGACGGCGCCGCCGGAGCCCGGCCGCGGGCGATCTCCAGCACCGGCACCTCGACGGCGGGCAGCCACGGCTCGGGGTCGGGGCAGATCGCGTAGGTGAGGACGACTCTTCCGTCGGGTTCGTAGCGCCAGCTCGTGGAGTGGACGACGGTGCCCGAGTCGCCGGCGGCCACGCCGGCCAGCCGCCGGGCCGCCGCGTCGGGGCTCTCGCCGGGTCGTGGGCTGGTCAAGGCCGACCGGTACGACCAGCGGCGCCGGGCGTCCACCCGTAGCATGAGCGTCTCGACCGAGATCACGTGTCCTGCCGTCACCGTCCCCAACTTACTGCCAGTCATATGCAGGTGCGTCCCATGGGCATGTCCCTTTGCGCTCTTGAAACAGCGGGGCGGCCGGGTTGTGATCGAGGGCGTGCGAGAGAGAGGCCGACGGTCATGCCCGGTTTGCTGGTGTTGATGGGGTCGGGCGAGACGAGCCCGACTATGGTCGAGGTCCACCGCGCCGCGGCGCGGACGCTGCGCTCGGGGGCGCGGGCGGTGCTGCTCGACACTCCCTACGCCTTCCAGGAGAACTGCGCCGACATCTCCGTCCGCGCGCGCCGCTACTTCGCCCGCAGCGTCGGGCTGGAGGTGGAGGTCTCGCCGGCGATCACGGGCGCCGACTGGGTGTTCTCGGGGCCCGGCAGTCCCACGTACGCGCTCGACCGCTGGGCCGGCTCGGGTGTCGCGGGTGATCTGCGGGCCCGCGTACGTGCGCGTTCGGGTGTGACCGTGCTGGCTTCGGCGGCGGCCTGCACGGCGGGCCTGGCCACCGTGCCGGTCTACGAGATCTACAAGGTGGGCGCGGAGCCGCACTGGCGCGAGGGGCTCGACCTGCTGGAGCCGCTGGGGCTGCGGGCGGTGCTGATCCCGCACTTCGACAACGCCGAGGGCGGCACCCACGACACCCGCTTCTGCTACCTGGGGGAGCGGCGGCTGTCCCGCATGGAACGCGAGCTGCCGCCCGGCACCGCCGTGCTCGGCATCGACGAGCACACCGCGCTGGTCATCGACCTGCACAGCGAGGAGGTGCGGGTGGCGGGGCGCGGCGGGCTGACCGTGCGGCTGCCCGGGTCGGTGACGGTGCTGCCGGCCGGCGCCCGTACGGACCTGGCCGGGCTGCGCCGCCTGGCCGAGGGGAAGACGGCGGGCGCCGCACCCGCCCCCGCCGCACCTGAGCCGCGGGCCGCGCCCGCCGAGGTGACGCTGGAGGAGTCGATCCGGTCGTGCGAGGAGGCGTTCAACGCGGCCGTGCGCAGGCACGATCCGGTGGCGGCCGCCGGGGCGGTGCTCGACCTGGAGGCGGAGATGGTCAAGTGGGCGGCCGACACCGAGGAGGACGCGGGCGGCGTGGAGCAGGCCAGGGAGCTGGTGCGGCTGCTGATCGCCCGGCTCGGCGAGCTGGCCGCCGCGTCCGGCCGGCGCTCGGAGGGCCTGACCGCCCTGGTGGAGCCGCTACTCGAGTTGCGGGCCTCGCTGCGGGAGAGCGGCCGGTACGACGTCGCCGACGCCCTGCGCGCGGCCCTGGTCAGCGGCGGCGTCGCCGTCGAGGACACCCCCGAGGGCTCCCGCTGGAGCCTCGCCTAGAACACGGGTGACGACGGCCGACACGCGTGGCCGTGCAGCCGCCGCCGGCACGCGGGCTCGGCAAAGGCGGGGTATCCGCCTTCGGGGGGCGTGCGGGTCAGCGGCGGGGCGGGTCGATGCGGGCGCCGTCCGAGGTGAAGATCATGATGCGGGAGAGGTCGACGGCCACCTTGGCCGCGTCCCCCTGGCGCCAGATCGGCCGGTTGCCCAGGCGGACGATCAGGTCGGAGCGGCGGTGGATGCCGCTGCCGTTGGGGTGCTGCCCCACCTGCTCCTGCTCCTGCCACTCCTCTTCCTCGCGGGAGAACAGCCGCCGCACCAGCCCGGTTAGCTTGCCCGTGCCGTTCGCGCCGCCGCCGGAGCGCCGCCGCTGCCGCGGGTCGGGCGGCTCAGGCACCGGTACGGCCGGCATCCCGCACTCCAGGTACGCCAGCCACTCGTGCCCGTGGTACTCCAGCGCCCGCACCCGCCCGTAGAAGGCCGGCCCCTCGTACGACTCCGGCACCGGCGCGAGCCCGTCCGGCCGCAGCCCGACGAGCACCTGCCCGCCGGTGTGCTGTGAGATCGCGTACGCCCTGGGATCGCTCCACGGCATCGTCAGCCGGTGCGGCCCGAAGTCGAGCATGACGTACTGGTTCTGCGGCGTCCTGACACCGGCCGCCAACAGGTTCAACTGCTGGGAGTTGAGGAACGCGGCCACGAACGCGGTCGCTGGATCGTTGTAAATCTGGGCCGGGGTGCCGACGTCCTGGAGGACCCCGCGGTTCAGGATCGCGATGCGGTCGGCCAGGGTGAGCGCCTCGACCTGGTCGTGGGTGACGTAGATGGTGGTGACGCCGAGCGACCTGACCAGCGCGGAGATCTCCATGCGCAGCTCGGTGCGCATGCCGGCGTCGAGGTTCGACAGCGGCTCGTCCATGAGGAACAGCTTGGGCTGGCGGACGATGGCCCGTCCCATGGCCACCCGCTGCCGCTGGCCGCCGGACAGGGTGCCGGGGCGGCGTTCGAGCGTCTCGTCGATGTGCAGCGCCTTGGACAGCTCGGTGACGCGCTCGCGGACCATCGCGGGGTCGGCCTTGGCGATCTCCAAGGGGAAGGCGATGTTCCCCCTGACCGTCCGGTGCGGGTAGAGGGCGCCGTTCTGGAAGACCATCGCCACGTCGCGGTCGCGCGGCGCGAGGTGGTTGGCCAGCTCGCCGTCCAGCCACAGGTCGCCCTCGGTGATGTCCTCCAGTCCCGCGATCATGCGGAGGAGGGTGGATTTGCCGCAGCCCGATGGGCCGAGCAGCACTAGGAACTCACCGTCTTGCGCTTGAAGGCTCAGCCGGTCGACCGCGAGATAGTCACCCGGATACACCTTTGACACTTTGTCGAGAACGACCGAGCTCATGGGCCCACACCTTGCGCGCGTGTCACCTGTGACGGGGCTTTATTGGAGAGGTAGTACATCGCGCCTTAACGGTACATGTCCACCCTTGACATAAAGAATCTCATTCGGCGGGCGTTTCGGACGGGAGTTTTGGGCATCCGAACGCCTAGATTTCCGGATCTGATGGGCGTGGAAGGAGTTGCGTAAACTTGCGGAAAGGGATTTCATAGTCCAAACGTGCTGGGGAGACCTCGGGGGAGACTGATGACCGACTGGTGGCGAAATGCCGTGATCTACCAGGTCTACGTGCGCAGCTTCGCCGACGGGAACGGCGACGGCGTGGGCGATCTGATCGGCGTTCGCGATCGCCTGCCGTACCTCACCGGTCTCGGCGTCGACGCCCTCTGGCTGACGCCCTTCTATCCCTCGCCGATGGCCGACTTCGGCTACGACGTGGCCGACCACCGCGACGTCGACCCGCTGTTCGGCACCCTCGCCGACGCCAAGGCGCTCATCGACGAGGCGCACGGCCACGGGCTGCGGATCATCGTCGACATCGTCCCCAACCACACCTCCGCCGCCCACCCCTGGTTCCAGCAGGCGCTGCGCGGCGAGCGCCGCGAGCGCTACATCTTCCGCGAC
This sequence comes from Nonomuraea sp. NPDC049421, assembly GCF_040677005.1. Classification (NCBI taxonomy): domain Bacteria; kingdom Bacillati; phylum Actinomycetota; class Actinomycetes; order Streptosporangiales; family Streptosporangiaceae; genus Nonomuraea; species Nonomuraea sp. NPDC049421. Next base: position 191,539 of record NZ_JBFAQA010000008.1, read on the forward strand.
ACGCCCAACGACTGGGAGTCGATCTTCGGCGGCTCCGCCTGGACGCAGGTAGCGGACGGCCAGTGGTACCTCCACCTGTTCGACCCCTCCCAGCCCGACCTCAACTGGGACGACCAGGAGGTGCGCGGCGAGTTCGAGTCGATCCTGCGCTTCTGGCTCGACCTGGGCGTGGACGGCTTCCGGGTGGACGTCGCGCACGGCATGGTCAAGCCGCGCGGCCTGCCCGACGTCGGGCGCGGCAACCAGGCCACGATGGTCGGCGCAGAGCCGGTGCCGTTCTTCGACAACGACGAGGTGCACGAGATACACCGCTCCTGGCGGCGGGTGCTCGACTCGTACCCGGGAGAGCGCGTCGGGGTGGCCGAGGCGTGGGCGCCCACACCCGAGCGGCTGGCGAACTACGTCCGTCCCGACGAGCTGCACCAGGCGTTCAACTTCCACTACCTGTTCGCCCCCTGGGACGCCGCCGGGCTGCGCGAGGTGATCGACGCCTCGCTCGCGACGTCCGCCTCGGTCGGCGCCCCCACCACCTGGGTGCTGTCGAACCACGACGTCAAGCGGCACGTCACCCGCTACGGCAGCCTGGCGAGGGCGCGCGCCGCCGCGCTGCTCACGCTCGCGCTGCCCGGCTCGGCCTACGTCTACAACGGCGAGGAACTGGGCCTGCCCGAGGTGCTCGACCTGCCGCCCGAGCTGTGCCAGGACCCGCAGCGGCTGCGCGACCCCGACAGCGGCCGCGACGGCTGCCGCGTCCCGCTGCCCTGGACGCGCGACGGCGGCTGGCGCGACCCCTGGCTGCCCATCCCCGCCGGCTGGGCGGAGCTCAGCGTGCAGGCCCAGGAGGGCGTGCCCGGCTCGACCTTGGAGCTGTACCGTACGGCGCTGCGGCTGCGCCGCGACCTCACCGGCGACCTGGTCTGGCACGACTCTCCGGAGGGCACGCTGATGTTCTCCAGGGGGCCGGTCGTGTGCGTCGTCAACCTCACCGCCGAGCCCGTCGACTTCGGCGTGGACGGCACGCTGCTCATCGCCTCGGATGTCCCTGGAGCAGGGGATTCCGCGGCCTGGTGGAAAGTAAAGTGTCAGCCATGAACGGTCACGCTCGCCTCGCCGACATCGCCGCCCAGGCCGGGGTGAGCGAGGCCACCGTCAGCAGGGTGCTCAACGGCAAGCCGGGCGTCTCGGCGAGCACCCGGCAGGCGGTGATGGCCGCACTCGACCTCATGGGCTACGAACGCCCGCCCCGCCTGCGGCAGCGCAGCAACGGGCTGGTCGGCCTGGTGACGCCCGAGCTGGACAACCCGATCTTCCCCGCCTTCGCCCAGGCCATCGAGAAGGCGCTGACGCAACACGGCTACACCCCCGTGCTCTGCACCCAGCTGCCCGGCGGCGCGCCGGAGGACGAGTTCACCGAGCTGCTCGTCGACCGCGGCGTGAGCGGCATCGTGTTCGTCTCGGGGCTGCACGCCGACACCACCGCCCGCATGGACCGCTACACCCGGCTGACCGACCGCGGCCTGCCGATCGTGCTGGTCGACGGCTACAGCGAGCACATCGACGCGCCCTTCATCTCGCCCGACGACCGCCTGGCCGCCAGGCTCGCCGTGCAGCACCTCGTCGACCTCGGCCACGAGCGCATCGGCCTCGCGCTCGGGCCGCGCAGGTTCGTCCCCGTGATCAGGAAGATCGAGGGCTACCGGCAGGCCATGGCGCAGCTGCTCGGCTCGGCGGACGTCGAAGAGCTGATCGCCCACTCGCTGTTCTCCGTCGAGGGCGGCCAGGCCGCAGCCGCGCAGCTGCTCAGCCGGGGCTGCACCGGCATCGTGTGCGCCAGCGACCTCATGGCGCTCGGCGCGATCAGGGCGTGCAGGGAGAAGGGGCTGTCGGTGCCGGGGGAGGTGTCGGTGGTCGGGTTCGACGACTCGCCGCTCATCGCCTTCACCGATCCGCCGCTGACCACCGTACGCAAGCCCATCGGCGCCATGGCGTCGGCCGCCGTGCAGACGCTGCTCGAAGAGGTCAACGGCGCGCCCGCGAAGAACGTCGAGCTGATCTTCCAGCCCGAGCTGGTCGTGCGCGGCTCCACCGGATCAGGCCCGCTGGTCAACCGGTGAGCGACCTGCTCGTGCTCGGCGGCTCCGGCGTCGACACCACCGTCTACGTCCCCGAGCTGCCGCTACCCTACCGCGACACCCACCACGTGCCGCCCGTCACCGACCGCATCGGCAACACCGGCGCCGGCGTCGCGCTCGGCTGCCACGCGCTCGGCCTCGGCGTCGTCTTCGCCGACCTCATCGGCGACGACCCGCAGGGCGCGCTCATCCGTGACGCGCTGCGCGACCTCGACTGCCGCTTCGGCCGCGCCGCGGCGGGCAGCCGGCGCAGCGTCCTGCTCGTGGGCCCAGACGGCCGCCGCACCTCGCTGCACGACGCGCGGGCCATGCCCGGCGAGCGGCTGCCCCGCGAGCTGTACGCCGGCGTGCCGGTCAGGCACGCGCACGTGTCGATCATCGACGCCTGCCGCGACGTCTTCGCCGATCTCGGCGGCGTGCCCGTCTCCACCGACCTGCACGACTGGGACGGCGTCAACGACCACCACCGCGACTTCGCCCGCCAGGCCGACCTCGTGTTCCTGTCCGCCGCCGCGCTGCCCGACCCGGCCGCCACCATGCGCGAGATCATCGAGCGCGGGCGGGCCCACACCGTCGTGTGCACGCGCGGGGCGCTCGGCTGCCTGGTGCTGACGCGCGGCTCCGCCGTCCGCGCCTTCCCCGCCGCGCCGCTGCCGGGGCCGATCGCCGACACCAACGGCGCCGGCGACGCGTTCGTCTCCGGCTTCCTGTACGGCACCCTGCGCGACAGGCCCCTGGAGGAGTGCGTCCGCCTCGGCGCCGTCGCAGGAGCCCACGCCTGCACCGTGCCGGGCACCCACGAGTCCCCGATCACCGAGGCGGTGCTGCTCGCCCGCTCACCGTGAGCGGTCCAGCTCGCGCCAGGCGCGGAAGACGAAGGGCGGCGCCGAGATCAGCACGTAGACGCTGGTGAACATGAGCAGCGTCACGTCCAGGCCGGTCAGCGTGCTCAGCGAGCCCGCCAGCAGGCCGCCGACCGGCATGCCCGCGTACGCGGCGGCCGTCATCGCGCCGATCACCCTGGCCCGCAGCCGGGCGGGGATCCTGTCGTACTGCAGGATGCCCAGGATGGGGTTGATCGCGCCCGCGGCGAACCCCGACAGCGCCGTCACCGCCAGCGCCACCGGGAACGGCGCGTCCAGGGCCAGCACCAGCACCCTCGGCACCCCGGCCAGCAGGAAGCACAGCCCGTACGTCAGCCGCATCGGTAATCGTTCGCCGGCCGCCCCGTACACGATGGTCCCGGCCACCGCGCCCGCCCCCAGCACGCCCGTGAGCAGGCCGAAGGCGCGCGGGTCGCCCACCACCTCGCGCGCGTAGAGCGCGAGCAGCACCTGCGTGACGCCCGTGTCGAGCAGGTTGACCACGACGACCATGGTGGTGGCGCTGAGCTGCAGCCGGTCCTGCCAGAGGAAGCTCAGCCCGGCCCGCAGGTCGCCGAGGTAGCCGGTCGAGTCGCGGGCGTTCCGCCGTACGCGCGGCACGCCCGCCCCGATGAGCAGCGCCGACAGCAGGAACGACACGCCGTCCACGAACAGCAGCAGGTGCGGGCCGATCCACAGGATCAGCACCCCGGCCAGCGGCGCACCGACCATGGCCGCACCCCGGTAGACGCCGTCGTACGCGGCCGTGGCCCGCTCGATGCGCACCCCGGCCGCCAGCGACAGGTCGGGCAGCATGGCCTTGCGCGCGGTCTCGCCGGGCGTGGTCACCAGCCAGCGCAGGAAGAGCATCAGCAGCAGCAGCGGATAGCTGAGCCCTGTCGTCAGGAACAACGCCGGGACGGCCAGCGCGATCAGCCCGCTGACCAGGTCGGACAGCACGCTCGTCAGCCGGTAGCCGAACCGGTCCACCAGCGTGCCGCCGAAGGCCGCGGAGATCACGATCGGGAACGTGGTCGCGAACGAGGCCAGCCCCGTCAGCACCGCGCTCCCGGTCGTCTCCAGCACGAACCAGGGGACGGCGAGGATGGAGAGCATGTTGCCGGTGACGGATAAGGCGTTGGCGGCCAGGAAGGTGATGAATGGACGCCTCACGCGATGCCCCCGGCAACGGTTGTCGCTTCAGCGTTGCTCATGGGTGCCTTATGGTCAAGCGCCCCCTTTTGAGAGCCATAGTCCGATAAGTCAGATGATCACGCCACTTATGCGCCCGAAAGCCCATAAGTCAGGAATTGTGCGATGGCGGGAGCGAGGCGGCGAACGGGGGCGGATAGGCTCGTGGCCCTGACCTTGCGTGTCCTTGCGTACCTCCGGGAGGCTGCCCCGATGACCGTTGCCGTTCACGTCGGTCCCGAACCCGTCCCCGCGCTCATCGACGCCGTCGAACGCGGCGGCGGCCGGGTCGTGCCTCTTGAGCAGGCCGAGGCGATCGTCTACTTCGGCAGCGACGACCCCGCCGAGCTGCGCGGCATGCTGCACGAGGGCATCCGCTGGGTGCAGCTGCCGCACGCCGGCATCGAGCGGTGGGCCGACGCCGGCGTCATCACCGAGCACCCCGTCTTCACCGCCGCCACCGGCTCGTACGGCCCCGCCGTCGCCGAGCAGGCGCTGGCCCTCATGCTGGCTGCCGCCCGCGACCTGCACCGCCACGCCAGGGCCACCACCTGGGGCCGCAACGACTCCCGGATGCTGGCCGGCTCGACGGTCGCCATCGTCGGCGCCGGCGGCATCGGGCGGGCGCTGACCCGGCTGCTCGAACCGTTCGGCTGCCGGGTGGTGGCGGTCAGCGACCGCGGCGAGGTGCCGGGCGCCGACGCCATCCTGCCGCGCGCCCGCTACCGCGAGGCGCTGCCCGGCGCCGACCATGTCGTCGTCGCCGCGCCCGCCACCCCCGAGACCAGGGGCATGTTCGGTACGCGCGAGTTCGAGCTGATGGAGAAGGACGCCTGGCTGGTGAACGTCGCCAGAGGCGGCCTCGTCGTCACCGGCGAGCTGGTCGAGGCGCTGCGCGCGGACGTCATCGGCGGCGCCGCACTCGACGTCACCGACCCCGAGCCGCTGCCCGCCGGCCACCCGCTGTGGACCATGGACAACGTCCTCATCACCCCCCACAGCGCCAACCCCCGCCCCGCTTACTGGCGCGGCCTGGCCGACCGGGTCACCGCCAACGTCCGCCACTTCGGCGCCGGCGAGCCCCTCGACGGCGTGGCCTCTCCCAAGCAGGGCTTCTGACCTTCTGCTAGAGGGCCCTCAGTCGAGGTTGAGGCGGGCGCCCCCGCTCTGGCCGGAGTCGTGCACCTCCAGGCCCAGCGGATCGAGGTTCTTCGGCAGCTCGAACACCAGCGAGCCCATGAACGTCCGGCCCGCCTCGATGCGGGCCGGAGTGATCTCCTTGCCGTCGGCGTCGAGCAGCCTGGCGCCGTCGTGCAGGGCCTCGTCCTCGTCGATCAGCTTCTGCCGGCCGGGGTCGAGGACGCGGGCCTCCTGGCCGACGTTCCTGACCTGGACGCCGACCTCGCACGTGCGCATGGTCGCCGCTCTGCCCGGCTTGGGGCACTTCGTGCTGGTCACCGCGAACCGCAGCTTGCCGTCCTGCACCGGTCCGTCCGCGCCGACGCCCGGCGAGCGGAGGAACCACGACACCGCTGTCACCAGCAGCACCAGCAGCACGATGACGATCACCGCGGCCATCAGGCAGCCGGACAGCACCCCGCGCTTGGGCCGCGCCGGGTAGCCGGGGAGCGGGCCCTGCCCGGTCGTCGAGTGGTGCGGCCCCGCCTGATGAGGCATCGGTCCCTGCCCGCCCTGAGGCGGCATGGGCACCCGCGGCATCGGCCCGGTCCGCTCGACCAGCGGCGGCAACTGCGCACCCTGCGGCTGCGGCTGATGTGACGACCCAGGGCGGGGCCCGGTGCGTTCGGCCGGCGGCGGCAGTTGAGCACCCTGCGGTTGCGCTTGATGTGACGAGCCAGGGCGGGGCCCGGTGCGTTCGGCCGGCGGCGGCTGATGTGACGAGCCAGGGCGGGGCCCGGTGCGCTCGGCCGGCGGCGGCAGTTGCGCGCCCCCCGGCTGTGGTTGATGTGACGATCCAGGCCGGGGCCCCGTGCGTTCGGCGGGCGACGGCTGCGGCGAGACGCCGGGACGCGGTCCGGTGCGTTCGGCCGGCGGCGGTTGCGGCGCCCCGTGCGCGCCTCCCGGCACGACCTGCTGCGGCGCCCGCGCCACCTCGGGCTGCGGCGCGTGCGAGGAGCCGGGTCCGGGCTGGGGCGCCCGCGCGGCATTCGGTCCTGGATGGGGTGCGTGTGCGGGACCTGGGCCGGCGTGCGAGGAACCGGGGGCCGGCTGCGGCGCATGCCCGGGGCCGGGAGCGCCGTGGGGCGCCGGGCCCGCGCGGTCGGGCCGGGGCGGCATGAGGGGGCCGAACTCCGACGGGTTCCACGCGCTGGTCAGGTGCTTGGTGGCGGCGAGCTGCGCGGCCGGCTCGTCGGCCGCCCCCACGAGCTCCAGCAGCAGCTGCCGGGCGGCGGGCCGCCGCGCGGGGTCGGGGTGGATGGCCGCGGCGACCAGCCGGTCGAGCGGCGCGGGGAGCCCCCGCAGATCGGGCGGCGCCTGCCGGGCCCTGGCCGCCATCACGTACGCGTCGCCCTCGCCGAACGGATGCCCGCCGAGCCCCGCGTACGCGATGAGCGACCCCCACGCGAAAACGTCGCCCGCCGGGCTGGTCTGGCCCTCGAAGACCTGCTCGGGAGCGATCCAGCCGGGCGTGCCCATGACCATGCCGGCGTTGGTGTGGCGGGAGTGCACGTCGGTGGAGCGGGCCAGCCCGAAGTCGATCACCCGCGGCCCGGCCAGCGTCAGCATCACGTTGGCCGGCTTGAGGTCGCGGTGGACGAGCCCGGCGGCGTGGATGGCGGTGAGCGCGGCGGCCACGCCGACGGCGGCGGCGTGGAGCACGGACGGCGACAGCGCGCCGTGCTCGATGAGGTGGTCTTCGAGCGAGATGCCGTCGATGTACTCGGTGACGAGGTAGAGCCGCCCGCGGTCCTCGCCGTGGTCGAGCACCCGGGCGGTGCAGAACGAGGCGACCTTGCGCGCGTTGGACACCTCTTCGTGGAAGCGCGCGCGGTAGACGGGGTCGGCGGTGTAGTCACGCCGGATCGCCTTGACCGCGACCTTGGAGCCGTCGGCGGCCCTGGCGAGGTAGACCACGCCCATGCCGCCGGAACCGAGACGGCTGATCAGCTCATAGGGGCCGATCGCCGGCGGGTCTTCCGGCTCAAGAGGAGTGCCTGCGGAGCGCCCCAACGTCGCCGTCCTCTCGCCGTCGTCATCCCGTCGCAACCCGAACCGTTCCTCCCGCCGGTTCGTTTCGTGTGACAACCCGAACTGTCCCGCGCCCGGCATCCCGTTTGTACCCCAGACTCTAACGGAGGAAGGCGATGCCCGGTGGCGAGTAGTCCGCGCATGGCCGCATCGGGCTAGCCCGTCGTCAGCCCCTGGCGGGGTCGCGGCGCAGGGGACGCATGGAGACCCGCAGCCGGGCGAGATCGATGGCGTGCGGCAGCGGCCGGTGGGGCGACAGCAGCCGGCCGACGGGCTTGGGACGGGCGGTGCGCAGGATGGCGCCGAGGAAGGCGGTGCCGACGGCGAGCGTCAGGTTCACGCCGTCGCAGCCGGGCCGGGCCCACCACTCGGAGGCGGCGGTGCCGTCCAGCCAGATCTCGGGCGCGAAGGTGTCGGCGTACGGCAGGCGCGGGCTGCGCTGGTGGGCGGCGACCGGCACGAGGACGGGGGTGCCGGCGGGGACGGCGCTGCCGTACCAGGAGGTCTCGGTGGTCGTGACCCGCGCGAGCGCGGGCACGGACGGCCACAGGCGCAGGCCCTCGCGCAGGCAGGCCCGCAGGTGGTCGGGGTCGGAGCGGGCGGTCTTGCGGTGGCCGGGGTGGGCGGCGAGCAGCGCCAGCGTCTGCGTCAGCCCGGCGGCGGCGCAGCCGAACCCCATGAGCCAGTACGCCGCCTGCATGAGCCCGCGCGCCTCCGGCTCGGGGGTCTCGGCGATGAGCCCGGCCAGGCTGCCCGGCTCGGCCCTGCGCAGGTGGTCGATGATGCGGGCGTCGTAGCGGCCGGACAGGATCTCCTGCCGGCGGCTCGCCCGCCACCGCCCGGCCCGCGTGAGTCCCTCCAGCAGCCGGGTCAGCTCCTCGTCCCGGGCGGCGCCGTCGCCGTAGACGCAGCGCCTGGCCACCCGCTGCCAGCAGGCGTTGAGCCTGGAGTGGTCGACCACGCCGCTGGCCAGGTCAGCGGCCTCCTCCTTGGCGATCTCGATGAAGCGCGGCCGCAGCACGTCGGTGGGCAGGCCGAAGGGGCGCTCGTCGAGCGCGGGCGCGTAGGAGGCGTCGTCCGCGGCCAGCACGCGCACCGCGTCGCGCTTGGACAGCACCAGCAGCGCGGGGCGGCGCGGCCGGCGGACGAGGACGGGACGGCCGCCGTAGCGGGACTCGAGGGCGGCCAGCAGCGGGCGGGAGCGCAGCAGGTCGCGGCCGTGCGTGACGTGCGGGATGCTGCCCGGGGGGAGGAGCAGGGCGGTCAGGCGCAGGCTCTCCAGCACGGTCGTCCTGGGCAGCCCCCTAGGCACGCGCTGCCTGCCGCGGAGCGGGTGGGTAGGTCATGGATCGATGTGATCGCCCCCGGGGCGGCGCCGCAATGCGGGGTTTCGGCCAATGGAACACTTCCGGCCGCACGATCGGTCGGTGTTCCGGTGACCGGAACGCTCACCGGCCGAGGAGGGCGGCGGAGATGGCCTGGGCGGCGCCGCGTACGGAGATGCCGAGCGGCCCCAGCGGCACCACCTGGGCCGGCGCCGCCACCGACACCGCCATGCACACCCGCCCGCCCGGCCCGAACACCGGCGCCGCCACGCAGGCCACACCCTCGGTGTACTCCTCCTGCGAGCAGGCCAGGCCCTGCCTGCGCACCTGGGCCAGCTCGCGGTCGAGCGCCGCGAGGCTCGTGACCGTGCGGCGGGTCAGCCGCTCGAACGGGCCGTGCGCCGGCAGGTCGTGACGCAGCTTGGGGTCGAAGGCCAGCAGCGCCTTGCCCGCCGCCGTGCAGTGCAGCGGCGCCCGGTCGTCGCCGTCGGAGCGCGAGCGGACCCGGTCGTGGCCGTAGACGCGCTCGACGTAACGGACCTCGGGCCCGGCGGGCACGGCGAGGTTGACCGTCTGCCGGGTGGCCTCGTACAGGTGGAGGAGGTAGGGCAGCACGCGCCTGCGGGAGCCCGGGATGCGCGGCCTGGTCACCCCGGCCATCGACGCCAGCAGCTCACCAGGCAGGTACGCGCTCCCCACCCGCCTGGCCAGCTCCCGCGAGCAGAGCACGCCGAGTATGCGGTGGGCCGTCGACTTCGGCAGGCCGGTGCTGCGGCACAGCTGCGACAGCGTGACGGGCCCGGTGGCCGCGCTGAGCGCGAGCAGGATGTCGATGCCCCGCTCCAGGCTGCCCGGCTGGGACGCGGGCCGCTCGCGCCGCACCATGCGCGCTTGACTGATCGTTTCCGTCGGCATCGATGTCCCTTTCGCTCTCCGAGGAGCGGAAGGGGCTTCCCGGGGGGCTGCGGTTGGGGCTGGGGCTGGGATTGGGCTGCTGTTGGGGCTGCTGTTTCCAACCGCTGACCTACCCGGCCGCCGCCCGGTGATACCACGCTCAGTGAAGAGCGATGATCTCCGCGTACACGGAGACCGCCACCTCGCCCGGCGTCCGCGCGCCGATGTCCAGGCCGGCGGGGGCGTGCACGCGCTCGCCTCCCTCCAGCCCGGCCAGCACCGCCGCGCCGCGCCTGCGGCTGGCGATCAGCCCGACGTACGGCACCCCGCGCCGCAGCGCCTCCCGCAGCACCGGCTCCTCGCCCACGCCGTGCGAGGCGACCAGCACCGCCGTGGTGTCCTCGGCGAGCGGCCCGGAGCCGGTGTCCACGTTGCAGCCCATCGCCGTCCCCACGGCGGCGAGCGCCCGCGCGATGGGGCCGTCGCCGTGCACGCGGACGAGCGCGGGCGGCAGCACCGCCTCCAGGAAGATCTCCAGCGTGCCGCCCGACAGGCAGGGCTGGCCGACCGCGACCAGCCCCTCCTCCTCGTGCGGCTCGGCCTGCTCCGGAGAGATGCGCAGCAGGGTCGTGCCGCCGGCGCTCAGCAGGCGCAGGCTCTGGGCGCGTACGGTGCCGGTCGCGCACACCCCGCCCACGAACCCCTCGATCGTCCCGTCGGGCAGCACCACCGCGCGGTCGCCCGCCTTGGCGCTGGTCGGCCGCTGCGCGCGGACGACGGTGGCCAGCACGTACGGCTCCCGCTCCGACCGCAGCCCGGCCACCCGCGCGTCGAGATCCGTGGCCGCCGGCGCCCGCGAGGTCCCAGACCGGGGCGGGGGCGCCGGCATGCCGAGGAACTCGCTCACGGGATCGCCAGGTCGGTGCGGAACGGCTCGCCCCTGGTGACCCGCCACACGTTCGCCGGGGTCAGCGGCATGTCGGCGTGCCGCACCCCGTACGGGCGCAGCGCGTCCACCACGGCGTTGACCACGGCGGCGGGCGAGCCCACCGTGGCCGACTCGCCGACGCCCTTCGCGCCGATCGGGTGCGTCGGCGACGGCGTCACGGTCTCGCCCAGCTCCCACGACGGGCACTCCATCGAGGTCGGCAGCAGATAGTCCATGAACGAGGCGCCCAGGTGGTTGCCGTCCTCGTCGAACGCCATCACCTGCATGAGCGCCATGCCGACCCCGTCGGCCAGGCCGCCGTGGATCTGCCCCTCGACGATCATCGGGTTGATCCGCACCCCGCAGTCGTCCACGGCCACGAACCTGCGCACCTTCACCTGCCCGGTGCCATGATCGACGTCCACGACGCAGATGTAGGCGCCGAACGGATACGTCAGGTTGGGCGGGTTGTAGACGGTGACGGCGTCCAGGTGGCCTTCGACGCCGTCGGGCAGCTCCAGGTTCGAGTGGGCGGCCAGCGCGATCTCGGCCATCGACCTGCCGGTGGACGGGTCGCCCACCACCGACCACTTCCCGCCGGCCCACTCCAGGTCGTCCGGCGACGCCTCCAGCATGGCCGCCGCGACGATCTTGGCCCGGTCGCGCACCTTGCGCGCCACGATCGCGGTGGCGGCGCCGGAGACGGGGGTGGAGCGGGAGCCGTACGTGCCGAGGCCGAACGGCGTCTGGTCGGTGTCGCCGTGCACCACCTCCACGTCGTCGGCCGGGATGCCCAGCTCCTGCCCGACGATCTGCGCGAACGTCGTCTCGTGGCCCTGGCCCTGCGACTGGCACGACACCCGCAGCACCGCCTTGCCGGTCGGGTGCACGCGCAGCTCGGCGCCGTCGGCCATGCCGAGGCCGAGGATGTCCATGTGCTTGCGCGGGCCCGCGCCGACCGCCTCGGTGAAGAAGCTGATGCCGATGCCCATCAGCTCGCCCCTGGCCCGCCGGTCGGCCTGCTCGGCGCGCAGCTTGTCGTAGCCGGCCAGGTCCATCGCCAGGCGCAGCGCCTTCGGGTAGTCGCCCGAGTCGTACTCCCAGCCGGTGGGGGAGTGGTACGGGAACTGCTCGGGTTTGAGCAGGTTGCGCATGCGCAGCTCGGCGGGGTCCAGGCCGAGCTCGGCGGCCAGCACGTCCACCAGGCGCTCGACCAGGTAGACGGCCTCGGTGATGCGGAAGGAGCAGGCGTAGGCGACGCCGCCTGGCGCCTTGTTGGTGTAGACGCCGGTGACCTCGCAGTGGGCGGCCTCGATGTCGTACGAGCCGGAGAAGACGTGGAAGAAGCCGGCCGGGAACTTGGTCGGCTGCGCGGTGCCGTTGAAGGCGCCGTGGTCGGCGAGCACCTTGACGCGGATCGCCTGGATCCGCCCGTCGCGGGTCGCGGCGATCTCGCCGCGCATGTGGTAGTCGCGGGCGAAGGCGGTGCTCATGAGGTTCTCTGAGCGGTCCTCCATCCACTTGACCGGGCGGCCGGTGACGATCGAGCCGACGATCGCGCAGACATATCCCGGATAGATGCCGACCTTGCCGCCGAAGCCGCCGCCGATGTCCGGCGAGATCACCCGGATCTTGTGCTCGGGCAGGCCCGCCACCATCGCGTACAGCGTGCGGTGCGCGTGCGGCGCCTGCGTCGGGCACCAGACCGTCAGCTTGCCCGTCACCTTGTCGAAGTCCGCCACCGCGCCGCACGTCTCCAGCGGCGCCGGATGCACGCGCGGGTAGAGCATGTCCTGCGCGACCGCGACCTCCGCGCCGGCGAAGATCTCCTCCGTACGCGCCCGGTCCCCCGCCTCCCAGTCGAAGATGTGGTTGTCGGTACGCCCTTCGAGGTCGTCCCTGATCACCGGGGCGGCCGCGTCGAGCGCCTTCCTGGCGTCGATGACCGCGTCGAGCGGGTCGTACTCGACGTCGATGAGCTCCAGCGCGTCGCGGGCCGAGTACGCGTCCTCCGCCACCACGAACGCCACCTCCTGCCCCTGGAAGCGCACCTTGTCGGTGGCCAGCACGGCCTGCGTGTCCTGCGACAGCGTCGGCATCCAGGCCAGGTTCAGCCCCGCCAGCGTCTCGCCGGTGATGACCGCCTTCACCTTCGGATGCGCCTCGGCCGCGCTCGTGTCCACCGAGACGATGCGCGCGTGGGCGTGCGGGCTGCGCAGGATCGCGCCGTACAGCATGCCGGGCAGCCGCACGTCGTCGGTGTAGTTGCCGCGCCCCCGGATGAACCTGGCGTCCTCCTTGCGGTGCATGCGCCCGTAGCTCATGATTTCGCCTCCCTCTCGGCGGCCCACCTGATCGAGCGGACGATGTTCTCGTAGCCCGTGCACCGGCACAGCTGGCCCGAGATGGCCTCCCTGATCCGGCCCTCGTCCGGGTCGGGGTCGCGGTCGAGCAGCGCGCGGGCGGTCAGCAGCATGCCCGGCGTGCAGAACCCGCACTGCAGCCCGTGGCACTCCACGAAGCCCTTCTGCACGACGTCCAGCTCGCCGTCCCGCTCCAGGCCCTCGACGGTGGTCACCTCGTGGCCGTCGGCCATGACGGCCAGCACCGTGCACGACTTGACCGGCACGCCGTCGAGCCGCACCGTGCAGACGCCGCAGTTGGAGGTGTCGCAGCCCCAGTGGGTGCCGGTCAGATCCAGCTCGTCGCGCAGGAAGTGCACGAGCAGCAGCCTCGGCTCGACGTCCCTGGTGTACGGCTGCCCGTTCACCGTGACCGTGATCCGCATGTCAGATCCTCCCCGCGGCGGCGGCCAGCGCGCGCCTGGTCAGCTCGGCGGCCAGATGGCGCTTGTAGTCGGCGGGCCCGCGCTGGTCGGCGTGCGGCTCGCAGTGCTCGGCGGCGATCCGGCCCGCCTCGGCGAACGCCTCGTCGCCGGGTTGCCTGCCGATGAGGGACCGCTCGGCCTCCGGGGCGCAGAAGTGCTCGGCTCCGACGGCGGTCAGCCCGATCCCGGCCTGCCTGATGACGCCGTCCGCGACGGTGAGCACCGCGCCCGCCGCCGCGACCGGCCAGTCGCCGACGCGCCGCTCGACCTTCTCGTACGCGCTGCCGGTGCCCGCCGTGATCGGCACGCGGAGCTGGACGAGGAGTTCGCAGGGTTCGACGGCGGTCTCGTAAGGACCCCGGTGGAATTCCCTGACCGGCACCGTACGGGTGCCGCCAGGGCCCTGGATGACGGCCGTCGCGCGCAACGCGGTGAACACCGCCGACAAATCCTCCGACGGATCTCCCTGACAAAGGGAGCCGCCAACGGTCCCCCTATTTCGCACGATCGGGTCGGCGATAACCCGCTCCGCATCCCGAAATATCGGGAAAAGGTCGGTGGCGGTGCCGCTCTCCAGCAACTCTGTGTGCCGCACCAGCGCCCCGATCGCCAGCTCGTCGCCCTCGACCGCGATCCGCCCCAGCTCAGCGGCCAGGCCGTTGACGTCGATCAGCGCCTCGGGCTGGGCCAGGCGCAGTTTCATCATGGGGATCAGGCTGTGGCCGCCCGCCACGATCCTGGCCTCGGGGCCGTAGCGCGCCAGAAGTTCGAGCGCGTGCGTGACGCTGTCGGCTCTCTCGTATTCGAACGTCGCGGGAACCTGCATGAGAGCACAGTGCTGTTACCGATTTGTCGCATCAATCGCTAAATAAGGGATTCCTTAATGCGGGGGTGCGAACTATGAAGAGGAGGTGACACTCAGCCAGCTCGGCGCGTTCGTCTTCGTCGCCCGCCTCGGCTCGGTCAAAGCCGCCGCGCGTGCCCTGGGCGTCAGCGAGCCCGCCGTCTCCCAGTCGCTCGCCCAGCTCCGCCGGCACCTCGGCGACCCCCTCGTCACCCGCAGCGGCGACCGCATGGAGCTCACCGAGGGCGGCAGGCGGCTGCTCGGCATCGCCGCCAGGATCGTCGCGCTCGGCGCCGAGGCCGTCGCCGCCGTCCAGCCGGGCCGCCCGGCCCGCCTGGATGTCGTCATGGACGCAGGACTCGCCGAGTACGTCGCCGGTCCCCTGCTCTGCCTGTTCACCCAGCGCAAGCCCGTGGACGCCACCACCGGCGTCGCCGACACCGCCGAGATCCCGCTGCTGCTCACCAGCCGGCTCGCCGACGTCGCGCTCGGCGCCCAGGTCACCGGCGACGGCCTGACCTGCCGGCCGGTGCTGCGCTGCCGCCTCATCGTGGTCGGCTCGCCGCGCGGCCGCCGCGACCACTGGCTGGTCGGCCCCTCGGCCGCCGACCCGGCCAGCGACACCAGCCGCCTGCTGCGCCTCCTCCGCGTCCAGGAGTCCCAGGTACGCGTCTTCGCCAACCAGACCGCCGCCTGGAAGGCCGCCGCGGAAGGCGCCGGCGTCGCCCCCGCGACCGCTCACCTGGTGGCGGCGGCGTTACGCAAGGGCGAACTGACCACCATAGACACCCCCGCCACCCCACTGGCCACCTATTGGTACGCCACCACCCTCGACCAGGCGACCCGCTCCACAGCCGCCGACACCTTCCTCCACTTCCTGACCACCCCGCCGGCCACCCAGGTCATGCGCACCCCAGACGAAGGCATCCCTAAGAGCCGTTTCCGCCCGGCCGTCCACGTATCCATCTGGAGCTGATCAGTAGTACAGCCGCTTGCCGAACAGTTCCCCGTTCTTCGCCTCCTGACCTCCGAGCAAATGCACCTTGAGACGGGTGTTTCCGGCCAGTGGAGCGAGGTCGAGGCCCGAAGGGCACTCCGCCAACCACAGCTCCTGCAGCTCGGGCAGCTCCGCCAGGGGCGAGAGGTCTTCCACGGCGGTTCTCACGAGTTGCAGGTTTCGTAGGCTTCGGCAACCTGCGAGCGGTGAAAGGTCTGCGAGCAAGGGAATGCGGTAGAAGACGAGCGATTCGATGCCGACCTCGCTGAGCGCATCTAGACCGGTGATGTGATCCTGGCCTCCTATCGACAAGAACTCGAGTTTGGGGGCACGCTCGACCACATCGCGCATCGAGGAGACCAGCGGCGTGATGTATAGAGCCAGCCTTCGCAGCCGATTCAGCGGAGGCATGCGCTCCCACGCGGTCAGGGAAGCGGCGTCCAATATGAACAGATCTCGGAGCTCGGTGAGACTGGCGAGGGGAGTGAAATCCGAGATCCTAGGCACCTTGCCCAGGCCGAGGGTGGAGAGGTGTGGCAGACCTGTAAGGAATTCAAGGGAATCGACGCCACCCACGCTGAGTTGTGTGAGAGCGCTGAGCTGACGCAAGACAGAGAGCCCTGGCTCTGAGATGGGCCCGTGCACGAAGAGGTCTGTCAGGGTCGCGCGATGGGTGAGCAGCGGGTTGAGGTCGTTCGCCGCTGACACGACGATGTCCATCTGGCGCTGCGACGGCAGCGCGTGCACGGCTTCTAGCTGTCCTGTCGTGCTCACGTAGAGATGCGGTGGTCTCTTCATGGCGGAGAGCACTCGCTGGGCGTAGGTGTGTGGCTCGAAGTATCGCCAGCTGTGTACCAGTTCATACTGAACCCGCTCATCGCCGGCATACCCTGCCAGTAGGTTCAGAGCATCGAGTCCATTGATCATTTGGGCGGTTGTGGCGCAGGCTCTTGCGACGGCAGGGGAGAGGCCGCTGAGGTCCCTCGGGAGGCGGTCTAGGACCACCTGACCGGCCAGGGACAATGACCGTGCCGCAGTGGCGTCCCTTGGCGGAATGAGGTCGTCCAGGCACTTGTCCACAGCCTTGCGCAACCGTTCCGGCACCGAAGGCAGGGTCTCCAGGCAGGCGCAGACCAAGATTCTGAGGCGGCGGGCGCGGCGGGGTTCCTGGGTGATGCGGGAGAGCAGGCCGTCCAGGAGGGCTTGGCGGGTGGGGCCGTTGGCGTGGCCGGCGGCCATGACCACGACCTCGCGCCACTGGTCGCGGTGGGCGTTCGAGACGAGGGGCTCGACGTCGCCGACCTCGGCCGCCGCGCGGGCCGTCAGGTATTCCTGGACGGTCCGGTGCACGAAGTCGATGCGGCCCTCGACGGGTTCGCGGAGGACGCCGCTGCGGGCGAGCAGGTAGTCGAGCACCTGGCCGCCGTCGGCGCGCACCCGGGGCATCGTGGCCACGACGCGGTCCACCCAGGCGCGGGCCGCCGGCTTGGGGAGCTCGACCCGGTTCGTCACGGACAGCTGCCAGGCCAGTTCCTGCAGCACCTGGAGCTTCTGGGCCCGGTTGAGGTGGATCTCGCCGTAGCTGGGGATGACCCGCTCGGCGTCCCTGCGTTCGAGCAGCATCTCCAGCGCCGCCGCGTACAGGCCCATGCGGTCGGGCGGCAGCTGGGAGGTGCGGTCGAGGCTGAGCGCGCAGAGCATGGAGGCGAGCAGCGGGGTGGCGGCGAGGGCGCGCAGGTGGGGCGCGTTCTCCAGGTGGGACAGCAGCCGCTCGCGCACCACGGGCAGCTGCTCGGGCGGGCAGGGCAGGTCGGCGCTGCTCCTGATGGCCTCGTGCCAGTGCTCGACCAGCGCCCGTGTGTCGGCGGGCGTCATGCGTTCGAGGAACGCGGGCGCGAAGCCGTCCTCCTCCAGCCACGACGCCGACGCGGCCGAAGGGCGGCTGGTGACGAGGACCCGGACGGCGGGGAACTCGGCGAGCAGCCCGCTCAGCCACGGTTTGATCGCCCTGCGCTGCGCGCCGGTCAGCTCGTCCACGCCGTCGATGAGCAGCAGCGCCTGGCCGGAGGCGAGCTGCCGGTGCGCCCAGCCGGCCGGCATCAGCCCGGCCAGCGCTCCCGCGGTCAGGTCGAGGAACTGCTCGGGCCGCGGCAGCTCCCGGTCGGCGTAGCTGCGCAGCTTCACCAGGAACGGCACGCAGCCGTTCCAGCCGGCCAGCTCACCCTCGAACCCGCTCTTGGCGGCGGTGATCGCGAGCCAGCGCAGCAGCGTGCTCTTGCCGCCGCCGGCCTCGCCGCGCAGCAGGATGCGGCGGCCCTGCCCGAGCGCGCTCTCCACACGCATGGCGGCGGGCTCGTCGGGGACGTCGTGCCAGGCGGCGTGCAGGCCGCTCGCGGCCCGGGACGCGCTCACCGACAGGCTGATGTAGGCGACGCTGAGGGACATCCTGGGCCGGAACCGCTCGACCCGTACGCCCAGCAGCTCAAGGTTGTCGAGCGTGCGGGCGACGTGTTCGAGGTAGCGGCGGCGGAAGGCGGCGTCGAGGTCGGACCCTTCCGGGGCCAGCAGCGTGCGCGCGGGTAACCGGTCCAGCATCGCGGCGAGCTGGTCGCCGAGCCCGGTCAGCCGGGACAGCGTCTCGGCCGCGGCGCGCGGCTGGAACTCGGGCAGGTGCCGCACCACCCTGACCAGGCAGTCGCAGCACTCGTCGAGCACGACCTCGTACAGCCGTGCCTGCGCCTCACCCAGGTCCCTGGACGCGGGCAGCGCCCCGCGCAGCTCGCGCGCCAGGCGTACGGGGTCGGCGTCGGCGGCGAACAGGGCACGGTCGGACAGGTCGGCCCGCGCCAGCGCGTCCGTCACCTCGGCCAGCACGACCAGCCGGTCGTCGTCGCCGAGCCCGGGGAACTCGTGACCGCACAGCTTGGTGACGCGTGCGGTCACGGCGTCGGCGATGTCGTCGATCTGCCGTCGCGCCTTGCGGCGGACGAGCTGGTCGGGAAAGTGCGTACGCATCAGCTCGACGAGCGGCAGGCGGCTGCTCTCGCCGGTCGATCGGGCGGTCAGCCAGGCGCGCACGGCACGCTCGCCGACCGCCGTGCCCACCTTCAGGGCGGCCGTCTCCAAAGCCACCCGGCCATTATCCCGGTGATCTCGCCCCGGGAAAGCCGGGTCAGCGGAGCGCGGCGGCCTCCGCGGCCAGCTTCTCGACGCGGCCCCAGTCGCCGGCCGCGAGCGCGTCGGCCGGGGTGAGCCAGGTCCCGCCGACGCAGCCCACGTTGGGCAGCGCCAGGTAGTCGGGGGCGGTGGCCAGGCGGATGCCGCCGGTCGGGCAGAACCGCACGTCGGGCAGCGGCCCGCCGATCGCCTTGAGGTACGGCACGCCGCCCGCCGCCTCGGCGGGGAAGAACTTCAGCTCCCTGATGCCGCGCTCGGCCAGCGCCATCACCTCGGAGACGGTGGCCGCGCCCGGCAGGTACGGCACCCCGCTCGAGTCGAGCGCCTCCACCAGCGACAACGTGGTGCCGGGCGAGACGAGGAACTTCGCGCCGGCCGACACCGAGGCCGCGATGTCGTCGGTCGTCCTGACCGTCCCCGCGCCCACCGTGGCGTCGGGCACCTCGGCCGCGATGCGCGCGATGGCCTCGCGGGCGGCGGGCGTGCGCAGGGTCACCTCGATGACCGGCAGCCCGCCGGCGACCAGCGCCCGCGCCAGCGGGACGGCGGTCGCCGCGTCGTCGATCACCACGACGGGGATCACGGGGGCGAGATCGAGCAGACTCATGGGATTTTCTCTCCTCATTCGGCACTCCAGGAAGGAGGCTGGCGTCCTAGTGGCCGGTGACGGCCGCCGTGGTCAGTCCGCCGGACTCCTGCGTGGCCCGCTGACTCAGCCAGGCGGCCGCGCCGGTCATGCCCGGCTGGGCGGCCACGATGAGCGACGTCCCGATGCCGGCCAGGTAGGCGGCCATGTCGGGGTTGGCCTCGAACCGCGCGCGGAAGGCGCTGCCGCACACGCGCTCCACGATACGGGGCAGCACGCCCCCGGCGAGGTAGACCCCTCCCCGGGCGCCGAGCGTCAGCGCCACGTTCCCGGCGAAGCCGCCCAGCAGGGCGCAGAACATCTCGATCGTCTCGGCGCACAGCGAGTCGTCCACCCTGGCCACGATGTCGGCGGCGGTCAGATCGGGCGCGGTGACGCCGTTCACCAGGGCCAGCGCCCGGTGCAGCCGCACCAGCCCAGGCCCCGACAGCAGGTGCTCGGCCACGACGTGCGGCACTCCCTGCGAGCGCAGCGCGCGGACCACCTCGAACTCGCGCGGCTCCACGACCGGCACCGTGACGTGCCCGCCCTCGCCGGGGACCGGGACCCAGCCGTGCTCGGACGGCGCGAGCGCGCCCACGCCGAGCCCCGTTCCAGGGCCGAGCACCGCCTTGACGCCGTCGCCCGGCGGCGGGCCGCCCAGCGAGACCAGGTCGTCGCCCTCCAGGTGGGGCAGCGACACGGCCAGCGCCTCGAAGTCGTTGAGCAGCCGGACGTACGGGATGCCGAGATCGCGGACGGAGCCGGCCCACGCGGAGTTCGTGAGCCGGTAGTGCTCGCCCTCGATCGGCCCCGCCAGCGCCAGGCACGCCGCGCCGGGCCGCACCCTGCCCGCATGCTGGGCGAGGTAGGCCGTCACGGCGTCGGGCAGCGTCGGGTGGTCGGCGCCGGCCAGCACCGCCACGTGCGACGGGCCTGCTCCGAGCGAGGTGACCAGGCCGAACCTGGCGTTGGTCCCCCCGATGTCGGCGACGAGCCACGGAAGGTCAAAGGCACTCACGCATACCTCCGGCGTTCAGGGCGGCGTCAAGATCGCAGCCGTTCCCCCGAAGGATGCCACGGGAGCTCACGGCGCCCCAGAGGGGGCCGTGAGCGCACCGGCGGACAGCGGGAAGAACGGTCACCGGGCCAGTCCAGCGGGCCGCGCGCCGACCGGCGCGCCCGTCTCCAGGTGCGAGGAGCCCGCCTGGGCGGGGAAGCCCAGCCCGGGGCCGTGGTCGGGCGACTCGGCGCCGCTGACGCCGAAAATGCCGGCGCCCTGCTCGGCGTGGCCCGCCATGCGGCGGAACGTGGCGAACAGCTCGCGGCCGGTGCCGACCCACTGCGCGTCGCTCAGCGGCCGGCCCTCGGGCGTCCGCCTGGCCAGCTCCTCGGCCGGCACCAGCAGCTCCAGCGTGCCCTGCGCGGAGTCCAGCCTGATCACGTCGCCGTCGCGGACCAGCGCGATCGGCCCGCCGTCGGCGGCCTCGGGCGACAGGTGGATGGCGGCGGGCACCTTGCCGGACGCTCCCGACATGCGGCCGTCGGTGACGATCGCCACCCGCTGCCCCCTGTCGAGCAGCACCGCCAGCGGCGGGGTGAGCTTGTGCAGCTCCGGCATGCCGTTCGCGCTCGGGCCCTGGTAGCGGATGACCGCCACGAAGTCCTGGCCGTCCAGCTCGCCGGCCTCGAACGCCTTCAGCAGGTCGAGCTGGTCGTCGAACACCTTGGCCGGCGCCTCGATCACCAGGTGCTCCGGCTTGACCGCGGACACCTTGCTGACCGCGCGGCCCAGGTTGCCCTCCAGCATGTGGATGCCGCCGTCGGCGGAGAACGGGTCGGCGACCGGGCGCAGCACGTCGCGGTCCTTGCTGCCGCCGGTGACCGGCGCCCACACCAGCTCACCGTCCACCAGTTCGGGCGCCTCGCGGTAGCGGTCGAGGCCGGGGCCCGCCACGGTCATCACGTCACCGTGCAGCAGGCCCTCGTCCAGCAGGTCGCCGATGAGCACCTGCATGCCGCCGGCCTCGCGGAAGTGGTTCACGTCCGCCTGGCCGTTGGGGTAGATCTTGGTGAGCGACGGCACGACCTTCGACAGGCAGGCCAGGTCGTCCCAGGTCAGCATGATGCCCGCGGCGGCGGCCATGGCCACCAGGTGCAGCGTGTGGTTCGTGGAGCCGCCGGTGGCCAGCAGTGCCACGCAGGCGTTCACGATCGTCTTCTCGTCCACCAGCTCACCGATCGGCGTGTACGCCGCGCCGTGCGCGGTGATCTCCACCGCCCGCCGCCCGGCCGCCTCGGTGAGCGCGTGCCGCAGCTCGGTGTGCGGGTTGACGAACGTCGAGCCCGGCAGGTGCAGGCCCATGACCTCCATCAGCGCCTGGTTGGAGTTGGCGGTGCCGTAGAAGGTGCAGGTGCCGGGGGAGTGGTACGACTTCGCCTCGGCGTCCAGCAGCTCGTCCCTGCCGACCTTGCCCTCGGCGAACAGCTGCCGGGTGCGCGCCTTGACCTTGTTCGGCAGGCCCGAGGTCATCGGCCCGGCCGGCACGAAGATCGCCGGCAGGTGCCCGAAGTGCAGCGCGCCGATGAACAGGCCCGGCACGATCTTGTCGCACACGCCCAGCAGCAGCGTGGCGTCGAACATGTCGTGCGACAGCGCGATCGCGGTCGCCATGGCGATCACGTCACGGCTGTAGAGCGACAGCTCCATGCCCGCGCGGCCCTGCGTGATGCCGTCGCACATGGCCGGGACGCCGCCCGCTACCTGCGCGACGCCGCCCGCCTGGCGCACGGCCCGCTTCAGCTCGGGCGGGTACGTCTCGTACGGCTGGTGCGCGGACAGCATGTCGTTGTAGCTGGTCACGATGGCCACGCCCGGCTTGGCCGTGCCGCGCAGGGCCGGCTTGTCCTCGGCGGATGCGCCGGCGAAGCCGTGCGCGAGGTTCGCGCAGCCGAGGTGGGCCCGCGCCGGGCCCTTGGCGCGCGCGGCCTCGCCGTCGCGGCGGATCCGCTCCAGGTAGGCGGCCCGGCTGGCGGCGCTCCGCGCGGCGATGCGGTCGGTGATCTCCTGAATGACGGGGTTCACAGTTCCTCCTCGTGCCAGGCACGACCGCTGCGGCCGAGCAGTTCGTGGGCTCCGGCGGGGCCGGTGGTTCCTGCGGGGTAGGGCTCGGGCAGCGCCGGGCCGGCCTTCCACGCCTCCAGGATCGGATCGATCCAGCGCCAGGCCGCCTCGACCTCGTCGCGCCGCATGAACAGCGTCGGGTTGCCGGCCAGCACGTCGGTCAGCAGCCGCTCGTACGCCTCCGGCACCCGCGCCGTGAACGTCTCGCCGAAGCTCAGCGACATCGGCACCGGCTTGAGCGTCACCTCGCCCGCGCCCGGCTCCTTGGCCATGATGTGCAGCTCGATGCCCTCTTCCGGCTGCAGCCGCAGCACCAGCCGGTTCGGCGAGCCGCCGGGGAAGATGGAGTGCGGCACGTCCTTGAACTGCACCACGATCTCCGAGCGCCGGTACGGCATGCGCTTGCCGGTGCGCAGGTAGAACGGCACCCCGGCCCAGCGCCAGTTCTTGATCTCGGCCCTGATCGCGGTGAACGTCTCCACCCTGCGCGACTCCTCGCTCGGCGGCGTGGAGGCGGGCTCGTCCAGGTAGCCCGGCATGTCACCGGCGCCGGTGTACTGCCCGCGCACGGTGAAACGGTCCACTTCGCCGCCCGCGATCGGCCGCAGCGACTGCAGCACCTTGACCTTCTCGTCGCGGATGGCCTCGCGGTCGTTGCGGGCCGGCGGCTCCATCGCGGTCAGCGTGAGGAGCTGGAGCAGGTGATTCTGCACCATGTCGCGCAGCGCGCCCGCGTGGTCGTAGTAGCCGCGCCGGCCCGGCGTGCCGACGGTCTCGGCGGCGGTGATCTGGACGTGGTCGATCCACAGCGAGTTCCAGATCGGCTCCAGGAAGGCGTTGGCGAAGCGCAGCACCAGCAGGTTCTGCACCGTCTCCTTGCCCAGGTAGTGGTCGATGCGGAAGATCTGGTGCTCGTCGAAGATGGCGCCGACCTCGTCGTTGATGCGCTGGGCGCTGGCCAGGTCGTTGCCGAGCGGCTTCTCCAGCACCACCCGCGAGCGCGGCGTCACCAGGCCGGCGTCCTGCAGCTCGCGGCAGAAGGGGCCGAACGTGCGCGGCGGGCTGGCCAGGTAGAAGACGCGGTCGCGCTGCTCGTACCCGGCGAGCAGGCGGCTCAGCGCGCTCCAGCCGGAGCGGTTCTGGCCGCCGACGTCCACCGAGACGTGGTGCAGGCGGCCCAGGAAGCGCTGCCAGCCGTCGGGGTCGTCGTCGGGCACCTGGCCGCGTACCTCGGCGTCCACCTTGCCGCGGAAGTCGGCGTCGGTCAGCCCGCCCCTGGACATGGCGATGATCCGGGTCTCCGGGGCCAGGCGGCCGTCACGGTCGCTGTGGTAGAGCGCGGGGATCAGTTTGCGCATGGACAGGTCGCCGGTGCCGCCGAACACGACGAGATCGGCGGTGTAGGCGGTGGCTTCCGCAGGCGCGAGGGCTTCTGGGACGGAGGGGGACACGGTAGGGGCTCCGAACGATCTACCAAGCAGGGACAGAACGGACACTAACGAGAGTTTGGGTCGTACACAAGCGGAGTTTTGGCATTTGAGATAAAAAAGTCACGACTTTTCATGACAGAACCCTGTGTGGTTCACTTGGGCGATGCCTCGACGTACCGCCTCCGCCCTCGCCACGAGCGGTGAGGTGCTCCGCCTCATCCGCACCGGAGAGGCCGTGACACGGGCCGACCTCGGCAGGGTGACCGGCCTGTCGCGGCCCGCGGTGCAGTTGCGCGTCGGCGAGCTGCTCGAACGCGGGCTCGTCGTCGAGCGCACCGACGCCCCCTCCACCGGCGGGCGCCCGCCGGTCCGGCTGGAGTTCAACGCCTCGGGCGGCGTCGTGCTGGTGGCGGCGCTCGGCGCCAGCCGCACCAGGGTCGCCGTCTGCGACCTCGCCGGCGAGGAGCTGGCGGGGCGCGAGTTCGCCATGGACGTCGAGCAGGGGCCCGACACCGTGCTGCCGCTGCTCATGGACACCTGGGACGACCTGCTCGGCGACCGGCCGCGCTCGATGATCCGCGGTGTCGGCATGGGCGTGCCCGCCACCGTCGAGTTCGCGCAGGGCCGCACCGAGAGCGCCCGCGTCATGGCCTCGTGGACCGGCGTGGTCATCCCGCCGATCATCCGCGAGCGCTTTCCTGTGCCCGTGCTCGTGGACAACGACGTGAACGTGCTGGCCATCGGCGAGCACCGCGGGGTCTACCCCGACCTCGACGACCTGATGTTCGTCAAGATCTCCACCAGGATCGGCGCGGGTGTGATCGCCGGCGGCGGCATCCTGCGCGGCGCGCTCGGCGCGGCCGGCGAGATCGGCCACATCCCGGTCATCGACGGCGGCGGCGTACTGTGCCGCTGCGGCAACCACGACTGCGTCGACTCCGTCGCGAGCGGCACCGCCCTGCTGCGCGACCTGCGCGCCATCGGCAAGGACGTCGCGGCCATCGCCGACGTCACGGCGCTGGTGCGGGCCGGCGACGCCGAGACCATGGCCACCGTGCGCGAGGCGGGCCGGCGCATCGGCGAGGTCCTGGCGGGCGCGGTCAACATACTCAACCCGTCGGTCGTGGTGCTCGGCGGCGACGTCGCGGAGGCGTTCGGGCCCCTGGTCTCCAGCATCCGCGAGGTCGTCTACCGCCGCTCCACCGCCCTGGCCACCCGCCGCCTGCGCATCGAGCCCAGCAGGCTCGGCGCCGGGGCCGGCATCAGCGGGTGCGCGGTGATGGTGCTCGACCACGTGCTCGCGCCCGAGGCCGTGGACGAGACCATGACGCTCACCTCCCTGCGCCGCGACCGCGCCACCGCGACCGCAGGCTGATCACAGATCCCACCGCGGCTCGGCGCTCTCCCGTACGAGGCCGTCCGCGCCGAAGATCAGATACCGGTCGAGGTCGTCGGCGAACCAGCGGTCGTGCGTGACGGTCAGCACCGTCCCCTCGAACCCGGCCAGCCCGCGCTGCAACGCCTCCGCACTGTGCAGGTCGAGGTTGTCGGTCGGCTCGTCGAGCAGCAGCAGCGTCGCTCCCGACAGCTCCAGCAGCAGGATCTGCAGCCTGGCCTGCTGGCCGCCCGACAGCGTCTCGAAGGGCTGACCGCCGGCCGGCGCCAGCTCGTACCTGGCGAGGGCGGCCATGGCCTCGTTCCGCGTCATCGGGCGGGCGGCCATGACCACCTCGGCCGCCGGGCGTCCGCGCAGGTCGGGCCGCAGATGCGTCTGGGCGAACGCACCGGGACGCACCCGCGCGCCCAGGCGGGCCAGGCCCGTGTGCGCGATCGGCTCCCCGGCGAGCAGGCGCAGGAAGTGGGACTTGCCGGTGCCGTTCATGCCGAGCACGCCGACCCGCTCCCCGTAGTGGATCTCCGTCGAGAACGGCCGCAGCAGCCCGGTCAGCTCCAACTCCTCGCACACCACCGCCCGCTTGCCGGTGCGCCCGCCGCGCAGCCGCATGCGGACGTTCTGCTCCTTCGGCGCCCGCTGCGGCGGCCCCTCGCGTTCGAACCGCTCAAGCCGGGTCACCGCCGACCTGTACGCCCCCGCCAGCGCGTCGTTGTGCGCCGAGCGCTGCCGCAGGGTGTGCACCAGCCGCCGCAGCCGGTCGCGCTCCTCCTCCCAGCGCTGCCGGCGTTCCTCCAGGCGTTCCCTGCGCCGCGCGCGGGCCTCGGCGTAGCCGGCGAACCCGCCGCCGTGCACCCACACCCTCCGCCCCTCGACGGTGACGATCCGGTCGGCGGTCTCGGCCAGCAGCCGCCGGTCGTGCGAGACGAGCAGCACGGTCTTGCCCGATGTGCTGATCGCGCGTTCGAGCCACTGCTTGCCCCGAACGTCGAGGAAGTTGTCCGGCTCGTCGAGCAGCAGAACCTCGTCGGGGCCGCGCAGCAGCGCCTCCAGCATCAGCCGCTTCTGCTCGCCGCCGGACAGCGTGGCCAGGCTTCGCCCCTTCACCTCGTCGTACGGAAGGCCGAGCGCCTCGGTGGCGCACACGTCCCACACCACTTCGAGGTCGTAGCCGCCCGCCTCGGCGTGGTCGGCGACGGCCTGCGCGTAGGCGAGCTGTTGGGGCTCGTCGTCGTGCCCGGCCAGCGCCGCCTCGGCCTCCTCGACGGCGGCGACCGCCGCACGGACGCGCTGCGGCGCGACGCCGAGCAGCAGGTCGCGTACGGTTCCCGCGCCCAGGAACTGCCGCATCACGCCCACCCCGCCGCCGGTCGTCACGCGGCCGTCGGCGGGCGTCAGCTCGCCGGCGATCAGCCGCAGCAGGGTGCTCTTGCCGGCCCCGTTCGGCCCCACCAGCGCCGCCTTGGCGCCCGGGCCGGCCTTGAACGACACCTCCAGCAGCAGCGGCCGCCCATCGGGCAGCAGGTACGTCACCCCGCTCACGTCCACGTGCCCCACGAGACCTCCCGCTCGATCGTTGTTCCTCTACTAGACCAACGATCCGGTTCTCGTACAACGTATTATCGCCGGATGGACACCGTGTGGTCACGCCGCAGGGCCGAGCCCAAGCCGCGGCTCACCCTCGACAGGATCGTGGCGGAGGCGCTCGCCCTGCTGGACGAGGAGGGCGTCGCCCGCCTCACCATGCGCCGGCTCGCCGAGCGCCTGGGCACCGGCTCGACCACCCTCTACTGGCACGTCAAGACCAAGGACGACGTCCTCGACCTGGCCATGGACGCGGTCTTCGGCGAGGTCGCCCTGCCTGACGGCGGCGCGGGGGAGGACTGGCGGGCGCGGGTGCGCGCGCTCATGGGCGGCTGGCGGGCGGCGCTGCTGCGGCATCCGTGGTCGGCCACGCTGCTCGACCGCCCGCTGCTCGGGCCGAACGCGCTCTCGCGCACGGAGTTCCTGTACGAGACGCTGATCGCGGCCGGGTTCGCCGCGCCGACGACGGCCGCGTACAGCCTGTCCAACTACGTGATGGGGTCGGTCATCATGCAGGTGACCTGGGCGCGGAGTGACGCCGGCACCGGCGGCTACCTGCGCGAGCGGGCCGGCGACTATCCCGCCCTGGCCGCGCACGGGCTGGAGCACGACTGGGACACGACGTTCGAGGAGGGTCTCGGCTACCTGCTCGCCGGCATGTCCTGATTTCAGCAGGTGCAGAGCAGACCGCGCAGCGCGGTCTCCAGGCACACCCCGGAGCGCGCGGGCGTCGGCCAGGGGAAGCGGATCAGCGAATCGTCCGCCCGTACGGTCGCGCCGTGGCTGTCCAGCTCCCACAGCCACACGTCCCCGGCCGGCTCGCCGAGCTGGCGGGACACGCCCGCGGCGAGCTGGGCCCGGTGGGAGGAGTTGACGTGGGCGAGCACCCGCTCGGCGACGTCGGTGAGCGGGTCGGGCGCGGCCCCCAGGTAGTCGTCGGCGTCGAGCAGCCCCGACTCCTGCCCGGTCAGGTAGACGACCTGGCCCACGTCGAGCCGCAGCAGCCGGGCCGCGTCGGGCGCGCCGAAGCGTTCGAGCGCGTCGAACAGGTTCTCATCAGGGCAGAGCGCCGCGACGGCGATGGCCGCCGCGCGGGCCTCGTCCCGCGGCACCGGCTCCGCCCATCCCTGCACCTCGATCAGCCCGCGCGGATGCGTCACCGTGCCGAGCTGCCGCATCGCCGTCAGGTTCACCGCGGCGACGGCGTCCTCCCGCACCCCGTGCAGCGGCTCGCCGGGCAGCACCAGCAGCACAGGACGCCCGCGCTCGTCCACGCCGCCGCGCGCCGGCGAGGGGGCGCCGTCCACGGACAGCTTGGCGACGTTCGAGGTCGCGGCGAGGGTGCGGACCCGCTCGGGGATCGGGAGCATGGGCGCCTCCTTGAGGGCAGCAACGTCTATAGGTTAGCCTTACCTAAGTAAGGACTACCTAACCACATTGAGGTGAACGTGCGCTACACCGGCCCGAAGGTGCGACTGTCGCGTCGCGCGGGCGTCCCGCTGACCAGGAAAGCCGTCCGCTACTTCGAGCAGCGCCCCTACCCGCCGGGCGAGCACGGCCGCAAGACCAACCGCCGCACCACCGGCGACTACGGGCTGCGGCTGATGGAGAAGCAGAAGCTGCGCTGGTACTACGACGTCTCGGAACGCCAGCTCCGCCGCTACTGGGACCTCGCCGTGCGCAAGCCGGGCGCGTCGGGCACCGAGCTGGTGACGCTGCTGGAGAGCCGCCTCGCCTCGCTCGTGCTGCGCGCTGGCCTCGCCCCGTCGATCTACGCGGCCCGCCAGTACATCGCCCACGGGCACATCGCCGTGGACGGCCGCAAGGTGGACATCCCCAGTTACCTGGTCAGGCCCGGCCAGGTCGTCTCGGTACGCGAGCGCTCCCGCAGGATGCAGCCCTTCGTGGCCGCCGCCGAAGGCGTGTACGCCGACGAGCGCACCGCGGCGTACCTGTCGGTCGAGCTGCCCGACCTGCGCTTCACCCTCACCCACCGGCCGGAGCGCGAGCAGATCGCGGTTCCCGTGGACGAGCAGCTCGTGGTGGAGTTCTACTCCCGTTGACCGGGCTTCACACGAGGGCCGCCGGGGTCACCGGCGGCCCTTCTTGGTGCGGTGGCCGTTGCCGTTCTGGCTGCTGGCCTTGGGCGGCGCGGCGCCCGCCGGCACCGCCGTCTGGAGCGCCCGCAGCTGCGCGACCTCCTGGCGCAGCGCGGCCAGCTCGGCCAGGATGCGCTCGGACTGCGCGGTCGCGTCCTGCTCCAGGGCCGCCCGCTCCTCGGCGTTCTCCTCGTCCATGGCGCTCACCACGACGGCGAGGAACAGGTTCAGCACCACGAAGGTGCACACCAGGATGAACGAGGCGAAGAAGATCCACGCCGTGGGGTGGCGGGTCATCACCTCGCGGGCGATGTTGCCCCAGTCGTCGCCCGTCATCGTCTGGTAGAGGGTGAACAGCGAGTCCGGCAGGCTGCCGAAGCGGTCGGGGGCGGTCTCTCCGTAGAGTTTGGTGGCCATCACGGCGGCCACGTACAGGACGAGGGAGAGCAGCACCACGATCGAGCTCATGCCGGGCATCGCTCGCAGCAGCGCCGAGACCACCCGGCGCAGGCTCGGCACGACCGACAGCAGCCGCAGCACCCGCAGGATGCGCAGCGAGCGCAGCACCGACAGGCCGCCGTTGGTGCTGGCGAAGGCGATGGCGACGATGACGGTGTCGAAGATGTTCCAGGGGTCGCGCGCGAAGGCGGTGCGCTCCACGTAGAGCTTGCCGGCCAGCTCGGCGGCGAAGATGTACAGCGCGACGTGGTCGACCACGGTCAGCAGCGTTCCGTAGCTCTCGACCACGGCGGGGACGGTCTCCAGACCCAGGGTGGCGGCGTTGATCAGGATGACGCCGACGATGAAGCGCTGGAAATACGGGTGCGCGAGGAAGGCGCGAATGCTGTCACGCACGGGGGAGACTCCTCAGGGGTGGACATGTGCCTCACCATGATGACGCAACATGATCAAGAGGCGGACTGTGGTATAAACCCACCTGACCTTGTCCACGTGAGGGGACCAATACCAGCATGTCCTACAGCGATTACGGCCCCGGCTATTACGGCCCGCCGCCGCAGAGCCACCCCAACGGCACGACCATCCTCGTGCTGGGCATCCTCAGCCTGGTGGTGTGCGGCGTCCTGGGCCCGTTCGCGTGGGTGATGGGCAACAAGGCGCTCCAGGAGATCGACTCCAGCGGCTACGTCTACGAGAACCGCGGCCAGATCCAGGCCGGGCGCATCTGCGGCATCATCGGCTCGATCTGGCTCATCCTCCTCGTCGTGCTCTTCGGCCTCGCCCTCACCCTCGGGCTCGTCGCGAGCTTCAGCAGCTACTGACGTTCGTCCGGAGCCCGGCCGCGCAGGTCACCGCCTGCCGCGCCGGGCTCTCGTCATCCCCGCGGCCCTGAGCCGACGGGCTCCAGCCCCTTCTCCAGCAGGCCGAAGGCGAGCTCGGCCTGCTCGCGCAGCATGGGGGCGATGCGCTCCCACTCCTCGC
Organism: Nonomuraea sp. NPDC049421; assembly: GCF_040677005.1. NCBI lineage: Bacteria > Bacillati > Actinomycetota > Actinomycetes > Streptosporangiales > Streptosporangiaceae > Nonomuraea > Nonomuraea sp. NPDC049421. The sequence continues at coordinate 221,622 of NZ_JBFAQA010000008.1, forward strand.
CCGCCGTCATCATGGCCATCGCGCGCTCGCTGAGTATGCGCGTGGTGCCGAGCAGGTGCGCCGCCACCAGGCGGGGCGTGAGGTCGTCGGCGCCGGCGTCGAGCTCGTCGGCCAGCGCCCGCGCCAGCGCCTCCTCCCGTTCGACGTGCACCTGCCGCATGCGCGCCGTCAGCGCCGGGCTGTCCGCGACGATCTTGGCGAAGACGTCGGCGCCCTCGTTGAGCCCGTGGCGCCAGTGGCGGCTGTCGATCGCGTCGAGGTAGTCGCGCAGGAACGCGCGTACGACGCTCTCGCCCGGCCGCCGCTCGCGCAGCACCGTGGGCGGCAGCTCCACCACCACGTCCTGCCGGTCGGCGAACAGGTCCTCCTTCGTGCTGAAGTAGTTGAAGACCGTGTTGACCGAGACGTCGGCCGCCCGCGCCACCTCGGCCACCGTCACGTTGTCGAACCCCCTGGCCATGAACAGGCCCGTCGCGACGTCGGAGATGCGCTCCCGCGTCTCGCGCTTCTTCCGCTCCCGCAGCCCTTCCGTCATGCCGCCATCGTACCAAGTTTGCAGTGACACCAAAATTGTGGTTACTTAAATTTTGTGATCGAAACCAGAAGTCTCAGCAAGACCTTCGACGACGGCGTCCACGCCGTCGACGGCGTGGACATGACCGTGCGGCCGGGTGAGATCGTCGGCTTCCTCGGCCCCAACGGCGCGGGCAAGACCACGACCATGCGCATGCTGACCACCCTGCTGCGCCCCACCGCGGGCACCGCCACCGTGGCCGGCCACGACCTCGTACGCGAGCCGCGCGAGGTGCGCCGCCGCATCGGCTACGTCGCCCAGGGCAGCGGCCTGCCGCCCGTCACCCCCGTCAGGGGCGAGCTGGAGCTGCAGGGCATGCTCTACGGCCTCAGCCGCGCCGACGCCGCCGCCCGCATCCCCGGCGTGCTGGAGCGGCTCGACCTGGCCGGGCTCGCCGACCGGGCGCCCGCCACCCTCTCCGGCGGCCGGCGCCGCCGCTTCGACATCGCCTTCGCCCTGCTGCACGACCCCGCGCTGCTCTTCCTCGACGAGCCCACCACCGGCCTCGACCCGCAGAGCCGCGCCAACCTCTGGGACCACATCCGCTCCCTGCGCGACCGGCAGGGCATGACCGTGTTCCTGACCACCCACTACCTGGACGAGGCCGACGCGCTCTGCGACCGCGTCATGATCATCGACCAGGGGCGCATCGTCGCCCAGGGCGCGCCCGCCGAGCTCAAGACCGGCGGCCGCACGCTGGACGACGTCTTCCTCGACATCACCGGCAGGTCGCTGCGCGAGGAGAACGCGACGATCGGGCAGGGGGCATGATGCTGCGCGACACCTGGGTGCTGTTCCGCCACGGGCTGGGCGTGACGCTGGGACAGCGGATCGGCATCGTCATCGGGGCGATCCAGCCGCTGCTGTTCCTCGTGCTGTTCGGGCCCATCTTCGTCACCATCGGCACCTGGGAGACGCTGGTCCCCGGTCTGATCGTGCAGCTCGGGCTGATGAGCGCGGGCATGGCCGGGTTCGGGATCGTCTTCGACAAGCGCGGGGGCGTGCTCGAACGGCTGCGCGTCACGCCGGCCAGCCGGCTGGCGCTGCTGCTCGGGCGGGTGCTCAACAACGTGGTGACGCTGGTCCTGCAGACCGTGCTGCTGCTCGCCGTGGCCTACGCCTTCGGCCTGCGGGCGCCGCTCGCCGGCGTGCTCGGCTCGTTCGTGCTGGTCGTGGTGCTGGGCGCGAGCCTCGCCGCGCTCTCGTACGCGATCGCGCTGACCATCAACGAGCACCTGTTCCCGCCCGTCATGACGACGGCGGTGGTGCCGCTGGTGCTGCTGTCCGGCTCGTTCCTGCCGATGTCGATGGCGCCCGGCTGGCTCGACGCGCTCTCGCACGTCAGCCCGTTCAGGTACGTCCTGGAGGCGCTGCGCGACCTGTTCCACGGCCACTACCTGACCGGCACCGTGGCGGCCGGCGCGGCGGTCACCGTCGCCTTCGCCGTCTTCGGCCTCACGATCGGCACCCGCGTGTTCAACCGCGAGCAGGCGTGAGCCGCCTCAGGGCGAGCGGGCTCAGAGCAAGCGGACCCGGGGCGAGCGGACTCGGGGCGAGCGGTGACATGAAACGAAGGCCGTAACATTCCTGCTCCACCCCTTAAGCACCCCAGCCATTCTGCGGCTTTTGACCTGCGCGAACACCGCATACCGGGCATATCCCTAGACTTCGCCCCGGCGGCGTCAGGCTTCCGTGTTCCCAGTCCGTTCACTACGGTGAGGGCTTATGACGCTGCAGGCGCAAAAGCCCGTTCACGACGGTGAAAAAGCCCACTGGCTGGCGGTGCGGCCGAGGCTCGTCCTCGCCAGCGCCTTCATGCTCTTCCTCGAACTGGCACTGATCCGGTGGACCGGCTCCAACATCGTCCATCTGAGCTATTTCACCAATTTCGTGCTGCTGGGCTCTTTCCTCGGCATCGGGCTCGGCTTCCTGCGCGTCGGCCGATCACAACGCCAGCCCTACTACTCGCCCGTCGTGCTCGCCCTGCTGGTCATCGTCGTGCTGGCCTTCCCCGTCACGGTGGACAGGAACACCGAGGGCGTCCTCTACTGGACGAGCCTGTCCACCAGCGGGCCGCCCGCCTGGGCGATCCTGCCGGTCATCTTCTGCGCCGCCGCGGTCATCCTCATGGGCCCCGCCGAGCTCGTCGGCCGGTGCTTCCCCGAGCTGCCCCGCCTCGAGGCCTACCGCTACGACCTCATCGGCAGCCTCACCGGCATCGCGGTGTTCACGCTGCTGTCGTTCGTCAGCGCGCCGCCCGTCTTCTGGGGGCTGATCGCGGCCGGCTGCTACGCCGTGCTGCTCGTGCCCAAGCCGCCCGCCCTCTACGCCGGCCTCGTCGTCGTGCCCGCCGTGGCCGTCGTCGGGCTGCTGCTGGCCGAGACGCTCACCGCCGGCGCCATCTGGTCGCCCTACTACAAGGTCACCACCAGGCAGCTCGTGCAGCTCGGCATCCCCGTCACCGACATCGCCGTCAACGGCATCCCCCACCAGCAGGCCGTGCCCGCCGCCGCCCGCCTGCAGTGGGAGGCCCAGTACGGCCTGCCGTACGAGCGCACCACCAAGCCGCCGAAGGACGTGCTGATCGTCGGCGCGGGCAGCGGCACCGACGTGGCCATCGCGCTGTCCAAGGGCGCCACCCGCGTCGACGCCGTCGAGATCGACCCCAAGCTGCGCGAGCTGGGCGGCTCCACCCACCCCGACCGCCCCTACGACGACCCGCGCGTGACCACCCACGTCACCGACGGCCGCGCCTTCCTGGAGCGCAGCGGCGACCGCTACGACCTGATCCTCTTCGCGCTGCCCGACTCGCTCACCCTCGTCTCCGGCGCCAGCTCGCTGCGGCTGGAGAGCTACCTGTTCACCGAGGAGGCCATGCGGGCCGCCCGCGCCCACCTCAAGCCGGGCGGCACGTTCTCGATGTACAACTACTACCGCGAGAGCTGGCTCGTCGACCGCCTGGCCGCCACCATGCAGCGGGCCTTCGGCCACCGGCCGTGCGTCGACGTCGTCAGCACCGCCGGGCAGCAGGCCGTCATCACCGCCGGGGTGACCGCCGCCGACCAGCGCTGCGCGAGCGAGTGGCCGGGCGCCGCGCCGGGCACGCCCGAGCCCGCCGGCGACGACCGGCCGTTCCTCTACCTCAAGGACGCCACGATCCCGCCGATCTACGTGATCACGCTCGGCCTGATCCTCGTCGTCAGCCTGCTCGCCGTGCGCGCCGTGGCGGGGCCGTACCGGCGGATGCGGCCGTACGCCGACCTGTTCCTGCTCGGCGTCGGCTTCATGCTGCTGGAGACCAAGAGCGTCACCGGGTTCGCGCTGCTGTTCGGCACCACGTGGGTGGTCAACGCGATCGTCTTCGCCGGCGTGCTCGTCGCGGTGCTCGCCGCCGTCGAGGTGACCCGCCGCTTCCGCACCCCGCCGCTGCCCGTCATGTACGCCGTGCTCTTCGCCGGCCTGCTGCTGGCCTGGCTGGTGCCCAACGAATGGCTGCTGGCGCTGCCGGTGCCGCTGCGCGCGGTGGCCGCCGTCACAGTGGCGTTCCTGCCGATCTTCGCCGCGAACGTGGTCTTCGCCAAGCGCTTCGCCGACACCGCCGACGCCACCACCTCCTTCGGCGCGAACCTGCTGGGCGCCATGGTCGGCGGCTGCCTCGAATACGTGGCGCTCGTCGTCGGCTACAAGGGCCTGCTCATCGTGGCCGCCGTGCTCTACCTCGGCGCTCTCGCCCTGCTGCCGCGCCGTAACTCCGTCGCCGCCTGACAATCGCCGGACAGCGTTTCTGCTTTTCCTTGACCGGTGGTCGGAGGAATGGCTTGCTTTGTCGTGAAATGCGAGGTGAGGTGGAGGTATCAGCCTGGCCTTGACCGGCCGGAAAGTTGAATCTGAAAACGGAGATCCAGCCGTTCGGAAACGGAGGGTGAGAGATCGGGGGTGACGTCCGGTAAACCCGCGAGAAAAGGTGTGAATCCTGGCGACACGAGGGGCGGCGAGAATCGACGTCGAGCTCGCCCGGCGGCCCGCATCCGGCCCGGCGCCTCGGAACGCCCATCGACGCCCGCTTCCGCTCGGCCTGCTTCGTGCCGTCGGTGAGCGCCGTCGCCCTGCAGTACGACCCGGTGGAGTGGCCGGTGGACCTGTACACGGACATCACCTCGCTGTCGCCCGAGCACAGCCAGCTCGACGACTACCACTGCGACGCCCACGACACCGAACACGGCCAGGTGACCGGCGCCCTGGCCGACTGGATCCTCGGCCAGCTCGGCAAGTAGGCCCGTCCGGCGGCAGGATGGGGGACGTACCTCGACCCGGGGGGCCGCATGATCGAGCGACGACCGACACCCGAGGCGCCGGAGAGCTGGGCGTCGACGCCCGACCCGTACCCCGCCTATGCCCGGATGCGGGAGGAGGGCGCGCCGCGGCTCGTGCGGTTGCGCAGCGGCCTGTACGGGTGGCTCGTCACCCGGTACGACGACGCCCGCGCCGCGCTGGCCGACCCCCGGCTGAGCAAGGACCCCAGGAACGCGCCCCGCGACTGGCAGGAGGCGGGGCGCGGCCGGCCGCTCGAAGACCGGTCGGGGCTGGGCACCCACCTGCTCACCTCAGACCCGCCCGAGCACACCCGCCTGCGCCGCCTGGTCTCCCGCTACTTCACCGCCCGGCGGCTGGCCGGCCTGCGCGAGGGCATCGAGGCCCGGGCCCGCACCCTCGCCCTCGGCCTGACCCCGGGGGACGACCTGGTCGCCGCCTTCGCCTCACCGCTGCAGGCGGGCGTCATCTGCGACGTGCTCGGCATCCCTCCTGGCGACCGTACGGACTTCCGGAGGTGGACGACGGCCGTGGTGTCGTCCGAGCCGGGGGAGCGGGAGGCCAGACCGGCCGCGATGCGGGAGCTGGCCGCATACGCGCGCGAACTGGTGGCCGCCAAGCTCAAGGCGCCGGGCGACGACGTGATCGGCGCCGTCGCCGCGGCGGCCGTGGACGGTGACCGGATGAGCGAGGACGAGCTGCTGTCGATGCTGTTCCTGCTGCTCGTCGCCGGCTACGAGACCACCGTCGGGCTCATCGCGCTCGGCACGTACACGCTGCTGCGCCACCCCGACCGGCTGGAGTGGCTGCGCGCGCGACCCGAGCTGATGGAGCAGGCCGTGGAGGAGCTGCTCCGCTACGACAGCCCCGTCGAGCTGGCCACCTGGCGCTTCGCGCTGGAGCCCGTGGAGCTGGGCGGCGTACGCCTGCCGGCCGGACAGCCCATCCTGGTGGCCCTGGCCGCCGCCAACCGCGACCCGCGCCGCTTCGCCTGTCCAGACCTGCCGGACCTGACCCGCGACGACAACCCCCACCTCAGCTTCGGCCACGGAGCCCACCACTGTCTCGGCGCTCAGCTCGCCCGCCTGGTGGGCCGCGCCGCCCTGACCGAGATCGTCGGCCTGCCCGGCCTCGCCCTGGCCGTCCCACCGGAGACCCTCCACTGGCGCAGCAGCATCACCGTCCGCGGCCCCCGCACCCTCCCCATCACCTTCACCCGCTGAGAGGAAGGGCGCGACCCTCCCACCCCTCCCGAGGCGGGTCAGAGGCGGGTCAGAGGCCGGTCAGAGGCCGCAGAGGTCGTCGATGGACTGGGCGCCCTTCTGGGGGTTCTTGGTGGGGGTCTGGGTGGGGGATATGGCGCGCGTACGCGTCGGGCTGGGGCGGGTGCCGCTGGGGGAGGCGGAGACGTTCGCGGTCTGGGCGCGGCGGGCCGGGCGCATCGAGTCGGTGATCGCCTTCTTGGTGGCCTGGCGGATCTTGACCCAGTCGGGACGCCCCGAGTAGAACTCCGGCGGCACGAACTGCAGGCTGGTGATCTTGGCGTTCTTGACCTTGAGCCCCAGCTCGACCAGCGGCTGCACCAGGTGGCGCGGGATGTTGGTCTGCGCCAGCCGCTTGGCCGCGCTGGCGATCTTCTCGAACCTGGTGAGGATCACGGTCGGGGTGGCCTGCTGGGCGAAGGCGCCGATGACGCAGCGCTGGCGGGCCATCCGGGAGAAGTCGTCGCTGCCGACGCGCGAGCGGCCGTACCAGAGGGCCTCCTCGCCGCTCAGCTTCCGGTAGCCGGCCTTGATGGTGCCGGCGGTGCCGTACAGGCCGCCCCACTTGACGTCCTGCTCGACCCGGATCTTCAGCCCGCCGATGGCGTCCACGAGGTCGGCGAAGCCGTACATGTTCATCAGCATGTAGTAGTCGATCTTCAGGCCGAGCGTGTAGCCGATGGCGTCCATCAGGGCGCGGGGGCCCTTGTTGCGGCCGCCCATGAGCTGCGGGTTGTCGTTGGCGTACTGCCAGACCTCGTTGAGCAGGCCGCCGTTCGGCAGCTCGGCCATGAAGCCGTTCGGGAACTGCTTGTGCAGCGGCGAGCCGGCCGGGAAGCGGACGTGCTGGAGGTTGCGCGGCAGGCTGAACAGGACGGTGGCGCCGGTCTTCAGGTCGACGCTGGCCACGTTCATGCTGTCGGTACGCACACCGGTACGGTTGCCCGCCGCGTCACCGCCGATCAGCAGGAAGTTCACCCGGTCCTTGTCGCCCCACGGGTTCTCGGGGTCCTTGGCGGCGACGGGCACCTCGGCGTCCGGGTGCGAGGGGAAGATGGCCCCGATGGAGTCGCGGGCGGCGACCACGTAGTTGGCGGTCAGCGCGAACGGCGACATCACGGCCACGCACAGCACGCCCACCACGATGCCGGTCAGCACCTGGCCCTGCTGCGGCAGCCGGCTGGGCCCGAGCGCGATGTACGAGGTCACCAGCAGCGCGAACCACGCCAGCGCGAACACGGCGGCGAGCACGATCACCGTGCCCATCGCGCTGTCGTCGGCCAGGAACGCGACGTTCGACAGGTCGCCGGCCACACTGAGCCCGTAGGCGAGCAGGGCGAGCAGCAGCACCGCGTACACGCTGATCAGCACCAGCCCGGTACGGCGATGCCCGGCCCGCAGGTGAGCGGCGCCGGGCAGGATGGCGGACAGAGCGGTCCAGCCGAGGAAGGAGGCGGGGGTCAGCGGCTTGGCGAAACGCGGCGCGGCGGCCCCGGCGCCGGGCTTACGGCCGGGACGGCCCTTCTTGCCGGAGGGACGGCCCGCGCCGGGACGCGTCCCCGACGAGGCGCCGGCGGGACTTCCCGACCGGCCCCTGGGCCCCTGCCCCGCACCTTCCGAGGAGCGACTCCGGGAGCCGGAGGGAGCCTCCGAGCGGCTCCCTGCCCCCGCGCCTTCCGAGCGGCTCCTGGAGCCCGAGCGGGGCTGGGACGAGCGGGGCTGGGACGAGCGGGGCTGGGACGACCGGGGCTGGGACGACCCGGATCCGGCCGCCCCCGGCCCGGACGAGCGCGACGGAGCCGGGCCCGCCACGTGCTTGTCCTGGCTCGCCGCCCCCGGCTCCCCCTTGCCGCTCGTGCGTGACCGTCGCTGGGGGCGCCGTTTCCTGCCTTCTGGCACGGTGTCTTCCCCATCGCGATTGCTCACACCCGGCTCCTTTGACCGCCTACCAGGCAAAACTGACGTTTGCCCCCCGTTGGGCACAAGATTGCCAGGATTCTAGTCCCCATATCTGGACAACCGAGACATGTGCTCAACCTGAGATGAACGTCAGGGGGCTGTCAGGAGACGGTCGAAGAGGGCGCCATCCACGTGTTGCACTGGTATGCCTTGCTCTTCTCCCACCCCTGGCGGAACCAGCGATTGTTGTTCACAGGTTTGCCGTGGTCCGGCGGCCGGCCCGGGTAGTCGCCCACCTGTCCGTAGAACCAGTAGAGCCGGTTCCGGTTGGCCGTGCTGACCGGGTACGACGCCGCCACCGACCGCATCCACATGGCCCCGAAACAGGTGGCCTGCAGCTCGAGCCGCCGGCTGAGCGCGAGCTTGGTGTTCTGGCTGCTGGAGTCGAGGGTCTGGCGCCACCAGGAGTCCATCAGGCCGGTGATGTTCTGGACGTGGTGCCCGTACTCGTGGGCCATCATGCTGATGATGGCGCCGTGCCAGTTCAGGAGCTGGCCGTAGCCCATCGACCTGCCGTTCCCCTTGGCCATGGCCGAGGTGGAGGCGTAGATCGTGTTGTTGCGCGGGCAGTAGTACGGCACGATGTTGCCCGGCTGCGGATAGTCGCCGCACGCGCCGCGCCCGCGTCCCGCCACGATGGCCCAGCGCGGCGGGCTGAACCGGATGCCCTGCTTCTCCAGGATCGACTCCCACGCCCGGTCCATGCACTTCCCTGTCTTCAGGATCAGCGCCTTGGTCTGGCTGTGGTTGAAGATGTTGACGTTCCCGCTGCGGCAGCTCAGGCGCGGCAGGATGCCGGCCTTGTACATCGTGTTGTTCTTCAGGCTCGTGTTGAGCTGCACCTGGGCGGGCGGCGTGACCGTGGTGTCGGGCCGATCCGTCGGCTCCCTGCTGGTGGTGGGCCGCTCCGACGGCCGCTCCGACGGCCGGTCCGAGCGGTCGTACGAGGGTTCCTCGGACGGCTCCTCGGACGGCTCGTACGTCGGGATCGCCACCGGCCTCGTCGTCTCCGTGCCCGACTTCCCGCCGAGCAGCACCGCGCCCACCACGATCAGCACGAACAGCGCCGCCAGCGACCCGAACACCACGCCGAGCACGCCCCCCACGCCCATGCCCTGCTTCTTGGGCGGGGGCCGGTGCCACTGCTGCGGCGGCATCGGGGGCGGCGGCGGTGGGGGAGGAGGAGGCGGCTGCTGCCGGTACGGTTGCTGCCCGTACGGCGGCTGCTGCATCGGCTGCGGCATCGGCTGCGGCATCGGCTGCGTGTAGGGCCGCGTGTGGGGCGGCGCCTGCGGCGGCGCAGGAGGCTGCTGCGGATGCGCCTGAGGGTACTGCCGGGGCGGCGGAGCCTGCTGAGGCGGCGGAGCCTGCTGGGGTGGAGCCTGCTGGGGTGGTGGAGCGTGCTGCGGGTACGGGCTGCCCTGCGGCGGCGGCTGCCGGTAGCCCGGCGGCGGCCAAGGCCGCGAGGGTGGCCTCTGGGGCTGCCCTGGCCCTTGAGGCGGGGGTGGATAATGCCCGTTCCCTGTCAACCTGTCTCCCCGTTCAGCTGGATGTCTGCATTGCCATGGTTTGTCGCACGGCTTGACGGACCCTTGCCAAATTTGGGGCAAAAGCATACTGACGTATCACCCGTCACGGATGTAGCAGCGCTCGGTTACAGTCCGAAATCATTCGAGGTGATCTCCGCTATCTCCCGGTCCCGGCGGCGGGCGGTGTCCTAGCTTCTTTGGCATGAATCTCCAGCAGCTCCGCTATGTGGTCGCGACTGCGGAGCACCGCACCATGACCGATGCGGCCAGATCGCTCTATATCGCGCAGCCTGCGCTGTCCCGCGCGATTCGCGATCTCGAGCGGGAGCTCGGCATGACGCTCTTCGCTCGTTCCGGACGCGGGGTGGTCGTCACCGCGCAGGGACGCCGGGTGGTCAAGCTGGCCCAGGAGGCACTCGACGCCGTTCACGAGATCGAGGGCCTGGCCAACCAGGGTACGGTCACCGAGGCGGAGCTCCGCATCGCCGCCACCCCCAGCCTCGAGCCCGGCCTCGCAGGGCGGTTGTTGCCCGCCTACGCGGCCGAGCATCCGGGCGTACGCGTCCACATCGTGCGCTGCGACGGCCGTGACGGCGTCGTCAGCGCCATCCGGGATCAGCGCGCCGACCTGGGTCTCACCGACCTGCCGGTGCCCACTGATCTCATCACCCATCCACTCGAACGCCAGGAGATCGTCCTGATCTCCCCGCCGGGGCTCGAACTTCCCAACCCGGTGCCCATGGGCAAGCTGCACGGCATGCGGCTGGCCCTGCCCGCACGGGGAAGCCTGCGCCGCAGGGAGCTCGACGCGATGTTCGGCAAGTACGCGGTCACCCCGGTGGTCGTGGTCGAGACCGACGAACGCAACGGCTGGCTCAACGCCGTACGCGCCGGGCAGGCCTCCCTGCTGTGGTACCGCGGCATGGCCGAGCAGGCCGCGCGCGCGGGCCTGGTGGTGCGTTCGCTCGAACCCGCGGTGCGTCGCGTCATCGCCGTCGTGCACGCCCGCCGCCGGCTCCCGCTCATCGCGCAGGACTTCCTGACGACCGCGGAGAAAGGAACCGCCGCCTGACACACGCATCTGGAACGATCCATTTCCGCCTGACGAGCCACGCCGTCCCGGTGACGCCGCCCGCCCCTGAGGTGACGGCACCACGACGGCGGGAGCCCCGTCAGCGGACGATCCCCACCCCCCGATGAATCCCGGAACTCCCGGAACCCCCTGCTGATCCCCGCGAGGACGTCATACGCGCATGCTCCGGCGGCATGCGCGGATCCTGATCTGTGCTCAGGCACGCCCTCAAGTCGTGGAGCGGGCACGGGCGAGGAAGCGGGCGCCGCCATGGAGGCGGCGCTCGGGACGAGCCCGGCGAGCCGGTCGCGTGCCGAACGCATGACCCGTGCGTAACACGCGGAGCCCCGCGTTGAGAAGGGCCAGGGCCCCTCATCCACACCAACGGGTATGGCTAGCGGGCCGGCGGCAGCGAGACGACCGCCCGCAGCCCCGGTGACGCGTCCTCCAGCCGGACGGTCCCGCCGTGCGCCCGCACGGTCTCCCGGACGATCGCGAGGCCCAGCCCGGCCCCGCCCTCGTCGCGGCTGCGGCCGGTGTCGAGCCGGGTGAACCGGTTGAAGACGCGTTCGCGGTCCTGCTCGGGGATGCCCGGGCCGTCGTCGGTGACGGTCAGCACGCCGTCGCCGCTCAGCGCCACCTCGACCTTGGAGGTGGTGTGGCGTACGGCGTTGTCCATGAGGTTCGTCAGCACCCGGCTGAGGTCGAGGGCGTCGCCGGTCACCACGACCGGCTCGCAGGCGGCCAGCCGGGCCTCGGGATAGCGGTCGACGGTCTGGCGTACGACCTCGTCGAGGTCCACCGGCTCGCGCCGGGCCGGCACGCCGCCGCGCTCGTCGAGCCTGGCCAGCGCCAGCAGGTCCTCGGCCAGCCGGGACAGCCGCAGGGCGTCCTCCAGGACGCCCTCGGCGGTCTCCTGCCAGTGCTGGCCGTCGGGGTGGCCGAGCGCCACCTCCAGTTGCAGCCGGATGCTGGCCAGCGGGCTGCGCAGCTCGTGGGCGGCGTCGGAGACCAGCGCCCGCTGGCGCTGCTCGGCCTCCTCCAGCCTGGCCAGCATGTCGTTGAGCGTGGTGGCCAGCGAGTGCACCTCGTCACGCGACTGCGGCACCGGCAGCCGCCGCGACCGCGCGGTGTGCGTGATCTCCGCGGCGCCCCTGCGCAGCGCGGTGATGGGCCGCAGCGTACGGCCGATCATCAGCCAGCTGGCCACCGCCAGCAGCACGATCAGCGCCGGGGTGCCGACGAACAGCACGCGCCCGGCCGTGGCCAGGCTGGTCTGGATCTCGCCGATGGGCCGGGCCGCCACCACCGTCTGCCCGCGGTCCGCGCTGAGCACGACGACGCGCAGGAACCCGGGCATCGCGTACGGCCGCCCGTCCAGCAGCGCCGCCTGCCCGCTCGCCAGCACCTTGGCCCTGGAGGGCGCGTCGAGCAGCGGGACCAGCCGGTCGGTGCCGTACGTGACGTGCGTGATCCGCCCGCGCGCGTCGATGACCTGCACGATCGTCCCGTCGTGCGTGGTGATCGGGCTGGTCAGCGTGCCCGCGTCGGCCGCCACCCGCACGGCCTGCGCGTGCTGCGTGGTCGTGTCGTCGACGGTGGAGATCAGCGCCCGGTCCAGCACGCTGAGCAGCACCGACGCCGACAGCGCGAGGGCCAGCGCGAGCACCGCCGCGGCCGCCGCCGTGAGCCGGAAACGCAGCCCCTGCCGCCGCCACCAGACCAGCGGCGACTCAGCCACCGTCGCCCGCCAGCCGGTAGCCCGCGCCGCGCACGGTCTGCAGCGCGTTCCTGCCGAACGGGGCGTCGATCTTGCGCCGGAGGTAGCCGACGTAGACCTCGACCACGTTGGGATCGGTGTCGAAGGTGTCCCACACGTGTTCCAGGATCTCCGACTTCGACACCACCTCGTCCCGCCGCCGCATCAGGTACTCCAGCAGCGCGAACTCCCTGGGCGTCAGCTCGACCGCCTGCTGTCCCCGTTCCACCCTGCGCCTGGCCGGGTCCAGCGACAGGTCGCCGGCCAGCAGCACCGACGGCCGCCGCCCGGCGTCGCGCCGCATCAGCGCCCGCAGCCTGGCCACCAGCACCACGTACGAGAACGGCTTGGTCAGGTAGTCGTCGGCCCCCAGGTCGAGCCCGTCGGCCATGTCGTACTCGCCGTCCTTGGCCGAGAGCATCAGGATCGGCACCCAGTTCTCCTCCGCGCGCAGCTGCTTGCACACGTTGTAGCCGGACAGCCTGGGCAGCATGATGTCGAGCACGACCACGTCGTAGTCGCCCTGCCTGGCCGCGTGCAGCCCCTCCTCGCCGTCGTGCGCGAGGTCGACGGCGAACCCCTCGGCCTGCAGCCCGCGCTGGAGCGCGGCGGCCATCCGGCGCTCGTCCTCGACGACCAGTACTCTCATGTGGCGATTCTCCCGTTCCTGCGCTGAGACGACGCTGAGAAGGCTGAGAGCCGTCTCAGACTGTCTCAGGTCCACCACAGGATCGGTGACGCAGGCTCTGAGCATCGACATACCGTTAAGGAGTGAGATGCGAAGAGGCACGTTCGTGAGGTGGGGGGTCCCGGTCGCGGCGATCGCCGTGATCGGAGCCGCGATCGGCGCCGGCCCCGTCATCGCCGCGGTGAGCGGCGAACCCGTGCTCCCCGAGCGCTCGGCCGAGCAACTGCTCGCCGACGCCGTGGCGGCCACGCACAAGGAGGGCGGCATCCCGCCCATGTCGGGCACCGTGCAGCAGACGGCGTCGCTCGGCATCCCCGCGCTGCCGTCTGCCGGCGGCTCCTCGCCGCTGAGCCTGCTGTCGGGCTCGCACGAGGTCAAGGTCTGGTACGGCGCCGCCGACAAGCTGCGCGTCGCCATGCCGACCCAGCTCAACGAGACCAACCTGGTCGTCAACGGCGGTCAGGCGTGGTACTGGGACAGCGCCACCAACACCGCCACCAAGCTGAAGATCAAGGAGGGCGCCCCCGAGCGGCCCGCCACGCCCGTCCCGCAGCAGACCGACCTGACGCCGCAGCAGCTGGCCCAGCGGTTGCTGGACGCGGCCGGCGAGCACACCGCGATCCGGGTGATCAACACGGCGGAGGTGGCCGGTCGCCCGGTCTACCAGCTCGTGCTCTCGCCCAAGGAGGAGGGCTCGCTGGTGCAGGAGGTGCGCATCGCCCTCGACGGCGAGACGTACGTCCCGCTCCAGGTGCAGGTCTACGCCAAGGGCTCGGCCGAGCCCGCGTACCAGGTGGGCTTCACGCAGGTGACGTTCACGCCGCCGGCGGCCGAGAACTTCACCTTCACCCCGCCCGCGGGCGCGAAGGTCGAGGAGCAGGAGATCGGCTTCGAGAGCGGCAAGGACCAGCGGGCCGAGCACGCCGAGCACGCCGAGCACGCCGAGGACGTCGCGGGCGACGCGAAGGTCGTCGGCGAGGGCTGGGCGACGGTGGCGGTGCTGCCGTTCGACGCCGACGCCTTGGCCAAGGACGCCGCGAAGGCGCCCGAGAGCGAGTCCGGCGAGCAGCACGGTCCTGGCGGGTTCGGCGCCGGCGCCGACCCGCAGGCGCTGATCGACGGCGTGCTGCAGAGCGCCACCCCGGTCAGCGGCACGTGGGGCTCCGGCAAGCTGATCAGGACGAAGCTCGTCACCGCCCTGCTGACCGACGACGGCCGCCTGCTGGTCGGCGCGGTCACCCCGGAGGAGATCACCAAGGCGGCGGGCCTCAAGTGACCGCGGTCATGCACGAAGCGGGGGCGCCCTCCGGGGCGGCCCCGCCCTCCGGGGCGGACGCGGCGATCGTGACCCGGGGGCTCACCAAGCGCTTCAAGGGCGGCCAGGTCGCCGTGGACGCCCTCGACCTGACCGTGCCGCGCGGCTCGGTGTTCGGCTTCCTCGGGCCCAACGGCTCGGGCAAGACCACCACCATCCGCATGCTGCTCGGCCTCGTGGCGCCCACCTCGGGCGCGCACACCGTGCTCGGGATGCCGTCCGTGCGGGCGCTGCCCAGGGTGGGGGCGGTGGTCGAAGGCCCGGCCTTCTACCCGTACCTGTCGGGGGCCGCCAACCTCATGCGCTTCGACGCGGCCGACCCGACCGCGCCGCGCGCCACCGCCCGGCGGCGGGTCGCCGACGCGCTGGACCGGGTCGGGCTGTCCGGCGCCGCCGGCAAACGCTACCGCAACTACTCGCTCGGCATGCGCCAGCGCCTCGCCATCGCCGCCGCCCTGCTCGGGCCGCGCGAGCTGCTCGTGCTCGACGAGCCCACCAACGGGCTCGACCCGCAGGGCACCCGCGAGGTGCGCGCGCTGGTCAAGGAGATCGCCGCCGACGGCACGACGGTGTTCGTCTCCTCCCATCTGCTGGCCGAGGTCGAGCAGATGTGCACGCATGCTGCGATCATGCGTACCGGGCGGCTGGTGGCGCAGGGCACGATCGCCTCGCTCAGCGCCGGGCTCGCCGTCCGCATCCAGATCGAGACGCCGGACGCGGCGGGGGCCGCGCGGGTGCTCGACCGGCTCGGGCTCACCGACGTGCGGGACGAGGGCGCGCAGGTCACCGCGGAGCTGGGCGGGCACGCGCCGGAGCGGGTCAACGCCGCCCTGGTCGAGGACGGCATCGCCGTACGGGGGCTGGCCGTCGTACGGCCGAGCCTGGAGGACGTGTTCGTGGGACTGACAGGGGAGGGCTTCGATGTCGACGGCTGAGAACGGAGGACCGGCCGGCACCTCCACACTGGGCGGCCGCGCCCGCCGCACCCCCGGCCTGGTCCCGGTGACCGAAACCCTCCGCACCACCGAACGCACCGAGCCGAATGGGGCAAGCGAGGCGTCCGAGGCCGCCGCGGGGACCGGAGCCACCGCGCCCACCGGCACCGCGCCGACGGGGTCCGCAGGTGGCGGGGCGTCCACCGGCACCGCGGGGAGGGCCGCTGCCGCCGCGGGGGCGGCTGGGGCGGGGCGCGGTGTCGGGGCGTTCTGGCGGTTGCTGGGGTCTGAGCTGGGGTTGACCTTCAGGCGGCCGCGGAACCTGGTGATCCTGGCCGTGCTGGCCGTCGTGCCGGTCGTCATCGGGGTCACGCTGCGGGTCGTCGGCGGCGGCGATGAGGACATCGGCGGCATCGTGCAGGATGTCGCGGGGAACAGCCTGATGCTGACGTTCCTGTCGTTCTCGTTCCTCACACTGCTGCTGATGCCGGTGGCCGTGAGCGTCGTGGCGGGGGACGCGATCGCGGGGGAGGCGGGGGCCGGCACGCTGCGGTACCTGCTGGCCGCCCCCGCGGGGCGGACCAGGCTGCTGGTGGTGAAGTTTCTCAACGCGGCCGTCTACTCCTACGCCGTGACCGCCGTGGTGGCGCTGTCGGCGCTGGTGACGGGGCTGCTGTTGTTCCCGGCGGGGCCGGTGACGCTGCTGTCGGGGACCACCATCGGCATGGCCGAGGGGCTGCTGCGGATCGCCATCTGCGTCGGGTACGTCGGCGCCGGGATGGCCGCGCTGGCCGCGGTCGCGCTGGCGCTGTCGGTGTTCACCGAGGTGTCCATCGGCGCCATCGCCGGCACGATGGTGCTCATCATCGTCTGCCAGGTGCTGCGCGCGATCCCCGAACTGGACGCGGTCGCGCCCTACCTGCTGCCGACCAGGTTCACCGACTTCGACGCGGTGCTGCGCAGCCCCATCGACGTGGCCGCGCTGCGCGACGGGCTGCTCGCGTTCGGGGCGTACATCCTGCTGTTCGGGTCGATCGCCTGGGCGCGCTTCTCGGGCAAGGACATCACCTCCTGAGCGCGCGCGGCGCTCCGGAAGGTGTCCCGGAGCGCCGCAGGCTCAAGAGATCAGGCGGACGGGCGGCGGCGCAGGCCGAGGAAGCCGACCACGAGGCCGATCACGCCGACCACCAGCCCGGCCCCGCCGAGGAGCCGCGCCGTCCCGTCGGACGACGACCCTGACGCGGCCACCGGCGCCACCGAAGGCGCGGCGGCGGCCGGAGCGGTGGCGGGGGCGGTGGTGCCGGCCGTGCCGTTCGCGGCGGCGGGCGTCAGCTTGAGCAGCGGCGCCGGGTGCTCGGCCTCGGAGCCGTCCGCCTTCGGCGCCTGCGACCAGTCGACGACCTCACCGTTCGAGTACGTCTGCTTCGTCGGGAACATCAGCGAGTCGACGCCCTCGGGCAGCTTGCCCATGGACACCTCGAACTCCTGGAACTGCCCGGGCTCGACCTTGCCGCCGGACCAGACGACCTTGGTGACGGCCTCGTCCAGCTCGCCGTACTCGGTGGTGACCGGCTTGGGCAGCTTGCCCTCGGTGACCTTGACGTCCCACCCGGGCACCGGCTTGACCGACACGAACGCCAGCGGGTGGTCGGTGGGGAAGGACACCTCGATCTTGGTGGTCGAGGCGTTGTCGCGCTCGTTCGGCACCCGGAAGGCGACCTTGGTGAAGCCGCCCTGTTCGGCCGAGCCGGGCTGGATGGTGACGTGGGCCAGCGCGGGCAGGGCCAGGCCGGCGGTGAGGGCGGTGGCAGCGGCGAGCACGGTGACGGAACGGCGTACGAAGGACATGAGAGAACTCCACTTGTATCGGGGGGATGAAACAGGGGTGTCAGACGGTCAGGCGGGAAGTGGAGGACCGCGCCTGGCCACGCTGTGCCGGAAGGCGGGGCACAGCGGGATCACCCTGGTGACGACGGGCGGCGCGCACTGCGGCCGCACCGGCGGTGCGGGCGGGACGAGCAGCGTGAGCCGGCGGCCGAGCCGGTGCAGCACCGACCAGAGCGCGGCCTCGCCGCGCGCCAGCCACAGCCCCGTGATGACGGTCGCCGTGAGGTGCGTGAGCAGCATGCCCGCGTTGACGGCGAGCCCGCCCTGCGCGTGCCCGTGCACGGACACGTAGGAGGCGCCCTCGCCGGCGAACAGCTCGTGCAGCCCGATCTGCGCCCCGACCAGCGTGAGGTTGATCGTGCCCGCCGAGCGTTCCCTGCCGCACAGTGCCAGCCCCAGCAGGGAGACCCCGGCGAGGCCGAGCGCCGCGGCCCACGGAGCCGGCACGGAACCGCCGCCGAGCACGTGGGCGAACGCGGCCAGCGCCACGCAGACGGCGGCGAAGGCGGCCGTCCGCGCGAACCTCAACGGGAGTTGCGCACGCATGGGTGTGCTCATGGTCTCACGGGGCAAGGTCTCTTGAGACCTCCGATTCCAAGCTGCCCAAGGGCTGGGCCGAAAATGGCATTTGTCGCTAGGGTCGTGCCGACCACGTCGACATAGAGGTGAGAACGTTGCGGCACTTAGCTGGATTGCTCGTCGGTTTAGTGGTGACGGCGGCCGTGCTCGGAGGCGGCGGGTGGGCGGTGCGGCAGGCGCTCGACGTGGCGGCGGCGACCACGGCCGACGAGAAGACGATGTGGATCGCCTTGAGCTCGATGGCCGCCGTGGGGCTGGTCGTCGGTCTCGTGACCGCGGGCCGCATCTCGCCGCTCGCGACGTTCGTGCCGTCGATGGTGCTGCTGGCCTGGACGGTCGTGTACGCGCTCGACGTCAACAGGGCGCTCTCCCTCATCCCCACCGGGCAGTCGGTGAACCAGATCGTGCTCGAAGCGGGAGTGGGCGCCAGGACGCTGCTGACCAGCGGCGTGTACGCGCTGCTCGGCGTCGCCCTGTTCATCCCCGTGCTGATGCCGTCCAGATGGTCCAGGCGCCAGGACGATCTGGACGACGACTACGAGACCAGCCCCGAAGGCAGCTACTACTGATCCGCGCCCGTGTAGAGGCGGGTGACGACGTCCTCCAGTGACGACTGGCCTGGCGCGGTGGCCATCAGGTCGTCGAGCGTCCCGTCGAAGGCCAGCCGCCCGTGATCGATGAGCATCACCCGCCGGCACAACCGCTCGATGTCGCCGAGATCGTGCGTGGTCAGCAGCACGGTCGTGCCGCGTTCGGCGTTCAGCCGCAGCAGGAAGTCGCGGATGCCGGCCTTGCTGACCACGTCGAGCCCGATCGTCGGCTCGTCGAGCACCAGCACGTCGGGCGCGTGCAGCAGCGCCGCCGCGAGGTCGCCGCGCATGCGCTGGCCCAGGCTGAGCTGGCGCACCGGCGTGCCCAGGAACGCGCCCAGGTCGAGCGTCTCGGTCAGCTCGGCCAGCCTGGCGCGGAACGCCGTGCGATCTACTTTGTAAAGGTGCCGGATCAGCTCGAAGCTGTCCTTCAGCGGCAGGTCCCACCACAGCGTCGTACGCTGCCCGAACACCACGCCGATGCGCCGCGCCAGCGTCGTACGCCGCCGCGACGGTTCCAGCCCGGCCACCCGGACCGTGCCCGAGGTGGGGGTGAGGATGCCGCAGAGCATCTTGATCGTGGTGGACTTGCCCGCGCCGTTGGGCCCGAGACAGCCGACGAACTCGCCGGCCGACACGGTGAACGACAGGTCGCGTACGGCGTGCACGACGTTCTTGCGCACCTTGAACGAGCGCCCGGCCCGATCGAGCTCGATCATCGTCAACTCCCCGTGGATCGGTAGTGGCGGACGCCCTGCCGCCAGGCCAGCGCGGCCAGCAGGGCGAGGGCCGGCGCGGCGGCCGGCCCGATGAAACGCATGAACTCGGGCGTGCCGAACGGGTCGGCGCGGCCCAGCACGTACAGGCCCGGCTGCCAGTTGATGAACGCCAGCGGCAGCACGTACGTCACGCCCGCCACCAGGTCGCGGGTGTAGATGCTGAGCGGATACTGGTTGAGCTGCTGGCTGCCGTAGGTGAAGGCGTTGACCACCTCGGGCGCGTCGGTCAGCATGAACTGCACGGCGCCGGCCAGCGTCCACAGCGCCGCGAAGATGACGATGCCGGTGGCCACCATGACGGGGATCATCCAGGCGCGCCGCACGTCGACCCCGAGCGCGGCGATCGCGTAGCCGAGCACCAGCGCGGCCTGGAGGATGCGGCCGATCCTGGTGGCGTTGAAGCGGTCGGTGGCCAGTTGCAGCCACGCGCCGACCGGCCTGATCAGGATGGTGTCGAGGGTGCCGGCCTTGATGTGCTGGCTGACCCGGTCGAGGTTGCTGACGAACGTGTCGCAGATCGTGAAGGAGAGGCTCGCCGCGCCGTACAGGAACAGCACCTCGTCGCGGGAGAAGCCGGCGAGGCTGGTGGTGTTGGCGAAGACGACCAGGATGACGCCCACGTCCATCGCGGCCGTGACGAAGCCGAGCAGGGTCATCATGGCGAACGAGGCGGGGTAGGCCGCGGCGGCGCGGGTCCACGTCCAGATGAGCAGCAGGTACGTCCTAACCACCCTGGATCACCACCTTGTGGCGGATCGCCCGGGTGCCGAGCGCGCCGAGCCCGAGCAGGACGGCCGCCCAGAACGCCTGGAAGGCCAGCGCCTGCGCGGGGTCGGTCTTGCCGAGGTAGAGGTCGGCGGGCACCTGCACCATGGCGGCCCAGGGGAGCGCGGCGGCGATGTCGCCGAGCAGTCCGGGGAAGAGGTGCAGCGGCACCATCATCCCGGAGAAGAAGGTCATCAGGACCATCGACAGCACGGCGACGCCGCGGTCGTCGAGGAGCCAGCAGACCGACAGGGCGAGCAGGTAGCGCCAGGCGAAGCTGGCGACGACGGCGATGGACAGGCCGGCCAGCACCACGGCCCAGCGTCCCGCGTCGGTGGGGACCTTGATGCCGAACAGGGCCGCGCCGAGCAGCATCGGCGGGATGCCGCGGACGAGGAACAGGTAGGAGGCCCTGCCGAGGTCCTCGGCGAGCGACCACAGTTGCAGGGAGGCCGGGCGGACGAGGTCGAGCGCGATGTCGCCGCTGCGGATGCGCTCGGGGATGGCCAGGCCGCCGCCGAAGAGCTGCATCGGCGCGATGAACGCCTGGGTGAGGAAGCAGTAGGTGACGGCGTCGGTCACGTCGTAGCCGGCCAGCCCCGGGCGGGCCTGCCAGAGCGCGATGAGGATGTAGGCGCGCAGGACGCCGAACACGCTGTTGGTGAAGGCGCCGGCGAGTGCGGCCCAGACGTAGGTGGCGTGCTTGCGGAAGCCGTACCGGACGAGCCGGGCGTAGAGCGGGAAGGTTTGGCACCTCCGGGGGGTGATGGCACGGTGACGGTCCGTGCCCGGACCCGCGCACGGGTCTGCGGTCGGGAAGCACGGAATTATCCGTTGCGGCGGCACCGGCGCGCAACGCGTTTTCTGTCCTCGGATGCCGGGCCGAAATGTGCCGGTAAGAGATGAGTTACTTACTGGCCGGTAGGAACGCGATCTCCAGGGAAGGACTTCCTTGGAGGGTCACACAATGCGGATCGATACGGACGTGGTTCCCGACTACCCCCTGAGCTGGCAGGCCCGCGCGCTCACCGGCCTGATGTGGGGCACCGTCAAACCGGTCTCCAGCCTGCTCATGCGCCACCCGCTCGCGCTGGCCGGCGCCGCGCGGCTGGGCGAGCTCGGACGGGTCGTGCGGGTGCCGTGCCCCGAGCACGTCGCGCTCGCGCCCGCGGCGTTCTCGGAATGCGGGGGCGAGTGGGTGCGCGCGGGGGAGGCGCTCGACGAGCGCAAGATGGTGCTCTATTTCCACGGGGGCGGCTATTTCTCGTGCTCGCCGCGTACGCACCGGTCCATCACCTGGCGGCTGTCGGCGGCGGCCAGGCGTCCCGTGCTCGCGCTCGACTACCGTCAGGGGCCGGTGCACAAGCTGGCCGACTCGCTGGCCGACGCCCTCGACGCCTACGACTGCGTGCTGCGCCAGGGGTACGCGCCCGAGGACGTCGTGCTGGCGGGCGACTCCGCGGGCGGTCACCTGACGCTGGCGACGCTGCTGGCGCTGCGCGACGCGGACCGCCCGCTGCCCGCCGCGGCGATCTGCCTGTCGCCGTGGGCCGACCTGACCGACATCCCGCGCAGGGAGAACCGCTGGCAGGACCCGATGCTGCCGGCCGGGCGGGTGCGCTGGCTGGCCCGCCGGTGGACCTCGGGGCTCGACCCATGGGACCCGCTGGTCTCGCCGGTGCACGGGGACTTCACGGGGCTGCCGCCGCTGATGATCGTGACGGGGTCGACGGAGGTGCTGCGCGACGAGGCGCGCCGGGTGGCCGCGCGGGCGCGTGAGTCCGGGGTGCCGGTGCGGTACGAGGAGTGGTCCAGGATGCCGCACGTCTTCCCGATCCTGGCCGACGTGCTGCCTGAGGCGCGGCAGGCGTTCCGTCACATGGCGGGCTTCCTGAAGGAGGTGGCGACGACGGGGTCCGCCACGGGGGACACGGCGGCGGCCTGATTTTTACCCGTCCTATTTGGGGGCAATGGCATACGCAGAGGAAAGAGAGCAGTGTAAGGTTAGGTATACCTAACTTGCTCAGGGGGACAGCTCATGCCGGATACCAGGGTCGACCATCACCAGGGGATCGTCCAGCGAACCGAGCGCATCTCGCGTCACATGGTGCGCGTCGTCGTGGGGGGCGAAGGGCTGGCGCACTTCTCGACCGACGGGTGCACCGACCACTACGTCAAGCTCGTGTTCCCGTACGAGGACGTCGACTATCCGCGCCCGTTCAGCATGAAGACCTGCCGCGAGACGATGCCGCGCCGGCACTGGCCGCGGCTGCGCACCTACACCGTGCGCGCGTGGGACCCCGACGCGCTTGAGCTCACCCTCGACTTCGTCGTGCACGGCGACGAGGGCCTGGCCGGTCCCTGGGCCGCGCAGGCCGCGCCCGGCGACGAGCTGATCATGCTGGGCCCGGGGGGCGGCTACGCGCCCGACCCCGACGCCGCCTGGCACCTTTTGGTGGGCGACGAGAGCGCGCTGCCGGCCATCGCGGCCGCGCTGGAGGCGCTGCCCGAGGGCGCGCCCGCGCACGTGTTCGTCGAGGTGGACGCCCCCGAGGACGAGCTGAAGCTGGAGACCGCCGCCGACGCCCACATCACCTGGCTCTACCGGGGCGGCCGGCCGGTGGGCGAGCCGCTGGTCGCGGCCGTGCGGGCGCTGGAGTTCCCCGGCGGTGACGTGCACGCGTTCGTGCACGGCGAGGCCGGATTCGTCAAGGAGCTGCGCCGCTTCCTGCGGCTGGAGCGGGGCATCGGCCTCGACCGGCTGTCGATCTCCGGCTACTGGCGGCTCGGCGTGGACGACGAGGCGTGGCGCGCGGTCAAGAGCGACTGGAACCGCCAGGTCGAGGCCGAGGAGGCGGCGGCCGTCGCGTCCTGACCCCCCGGGGCGCGCTGTGCCACTTCAGGCCGCTATGTCACTGCACTTACTCACCTAGAGGGTACGACCGCCTTACCTCCAATACCCCTTATGTAAGACATGCGGAAAGCCCCCGCGGATGCCGCCACAGTGTGCTGTGCCAGGACACCGATCAGGGGAAGGCGGCCCGGATGGCGCGTGGTGCGAGCGGCATGCCTCCCGGCGTGCGACCGCTTACGGTGGGGGACCCGGTCATCATCGGCCGCTACCTGCTACTCGGCCGCCTGGGAACGGGCGGGATGGGGATCGTCTATCTGGCCGAACACCCGCAAGGTGGCCTGGTAGCCCTCAAAACCCCGCATCCGGTGCATCTCAACGATGCCACGTTACGGGCCCGCTTCGCAGAGGAAGTCGCTTTCTCCCGCAGATTGCTGCCCTTCTGCACGGCCGCCGTCATCGAGGACGGCGCCGAGGGGGAGCGCCCCTACCTCGTCACCGAGTACATCCCGGGCCCCGCGCTCTCCCAGGTCGTCCTGGCCGGCGGGCCGCTCACGCCCGACCTGGCGTACGGCGTCGCGCTCGGCGCCGCCGCCGCGCTGGTGGCCGTGCACGAGGCCGGTCTCGTGCATCGCGACCTCAAGCCGGCGAACGTGCTGCTGTCCCCCGAGGGGCCGCGGGTCATCGACTTCGGCATCGCCCGCGACGTGGCCGTCGCCGCCGCGCACACCCAGGCCGGGCAGGTCATGGGCAGCCCAGGGTGGGTCGCGCCCGAGCGGCTGACCGGCGGGGCCGCGCTGCCCGCGTCCGACGTCTTCGCCTGGGGCTGCGTGGTGGCCTTCGCCGCCACCGGGCACCACCCGTTCGGCGGCGGCGACGACGACGCGATCACCCGCCGCATCCTCTTCGAGCCGCCCCGCCTCGACGGCGTCCCCGCGCTGCTGCGCCCGGCCGTCGCCGCCGCCCTGGCCAAGGACGCCGTGGCACGCCCCGACGCCACCGCCCTGCTCCGTGCGCTGCTGGCGTCGGGCGGCGTCGGCGCCCCCTGGGACCTGCGCCAGGCGGTGGCCGAGGTGCTCTCCAAGATCTGGACCCCGCTCCCGCACCAGGCCGAGGACGATCAAGCTCGCGACCCGCAGGGGAGCGGGCACCTGGACGGGGGTGGGCCGGCTCGACTCCCCGGCGGGGGCGAGCCGGCCCTGACCCCCGTCGGGGACGGGCTCGCGGGGCCGGCGGCCGGGGTGGACCGTTCCCGGCCGGCCAGGCGCGGCCGGCGGGCCCGGCAGCGCGCGCACCTCGGCCACGCGGGCTTCGCCGCGCTGGCGACCGTCTCCATCGCGGCGGTCACCGTCATCGTGGCCGCCGGCGGCGACGGCAGGAGCGCCGAGGGCGGCGCGCTGCCGCCCGGTGACCCGCCCGCCGTGGTGCAGACCTCGGGCAGCGCCCACTCCACCATCAGGCCCACAGCCTCGGCCGGGCGCGGGGTGCCGGTCGTGCGCCCGGCGACGACGGCTCCGCCGCCGGGCACGTCCACGGTGATCGTCACGCAGACCACGACGAAAGGCCCGGTCAGAACGCTCACCCCGTCCTCCGGCAGCCCGTTCAGGCAACCCCGCACCCGCACCTTCGGCCCCGGAGGCCGGGACGGCGACGGCGGGGGCGACGGCGGGGGCGACGGTGGAGGCGGCGCCGACGAGCCGCAGACCTGCGCGGGCCCTGGCCGCCGCCCGGTCCCTCGCCGCGCCTGCCCCACTCCGTCGGCCTCGATCAGCACCATCCCTCAGGACGGTCCAGGCGAGTCGGAAAGCCCGTCCCCAACTCCCTCGGAGACCCCGCCGACCAGCACCCCCACCCCGTGACGCCGAAGAGGTGAGGGCCGCGCCGGTGGTGGGGCCGGCGCGGCCCGGTCGCCGGGGAACCGTCCCATGCCCTAGGACGTGTGCCGGCGAGCCTGTGCGGGGTCAGCGGGCGAACTGCTCCTCTTCCGTCGAGCCCTTGAGCGCCGTCGTCGAGGAGTCGGGCGCCACGGCGGTGCTGACCAGGTCGAAGTAGCCGGTGCCGACCTCGCGCTGGTGACGGGTGGCGGTGTAACCGCGCGCCTCGGCCGCGAACTCGGCCTCCTGCAGCTCGACGTACGCGCTCATGCCGTCGGTCGCGTACCCCTGGGCCAGGTCGAACATGCCGTAGTTCAGCGCGTGGAACCCGGCGAGCGTGATGAACTGGAACTTGTACCCCATGTGCCCCAGCTCGCGCTGGAACTTGGCGATGGTGGAGTCGTCCAGGTGCGCCTTCCAGTTGAACGACGGCGAGCAGTTGTAGGCGAGCATCTGGTCGGGGTACTCGGCCTTGATCGCCTCGGCGAACGCGCGGGCCACGTCGAGGTCGGGCGTGCCGGTCTCCATCCAGAGCAGGTCGGAGTAGGGCGCGTACGCCAGGCCGCGCGCCACGCACGCCTCCAGCCCGTTCCTGACCCGGTAGAAGCCTTCGGCGGTGCGCTCGCCGGTGACGAACGCCTGGTCGCGCGGGTCCACGTCGCTGGTCAGCAGGGTCGCGGCCTGAGCGTCGGTCCGCGCGATGACCAGGGTGGGCACGCCCGCCACGTCGGCGGCGAGCCGGGCGGCGTTGAGCGTCTTGATGTGCTGGCCGGTCGGGATGAGCACCTTGCCGCCCAGGTGGCCGCACTTCTTCTCGGAGGCGAGCTGGTCCTCCCAGTGCACGCCGGCGGCGCCGGCCGCGATCATCGCCTTCATCAGCTCGAACGCGTTGAGCACGCCGCCGAAGCCGGCCTCGGCGTCGGCCACGATGGGCGCGAGCCAGTGGGGCGCGTCGTCCACGCCCTCGGACCAGGTGATCTGGTCGGCGCGCAGTAGCGCGTTGTTGATGCGGCGCACGACGGACGGCACGGAGTCGGCCGGGTACAGGCTCTGGTCGGGGTAGGTCTGCCCGCTCAGATTCGCGTCGGCGGCCACCTGCCAGCCGGACAGGTAGATGGCCTTCAGGCCGGCCCGCACCTGCTGCACCGCCTGGTTGCCGGTCAGCGCGCCGAGGCTGTTGACGTAGTCCTCGGTGTGCAGCAGGCTCCACAGCCGCTCGGCGCCGAGCCGGGCCAGCGTGTGCTCCTCCTGGACGCTGCCCCGCAGCCTGATCACGTCATCGGCGCTGTAGGTGCGCTCGATGCCGGCCCAGCGAGGGTCGTTCTCCCATTCGTCCCGCAGCTGCTCAGCAGCTCCCTTGAGGCGATCGTTCACCGTTCACTCCTTCGGTCGTCCCCTGGGGCTCACGCCGAGTCTCTGCCCTCGCAAGCACCGTCAAATAGGGCAAACCACCGAGAAGAATCGCGAATCTTCCGCCTACATGCATTACTCGCGCGTATTCAGCAGTGAAGAATTCGCAACTTTTACCTTTGGCCTAGACCAATCCGGCGGGCGCACCGAGGCGGCGCCCGAACCCGAATCGGCATCGGGTTGAGGCTAGAAAATGGCTGGAAATTCTGTCTAAGATCCCAGTATGGCGCCCGTGCTGAGCGAAGAACCGCTGTCTTTGACGCAGGAGCTCGATCTGATCGCGTTCGGCCAGCGCCTGCGCCACCTGCGCAAACAGCGCGGGCTCACGCTGTCCGACCTCGGCTCGCGCGTCGGCCGGGCGCCGAGCCAGCTCTCCCTGCTCGAGAACGGCAAGCGCGAGCCCAAGCTCTCCCTGCTCAAGTCGCTCGCGACCGCGCTCGGTGTGCCCGTCGAAGAGCTGCTGCGCCGCCAGCCGCCCAACCGCCGCGCCCAGCTGGAGATCGCGCTGGAGGAGGCCCAGCGCGACCCCGTCTACGCCGGCCTCGGCCTGCCCCGGCTCAAGGTCTCCGCCCGCGTGCCCAACGACGTGCTCGAACACATCCTGGGCCTGTACGGCGAGCTACGCGCCCGCCAGGCCAGAGGCACCGCCACGCCCGAGGAGGCCAGGGTCGCCAACGCCGAGCTGCGCCGCCGCCAGCGCGAGGTGGGCAACTACTTCCCCGAGATCGAGAAGGCCGCGGCCGAGGCGCTCGACGCGGTCGGCTACCGAACAGGCGCGCTGTCGCAGAGCATGATCCAGAGCGTGGTCACGCACTTCGGCTACACCGTGCACACCGCCCAGGACCTGCCGAGATCGGTGCGTTCCATCACCGACCTGCGCCACCGCCGCATCTACGTCAAGCACGAGCAGCTCGGCATGCACACCCCGCGCACGATCCTGCTCCAGACGCTCGGCCACCTCGCGCTCGGCCACGACAAGCCGCGCGACTTCGCCGACTTCCTGCGCCAGCGCACCGAGGCCAACTACTTCGCCGCCGCCGTCCTGGTGCCCGAGAAGGCCGCCGCGCTCTACCTCCAGGAGGCCAAGTCCGACCGTGCGCTGTCGGTGGAGGACCTGCGCGACGTCTTCGCCGTGTCGTACGAGATGGCCGCCCACCGCTTCACCAACCTCGCCACCCACCACCTCGGCCTGGTCTGCCACTTCGTGCGCAACGACGCGGGCGGCACCATCTACAAGGCGTACGAGAACGACGGCATCGTCTTCCCCGCCGACGAGCAGGGCGCCATCGAGGGGCAGCGGATGTGCCTGCAGTGGTCGGGGCGGCAGGTGTTCGCCTCGCCCGACCGGTTCTCCGTCTACTACCAATACTCCGACTCGCCCACCGGCACCTACTTCTGCGTGGCGCACGTCGATCCGTCACGCGAGCGGGACTTCGCGATCACGCTCGGGGTGCCGTACAAGGAGTCGCGCTGGTTCCGCGGGCGCGAGACGACCAGCCGCACCCGCTCCAACTGCCCCAACGGCGACTGCTGCCGCCGCCCGCCCGCCGAGCTGGCCGAGCGCTGGGAGGGCTACGCCTGGCCGTCGGCCCGCGCCAACAGCCACGTGCTGGCCGCGCTGCCACCTGGGTCGTTCCCCGGCGTGGACGAGGCCGACGTCTACACGTTCCTGGAGCGGCACGCGGCGGGCGGCTGAGGCCTCAGGCTCGTCCCCTGATCCGCGACCACCACGTCGCCGCCCGATCGAGCACCTGGTCGCAGCGGTAGTACAGGCCTGGCGGCACGTGCGGGAGCACGGTCGAGTGCCGCCGGCCGAGCAGGGTGAGCAGCTGCTCGGGCGGCAGCTTCGCGTAGCGCGGCAGGTTCTCGTACCAGCGGGCGCTGTAGCGCGCCGCCTTCTGGGCGCGCCGGATCGTCGCCTGCCGGCCCCGCTCGTAGCCGGCCAGCGCCGCGGCGAGGTCCTGCTCGGTGGTGAGCGAGTGCACCAGATGGGCGGCGTCGCCGAGGGCGAGCGCGGTGCCCGCGCCGATGGAGTAGTGGGTGGTGTGCGCGGCGTCGCCCATGAGCACGAGGTTGCCGTGGTGCCAGCGCTCGTTGGTCACCGTACGGAAGTTCAGCCAGCGGGCCCGCTCACCGGCGTCGTCGCGGCCGATCAGCGGATGGCCGTCGAGGATGTCGGCGAACAGCTTCTCCAGCAGCGCCAGGCCATCGGCGTCGGTCGCCCGGTCGAGGCCGAGCCCCTCCCACGTCTCGGGCGAGCACTCGATGACGCAGGTGCTGTGGCCGGCGTCGTAGCCGTAGCCGTAACACCAGATCCAGCCGTGCGGGGTTTCGGCGAAGGAGAAGGTGAACGGCCCGAACACCTTGGTCGTGCCCAGCCACAGGTAGGCGTTGCGGCCGAGCGCGACGGAGGTGCCGAAATGCCCGGAATGCCGCTCCCGCAGCGCACTGTGGACGCCGTCGCAGGCCACGATCAGGTCGGCGACGGACAGCTCCTCCTCGCCGGTGATCTCCCGCCCGTACTCGATGTGCACGCCGAGCGAGCGGGCCCGGTCGGCGAGGATGCCGAGCAGCAGGTTGCGGCCGATGCCGAAGCCGCCGTCCCAGTGGCCGACGCGGGCGGGCGGATGCTCGCCGACCCGCGCCACCCAGGACTTCCAGCGCACCGAGCCGTCACGGATGGCCCGCGCGGACTCGGGGTCGATGGCGCGCAGCTTGGCGTACAGCTCGTCCCAGTACGTCACGCCCCATCCGTACGTCGAGCCCTCCGGATAGCGCTCGTAGACGGTGACCTCGTGCGCCGGGTCGGTGCGCTTCAGCAGCAGCGCGAAGTAAAGACCGGCGGGACCACCACCGACGCACGCGACCTTCATCCCCGAACCCCCCGACGTGACGCAATGCCATCAATCCATTCCAGAGGGTAACAGGCGGGCGCTTCCCGTCCGTGGAGGCGGGCTCGCGACGGTTCGTTCAGAGGGCCAGGCCGACATCGTAGCGGTTCAGCCAGTAGTGGAGCTGGACGAATCGCTCCAGCGCCGCCCTGCTCCCCGGCGAGGCCGGCTCCTCGACGGTCGCGCGGGCCTTGGCCCGGTCGACCAGCCGCCCCGCCGGCGAGTCCCGCAGCTCCAGCAGTTCGCGGGCCCGCTCGCGGAGCGCCTCGTCGTACCCGGGGTCCTGGGTGGCCGGGTACGGGCTCTTGACCCGCTGCAGGATGCTGTCCGGCAGCAGGTCGGCCGAGGCCGCGCGCAGCAGGCTCTTCTCCCGCCCGTCGAACGTCTTGATCGCCCACGGCGCGTTGAAGACGTACTCGACCAGGCGGTGGTCGCAGAACGGCACCCGCACCTCCAGCCCCACGGCCATGCTCATCCGGTCCTTCCTGTCGAGCAGGATCTGTACGAACCGGGTCAGATGCAGGTAGCTGATCTCGCGCATGCGCCGCTCGTGCCCGCTCTCGCCAGGCAGCCGCGGCACCTCCTCCAGCGCCTGGCGGTAGCGCTCGGCGCGGTAGCCGGGCAGGTCGAGCAGGCGCAGCAGGTCGTCGTGGAACAGCCGCTCGGCCCCGGCGTGCGCGGCGGTGGCCGGGCTGGCCAGCCACGGGAACGTCTCGGCCGCCACCGACTGCGGGTCGTGGAACCAGCGGTAACCGCCGAACACCTCATCGGCCGACTCGCCCGACAGCGCCACCGTCGAGTGTCCCCTGATGGCTCTGAACAGCAGGTACAGCGACGTGTCCATGTCGCCGATGCCCATCGGCAGGTCGCGCGCCCGCAGCACAGCCGAGCGCACCGCCGGGTCCATCAGCGCGGCCGAGTCGAGCACGATGTCGCTGTGGTCCGCGCCGGCGTAACGGGCCAGCTCGTGCACGTACGGCGTGTCGGGGGTGGAGCGGGTGAGGTCGGGCTTGAAGTTCTCGCTGTAGCCGGTGAAGTCCACCGAGAACGAGCGCACGGTGCCGAGACCCTGCTCGCGCAGCAGCTTGGCGGCCAGCGCGGTGACCATGCTGGAGTCGAGGCCGCCGGACAGCAGCGTGCACAGCGGCACGTCGCTGATGAGCTGCCGGGTGACGATGTCGTCGAGCAGCTCGCGGACGGTCTTGACGGTCGAGCTCACGTCGTCGGGGTGCTCGCGGGAGGAGAGCCGCCAGTAGCGGCGCTTGACGATGCCGTCCCTGGAGACGCGGACGACCTGGCCGGGGCGCACCTCGTACAGGCCGGACAGGATGCCGTGCTCAGGCGTCTTGACGAACGCCAGCAGCTCGCGCAGCCCGTCCATCTCCAGCACGCGCCGGGCCAGCGGGTTGGCCAGGATCGCCTTCGGCTCCGAGCCGAACAGCACGCCGTGCGCGGTCGGGTAGTAGTAGAGCGGCTTGATGCCCATGCGGTCGCGCACCATGAGCAGATGCTCGGCGCGCGGGTCCCAGACGGCGAAGGCGTACATGCCGTTGAGGTGCTCGGCCAGGTCCTCGCCCCACTGCAGGTAGGAGTGCAGCAGGACCTCGGTGTCGCTGCGGGTGCGGAAGACGTGCCCGTGGCCCTCCAGCTCGGCGCGCAGCTCCTCGAAGTTGTAGATCTCCCCGCTGTACGTCAGGACCGCCGCCTCCCGGCCCTCCTCCCTGCCCTCTTCCGGGGCCGTCATCGGCTGCCGCCCGCCGGCCAGGTCGATGATGGCGAGCCTGCGGTGCCCGATGGCGGCGTGCGGGGCCAGCCACAGCCCTTCGTCGTCGGGCCCCCGGCAGGCCATCGTGCCGGTCATCTCCTGCGCGGTCCGCCGCTCCTGCCGCAGGTCACGCTCGAAGTCCACCCATCCGGCTATGCCACACACGTCGATCTCCCGTCGTTCCAGGATCCGGGTTGTGCCCGCCATCGGGTAGAGCGTTGGGCAAAACCCGTACAAACCTGGTCAACGCGGGCGGGCGATCACCCGGCAGCCCGCGCCGGGCGAGTTCGAGACCGCCTTCCACCTGACCGGCTCGTCGCCTGGCCAGGCCGGTGACAGCGCCAGCTCGCGGGTGAAGACCTGCAGGAAGGTGCGCATCTGCACCATCGCCAGGCGATCGCCCAGGCAGGTGTGCGCGCCGCCGCCGAACGGCATCCATCCGTAGCCCGCGGGCCGGCCGTCGAGCCAGCGTTCGGGGCGGAACGTGGCCGCGTCGGGATAGAGGGCCGGGTCGTGGTGCAGCGTCCGCAGGTGCACGATGATCGTGGTGCCCGGCGACAGCAGCCGGCCGCCCAGCTCGAACGGCCGCCTGACCACCCGGCCGAAGAACGCCACCGGCGGGCGCACCCGCAGCGCCTCGTACGTCACCGCGCTCGCGTACGCGTCACCCTCGCCCAGCTCGCTCTCGCCGGTCACCCGCCGCAGTACCTCGGGATGGCGCACCACCCGCTCGAACACCCAGGCCAGACCGTTGGCCGTGGTCGTCCGCGCCCCCGCGATCATGCTCATCACCTGGTCGCGCACCACCGAACGGGGCAGCGGCAGGTCGTCGTCGTCGCGCGCCCGCAGCAGCGCGCCGAGCAGGTCGTCGCCCTCGTCGCCGTCCCGCCGCCGGTCGATCTCGGCGTGGATCAGCCGGTCGCAGGCGTCCTTCGCCCGGTGGTAGGACGGCCACCAGTCGAGCGCCCCCGCGTGCCGCAGCGCGTAGCGGACGGTGATCTCGTAGGAGTCGGCTCGCCTGAACAGCTCGCGCAGCGGCACCCGCCAGGCCCGCTGCCGCTCGGGGCTGAGACCCATGGTGAGCTCCAGGACCGCCTCCATCAGCGCGCCGTGCAGCAGGGGCCGCAGCGGGAACGGCACGCCGGAAGGACACCGGGCCGCCGCCCGCAGCGCGAGCCGCTCCGTGGCCGCGCGCAGCCGCTCGGGCACCCGGTCGCGGACCGACGGCGCCATGAGCGTACGGATCTCGCGATGCTCGGCCCCCTCCAGCCTGGCCAGCCCGCTCGGCCCGATGACCGGCTCCTGCACCCGGTTGGCCGGGCCCGCCGCCACCACGCCGGCCGGCGCCCGCATCACCGCCCTGACCAGCGCGGGATCCGACACCAGCACCGCCCTGCCGATGCCGGGGAACCACAGGCCGAACATGCCACCCGTACGGCGCAGCCTGCGCTCGACCACGCCGTCGCCGGTCAGCAGCGCGGCGGGCAGCACGCCGCTGCCCAAGAAGGTTTCCCAGAACCGGGGGCTCCTGCGGCAGACCGTCACGAGAGAGTAACTTACCGTCATGCGACATACGCGCAGTGTGATTCCGGATACTCCCGCGGCCGGCGCGACCGCCCGGCCGGTACGCGACCGGCGCGGGCTGCGGGCGTTCGTCGAGCTGCCCTACCTGCTGCACGGCGACGACCCGCACTTCGTGCCGCCGCTGCGCGGCGAGTGCCGATGGCTGCTCGACCGGCGCCGCAACCCGTTCTTCGCCTACGGCGACGCCGAGCTGTTCACCGTCACGGCCGGCGGGCGGGTGGCCGGCCGCGTCGCCGCCGTGCACAACCCGCGGCACAACGCCGCCCACGGCGGCCGCGACGGCTTCTTCGGGCAGTTCGCCTGCGCCGACGATCCCGCCGTCGCCGCCGCGCTGCTCGGCGCCGCCGCCCGGTGGGCGCGCGAGCGGGGGCTGACGAGCCTCGCCGGGCCGGTCAACTTCACCATGAACGACGAGTGCGGGCTGCTCGTCGACGGCTTCGGCGAGCCGCCGGCCGTGATGATGCCGTACAACCCGCCCTACTACCGCGATCTGCTCGAAGGGTGCGGGCTGCGCAAGGCGAAGGACCTGTGGGCGTGGCGGCGCGGCCCCCACCCGCTCGGCGAGCGGCTCGCCCACGTCGCCGAGCGGGCGCGGCGGCGGCACGGCCTGACCGTACGTCCCCTCGACGGCCGCCGCTTCGCCGCCGACATCGACCGGGTCAAACACGTCTACAACGACGTCTGGCGCCACAACTGGGGCTTCACCCCGATGACCGACGCCGAGTTCGCCGCCACCGCGCGGCGGCTGCGCTCCGTCATCGACCCCCGCCTCATCCAGCTCGCCGAGGCCGGCGGCGAACCGGTGGGCGTCGCCCTGGTGCTGCCCGATCTCAACGAGGCCCTGCCCGCCGCCCGCGGCCGCCTCACCACGTGGGGCCTGCCGATCGGGCTGCTCCGGCTGGCGCGCGCCGCCCGCCACGTCCGCCGCACCCGCGCGGTGCTGTTCGGCGTCGTGGAACGCCTGCGCGGCCAGGGCGTCGAAGCCGTCCTGTACGCCGCCGCGTACGACGCGATCCGCGCCCGCGGGCCGGTGGACTGCGAGCTGGGCTGGACGCTGGAGGACAACGACGCCGTCAACCGCTACCTGGCGGCCGACGGCTGCGTGCGCACGAAGACGTACCGCATCTACCGGCGCGAGCTGTGACGCGCGTACTCGTCACCGGCGCCACCGGTTTCGTGGGCGGCCACCTGGTCAGGGCGGCGCTCGCCCGGCGGCACGCGGTCACCGCGCTGACCCGGCCGTCCGCGAGGGCCGCCGCGCTGCGCGCGCTGGGCGTGGAGGTGGTGGAAGGCGACCTGGTCACCGGGCGGGGCGTCGAGGAGGCGGTACGCGACGCCGTCGTGGTCGTCCACCTGGCCGCCGCCGTCAGGGCCAGGAGCGCGGCCGAGCTGTGGGCGGTCAACCGCGACGGCACCGCCCGGCTCGTCGAGGCGCTGGCGGCCCGCCGCGTACCGCCCCGGCTGGTGCACTGCTCGTCGCTGGCCGCCGCCGGTCCAGGAGGCAGGGGGCCGGTGTCGGCGTACGGTGCGAGCAAGCGCGCCGCCGAGGACGCGATCCGCGCGCACGCCCACCGCGTGCCGTCGGTCATCCTGCGCCCCGGCATCGTGCACGGCCCCGGCGAGCCCGCCCTGCTGCCCGCCCTGCTCCCGCTGGTCCGGCTCGGCCTGGTGCCTCGGCCGGGCCGTGCCGGGGGCCGCTACAGCATGATCCACGTGACCGACCTGTGCGCCGCGCTCCTTGCCGCCACGGAACGCGGCGCCACCGTACGCCACGACGACCCGTCGACCGGCGTCTACCCGCTCAGCGACGGCATCGCCCACCACTGGCCCGGCATCTGCGCCGCCGTCGCCGCCGCCCTCGGCCGCCGCCCCCCGGCCGTCCTGCCGATCCCCCTGCCCGTCATGACCGCCATCGCCGCGCTGGCCGAGCTGCTGGGCCGCGCCCGCCACACGGTGCCCGCCCTCAACCGCGACAAGGTACGCGAAATGCGCCACCCCGACTGGACCTGCACCTACGACGCCGCCGCTCGCGACCTGGGGTTCACCCCGTCCCTCACCCTCGCCGACGGCCTGAAAGCGGCACTCGCCCCCGAAGGATCCGACCTCCCGTGACCTCTCCTCTTCGTGCCGTGCCGCTGACCCTGGGCGACCACTACGTGCTGAGCCTGGCGCGGGCGGCGGCGGCCGACTCCCGCATGCACATGGCCGTCGCCGCCCACCTGCCCGGTGGCCCGCCCGCGCCGCCGGACCTGCACGAGCAGATCGCCGCCACCGCAGGACGGGCGCCCGTCCTGCGGTACCGCCTGACCGGCGCGGGGCGGCACGCCGCATGGGCGCCCGATCCGGGCTTCGACCCGGCCGGCCACGTCACCCACCACCACCTGAGACCGGGGCAGGACGTCGCCCAGGCGGCCCTCGACCTCATCGCCGAACGCCCGCTGCCCCGCGACCGCCCGCTGTGGGACCTGCTGGTGCTGCACGGCCACACGCCGGGTGAGCACGTCCTGGTGCACCGCGTGCACCACGCGTTCCAGGACGCCTTGGGCCTGCTCAGCGGCATCAGGGCGCTGACCGGCGAGGAGCGCCTGCCGCATCCGGCGCCCGACCCGCCCGCCAGGGACGCGCCCGCGATCCGGGGGACGCTCACCGACCTCGCGAGACTGGCCGCACCGCTGCCACGCTGGCACCCGTCGAAGCCGCCCGGCGGCCAGGGCCCGCGCCTGCTGACCGTGCCGCTGGACGCCGGGGCGCTGCGCGCGGTCGTCCAGCGCACCGGCGCCACCGTCACCCAGGTCATGCTGGCGCTGCTCGCCGGCGCCCTGCGGTCCTGGCGCCCGCAGGTGTGGCGCTCGCGACCGGGGATCACGGTGAACCTGCCGGTCAGCGTACGGGGACCGCGCAACCACGCGGCGCTGGGCAACCACGTCGGCGTCTTCCCGGTCACGCTGCCGTGCGGCGAGCCGGCACCGCACGCGCGGCTGCGCGCGATCGCCGACCAGACCACGCTCGCCCTCATCAGCCGGCAGCGCCGCCGCATCCGCGCCCTCTACCGGCTGCCCGCCGCCGTGTCCAGGACGGCGTTCGGCACCGCCATGCCGCTGATGGCGCGCGGCGCGCCGCGCCGGCTCGACGTCGGAACCATCCGCATCACCGGCGAGTTCCCCGCCGCCCGCGAGCTGTTCCTGTGCCCGCCGCTGGCCCCCGGCGTCTCCGCCATGATCACCCTCCTGTACGGCAGGGGCGCCGCGTCGGTGTGCGGGGTGTTCGACGCCTCCGTCGACGGCCCCGGCGAGGTCCTCGCTTTGCTCACCCACGCCCTGACCGACCTGCACGCCGACCTCGGGAAAGACCACGGGTGACCGCGGTCAGGCGTTGGTACGGGCGTCGCGCCTGGGGCGGTGGCCGGTCACCTCGTGGCCGGCGTCGGGGCGCAGGAGCAGCATCAGCAGGGCGCCGGCCAGCGCGATCGCGCCGCTGACGTAGAAGGCCAGGGAGAAGTCGCTCTGGGTGAGGGGCGTGGCGGCGGGACCATGGGCGACCTGGAGGACGATCGCCGCGACCGCCACCCCGAGAGCCACGGAGATCTGCTGCGTCATGCTGAACAGCGTCGAGGCCGAAGCCCGGTCGGCGGAGCCGATGTCGGCGAACGACAGCGTGTTGATCCCGGT
Organism: Nonomuraea sp. NPDC049421; assembly: GCF_040677005.1. NCBI lineage: Bacteria > Bacillati > Actinomycetota > Actinomycetes > Streptosporangiales > Streptosporangiaceae > Nonomuraea > Nonomuraea sp. NPDC049421. The sequence continues at coordinate 257,669 of NZ_JBFAQA010000008.1, forward strand.
GAACTCGATCGACCGGGTGGCCCCCGCCACGAACGCCACCGCGGCCCCCAGGACGAACCCGGTGCGCGCGTCCAGCAGCCCGAACGCCGCGATCGACAGCCCCACTCCGATCCCGTTGCACACCAGCACCGTACGGAAGCCGAGCCACCGCATCAGCGGCGTCGTGATCACCTTGATGACGAGGTTGCCGAGGAAGTACACGAGCACGAGCTGCCCTGCCTCCAGCGGCGTCAGCCCCCACGCCTCCTGGAGCATGAGCGGCAGCAGGAACGGGGTCGCGCTGATCGCCAGCCGGATCAGGTTGCCCGCGTGCAGGCTCGCCGCCGCGAACGTGGGCACCCGCAGTGGCCCCAGCCCGACCAGCGGGTACGCGGCCCGCCGGAACCACCGCACGGCCCCCGCGCCCACCAGCAGCCCGACGGCCGGCAGGGCGAGGTCCAGCCCGATCAGGGACGGCTGCGCCAGCTCGGACAGGCCGTAGATGGTCAGGCTCAGCGACGTGACGATGAGAACGGTGCCGACGCGGTCGAGCGGCTTGGGCTCGCTGTCGCGCACGCTCGGCACGTACGCCAGCACGAGGACGGTGCCGGCCAGAGCGAGCGGCGCGTTCAGCAGGAAGATCCACTCCCAGCCGTACCAGGTGGTCAGGGCGCCCCCGAGCACCGGGGCGATGACGGGGGCGAGCAGCGCCGGCCAGGTGATCAGCGCGGTGGCGCGCATCAGGTCCTGCTTGCCGGCGTTCTTGAGCACGATGATGCGGCCGACCGGCACCATCAGCGCGCCACCGGCCCCCTGCACGACCCGGGCGAGGACGAACTGCCATAAGGCCGTGCAGGCCGCGCAGGCGATCGAGGCCAGGCCGAACACCACGATCGCGAGCGCGAACACCCGCTTGGCGCCGTACCGGTCTGACAGCCAGCCGCCCAGCGGGATGAAGGCGGCGCCGGCGACGACGTAGGCGGTGATGCCTATGTTGACGCTGACCGCGTCCACGCCGAACGTCTCGGCCATCTGGGGGAGCGAGGTGTTGATGATCGTGGTGTCGAGGTTCTGCATGAACCACGCCATGGCCACGATCAGGGCGACTCGCAGGGGAGCCCTTCCTTCTGCCGCGGCCTGGTCGTCCCGAGACACGTCCGCCATGTCCTCCCCGTGGTACGCCGCGGCGGGCCCGAGCACCGCCCCGAAGGCACAACTCTAACCATGCCTCTCATGGCGGAAATGTCCGACCTTCGCGCGGGCATGCGCGAGCGGCCACACGTGAGGGGGCCGGCGGAGGCGGTGGTCACCGGCTCACGTGCGCCGGGAAATCCAGTGACGGCGGGGTGGCGCGACCGCGTACAAGGACGTGCGCCGCCGGTGCCCCTCGGCATCGCGCTTTCACAGGAAGGCGCGAGACGTCAGCCGGCGCGGAGGTCGCGAAGAGCCGTCCGGTACGCGGAGCCGACCATCGCGAACACCTCCAGCATCATCGGCATCCGCTCGATCCCATGACGCAGCGCGAGCGCTTCGAGGTGTTTCCTGGTGGACGTGCACGCGGTCTCGTACACCTCGAGGCCCTCGGGCACCAGCTCAACGGTCACCGTGCGGCGGTCGCGCGCGCCGCGCACGCGCCGGGCGTAGCCGCCCTTCTCCAGCCGGTCGATGAGCCGGGTCGTCGAAGCGGACGGCAGCCCCAGCTCCTCGGCGATCGTGCCCACGGGCAGCGGTCCGCGCGTCTCCAGCAGCATGATCGCGGCCACGTCGGCGGGCTGCAGGCCGAGCCGGTCGGCGAGCGCGTCGTTGTGCAGCAGGATCGCGATCACGAACTCGCGGAAGACGTCCTCTGGCTGCTGCGCGGAACCCACTTCGTCACCCTACTCCCCATCGATGTATCTTCGAAGTGAAGATTTATCGAAGTGGAGAAATCATGGACGTCATCGTCATCGGCGCGGGAGTCGGCGGGCTCGCCATCGCGCACGTGTCAATGGCCGGAGGGCACCGCGTCCGCGTGTACGAGCAGGCGCCGGAGCGCCGCACCGGCGGCAAGGCGCTGCTGGTGTGGAGCAACGGCAACGCCATACTCGACGACCTCGGCATCTCCCTGGCCGACGTCGGGGCCCGCATCGACAGGATCGACGCGCTCACCTCGACCGGCAGGCTGCGCACCACCATGGACCTGGCTCACGCCGCCGCCCGCTACGGCTTCCCGACCAGGGCCGTACCGCGCCGCCACCTGCTCGACCGGCTGGCCGCCGGGCTGCCGGACGGCGTCGTCCGCCACGGCATGGCCTGCCGGGACGTGCGCCAGGACGCGGACGGCGTCACCGCCACGTTCGCCGACGGCTCCACCGCCACCGGTGACGTGCTCGTCGGCGCCGACGGGCACCACTCCGTCGTACGCCGCCACCTGTGGGGCGAGGGGACCGTGCGGCCCGCCACGTTCGGGACCTGGCAGGGGCTGAGCCCCATCGACATCGAGATCACCGACACCACCAGGCACCTCATGATCAGCGGGCCGGAGGGCGCGTGCGGCCTCATGCCGGCGGGGGACGGGCTGCTGCAGTGGTGGTTCGACGTGCGCTGGTCGCCCGCCGACCCGCGGCCCGCCGCGCCGCTGGCCGAGCTGCGCCGGAGGTTCGGGCACTGGCGCTCGCCGGTCTCCGACGTGCTGGCCGCCGCCAAGGAGGAGGACCTGGAGTTCTTCGGCCACCACTGGAACAAGGTGCCCGCCGTGTGGGGCGCGGGGCGGATCACGCTGGCCGGCGACGCGGCCCACACCATGCCGCCCACCCTCGGCCAGGGCGCCAACCAGACCCTGGAGGACGCCTGGGTGCTCGGGCGGGCGCTGGTCGGCGAGGGCGACCCGGCGGCGCGGCTGCGCGCGTACGAGCGGGCCCGCTATCCGCACATCTCCCTGGTCTCCCGGCTCGCCAAGCGCAACCCGGCGAACTGGCGCACCCCGCCCATGCTCGCCCGCCTGATCCCGGAGACGGTGCAGACCCGGATGCTGGCCCGCTTCAGCAACCGCCTCACCACCGCGACCGGCTGACCCACCGTTGGTTCGTCTCCTTTCCGCCGCCCCGGGCATGAGCGCGCACCTCGCCCCACGAGCACAGAGGAGCGGCGGATGTGTCGAAATAGGGCCCGGACAGTGAGAAGCTCCTTACTTTCTGTGTTCGATCGATGACGGTGCGTATAGCGTCCCGTGATGTTCCAGCAAGAACGACAGAAGGAGCATCATGAGAGTCCTCAGCATGATCGCCGCCCCCGCGCTCGCCGCCGGCCTCCTGGCGGTGCCCGCCGCGACCGCGCAGGCCGCCGCGCCGGCCTGTCACGCCCACGTGTGCCTGTGGACGGGCGCCAACTACACGGGTGCCGTCTACACCTGGTGGGAGGCCAACGGCAACAGGTTCATCGGCGGCACGCACGCCGACAAGGTGGGCTCGTTCGTCGCCACGAGCGGAGCCTGCTTCGTCGACACGGCCGACACCGAGTGGAATTGGCGGGCCAAGCGCCTGGCGTCGCGGGGCGACTACAGCTCCAACTACCGGGGCAGGTTCGGCGGCGTGATGGACCGCATCGCGCCCGCCCGTTACTGCTGACCGGCGATCCACCGGCGGCCGGGGCACCCGCACCCGGCCGCGCACCCGGCCGCGCGCCCGGTCAGGCGGTGTAGAGGCCGGCGACGGCCGCGAGGACGCGGTCGCGGGCGACCTGGCCGGGGGTGACGCCGGTCAGCACGTACGCGGCCAGCCCCTCGGCCAGCGCCACCAGGGACAGCGCCACCGCGTGCGGGTCGAGCCCGGCGTCGATGCGCCCGGCCTGCTGGTCCCTGCGGATCAGGTCGGCCATCTGGCCGTGGAACTCGGCGTACAGGACCCGCATCCGGGCCGCGATGGCCTCCTCGGCGAAGGCGAAGGCGTGGAACGACTGCCGCACCCGCATGTGGGCCTCGCTGACGGGGTCGTACGGCACCAGCTCGGTCAGCACGGTCGTCAGCACGAGGCGGGGGTCGGCGGCGTCGAGGTCGGCCCCGGCCTTGTCCCTGATGCGCGCGGCCGACAGCGCGTTGCCCCGCTCGAAGGCCGCCTCGATGAGCTGCCGCTTGGCCGGGAAGTAATGCTGCACCCGTCCAGGGGAGATGCCGGCCTGCGCGGCCACCTCGGTCAGCGAGACCGCGCCGAGCCCGCGCTCGGCGACGATCGCGAGCACGGCGTCGGCGATCTCGGCCCGCCGCTGCTCGTGGTGAGCGCCAGGCCCCCGAGTACGCCGATGTGATCGCATCGATCAGAGTCTAGCGCGGCGGGGCCGTGCTGGACCGGACGACCAGGCGGGTCGGCACCAGGTCGGTGCCCGAGGGAGTGGTGCCGCCCTCGCGGATCTGCCGCAGCACCAGCTCCACGCAGCGCCGCCCCACCTCGGCGAAGTCCTGGTGCACGGTCGTCAGCGGCGGGACGAAGCAGGCCGAGTCGGGGATGTCGTCGAACCCGACCACGCTGACGTCGCCCGGCACCGCCCGCCCCCGCTCGTGCAGCGCCCGCAGCACGCCCAGCGCCATCTGGTCATTGGCGACGAACACCGCCGTGCAGTCCGGCTGCCCGGCGAGCTCGAGCCCGGCGGCGTACCCGGACTCGGCCGACCAGTCGCCGTGCAGCGGCGGCGGCACCGGCCGGTCCGCCTCCTCCAGCGCCAGCCGCCACGCCTGGGCGCGGCGCTGCGCGGCGAACGACGTCTGCGGCCCGGTGACGTGCCACACCGTACGGTGACCGAGGCCGAGCAGGTGGCGGACGGCCGAGCGCGCGCCCTCGGCCTGGTCGGTGTCCACCACGCTGTAGCGGTCACCGGCGTCGGAGTCGACGACCACCGCGTGCACGCCCGGCGGCAGCGTCACGGTGCCGGCGTCGAGCAGGTGCACCTCGATGATCACGATGACCGCGTCCACGGCCAGCTCGCCCATCCGGGTGAAGGCGCCCAGCACGTTGTCCTGGGTCGGGACGTCGATGGGGATGAGCGTGATGGCGTAGCCCTCGGCGGCGGCGTGGGTGGCGATGGCCTCGACCGTACGGCTGTTGCCGATCGTGGACAGGTTGAACAGGATCACGCCGATGGTGTTGAACTGGCCGTAGCGCAGGGCGCGGGCGGCGCTGTTGGGCCGGTAGCCCAGCTCGCGCATCGCGGCCAGCACCTGCTCGCGGGTGGAGCCGATGACGCCGGGGTGACCGTTGGCGACCCGGGAGACGGTCTGCGAGGAGACGCCGGCGAGCCTCGCGACGTCGGCCATGGAGACCCGCTGCCTGCGGCGCCCGCCCGGCACGCCGGAACGGCCGCGCTGCGCGCCCCCCGTGGGCCGGGCGCCGCCGTCCGGCGCCTGCCGCTCCAGATCCATGCCTGTTCCGCTCCTGCCTGCCGCCTGTTTCCTCAGCCCTCGTTCGTCGCCGTCCGTCACGGGCCTGGGAAATCCTTCGGCCTGGTCCCGGCCGGTGTCAATGCGCAACCGCCTCTTGACCGCAGGTGGGGCGGGTGCCACGATACCGCAGCAGAAGTTAACGTAAACATCGCCCATGGCGATCCAGCTCATCACTCTCCGCGACCTCTGTCCGTGGTCGATGTTCACGTGAACATGGCGGTGAGAGGAGTGACCGGTGGTCACCGAAGACGCGCGAGGGCGCCCGCCCTCGGCGGCCCGGCACGCCCGGGGGAGCAGCAGGCGCAGGTCCTGGCTCGGCTGGCGGTTCGTGGCGCCGTTCATGGCGGTGTTCGCGCTCGTCTTCCTGGCGCCGATCGGCTACTCGATCCACCTCAGCCTCTACCGCACCCAGCTCATCGGCGGCACCGCGTTCGTCGGCCTGGACAACTACGTCAAGGCGCTGCAGGACCCGCAGTTCTGGTCGGCGTTCGGCCGGGTGTCGCTGTTCCTGGTCGTGCAGGTGCCGATCATGTTGTTCCTCGCCCTGCTGGTCGCCCTCGCGATCGACAGCGGCCGACTCTACGGGGCGGCGTTCTTCCGCATCTCCGTGTTCCTGCCGTACGCGGTGCCCGCCGTCGTGGCGACGCTGATGTGGGGCTTCATGTACGGCACCAGGTTCGGCCTCATCGGCAACCTCAACGAGGCGTTCGGCCTGTCGCTGCCCGACCCGCTCTCGCCCGACCTCATCCTGGCCTCCATCGGCAACATCGTGACCTGGGAGTTCGTCGGGTACAACATGTTGATCCTCTACTCGGCGCTGCGCGTGGTGAACCCCTCCCTGTACGAGGCCGCCGAGATCGACGGCGCCGACCAGTTCCGCATCATCTGGTCCATCAAACTCCCCGCCCTGCGCGGCGCGCTGGTGATCGCCACGATCTTCTCGATCATCGGCAGCTTCCAGCTGTTCAACGAGCCCAGCATCCTCAAGGCGCTGGCGCCGAACTCGATCACCACCTACTTCACGCCCAACCTGTACGCCTACTCGCTGTCCTTCGCCGGCCAGCAGTTCAACTACTCAGCGGCGGTCGCCATCATCATGGGCCTCATCACGATGATCATCGCGTACGTGGTCCAGCTCCGCGGCATGCGGAAGGCGGTCTGAGCCATGGCCGTCACCGCACACCGCCCGCTCGTCATCCGCCACCGGCGCCCGCGCCGGCGGCGCCGCAGCCGCACGCTCACCGCGCTGACCACGATCATGCTGGTCTACACGCTGCTCCCGCTGGCCTGGCTGCTGATCAACGCCACCAAGACCCAGGAGCGCCTGCTGTCCTCCTTCGGGCTCTGGTTCTCCGGCGACTTCGCGCTGTTCGACAACATCGCGCGGACCTTCACCTACGACGACGGCGTCTACCTGCGCTGGCTGCTCAACACGCTCCTGTACGTGGTCGCCGGGGCGGGCGGCGCGACCCTGCTGGCCACGCTCGCCGGCTACGGCCTGGCCAAGTTCGACTTCCCCGGCAGGAAGGCCGTCTTCGCGGTCGTGATCGGCGCGGTGGCGGTGCCGGGCACGGCGCTGGCCGTACCGATCTTCCTGCTCTTCTCCGACCTGGGGATCACCAACACCCCGTGGGCGATCATCATCCCGTCGCTGATCTCGCCGTTCGGCCTCTACCTCATCTGGACGTACGCCACCGACGCCGTCCCGAAGGAGATCCTGGAGTCGGCGCGGGTGGACGGCGCGGGCGAGTTCCGTACGTTCTTCCGGATCAGCCTGCCGCTGCTCGGCCCCGGCATCGTCACGGTCCTGCTCTTCAACGTGGTCGCGACCTGGAACAACTTCTTCCTGCCGCTGATCATGCTGAAGGACCCCGACTGGTATCCGCTCACCCTCGGCCTGCACAGCTGGAACCAGCAGGCCGGCACGGCGGGCGGCGAGGCCGTCTTCAACCTGGTGATCACCGGATCACTGCTCACCATCGTCCCGCTGATGGCGGCGTTCCTGCTGCTGCAGCGGTACTGGCAGTCAGGCCTCGCCACGGGGAGCGTCAAGGGCTGACCGGCACATCGGGGGCCGAGCGACAAGCCGCGACACAACGCGTACACCAGGACAGACCATCAGAAAGGCACCGCCCATGACGATCAACCGTCGTCACGCCCTCCTGCTGGGCGCGGCACTGACCGTGTCACTCGCCGCCACCGCGTGCGGCTCGTCCGGCGGCTCGGGCGACGGCGGGGGCGGGGGCGCCACCGCCACCGCCGCCGCGTCGCAGGCCGTCTCCGACGCCGACCTGCAGAAGGCGCTCGACGCCGGCGGCACCCTCACCGTCTGGGCGTGGGAGCCGACGCTCAAGCAGGTCGTCGCCGACTTCCAGCAGAAGTACCCCAAGGTCAAGGTGGACCTGGTCAACGCCGGAACCGGCAACGACCAGTACACCGCGCTGCAGAACGCGATCAAGGCCGGCTCAGGCGTGCCCGACGTGGCGCAGATCGAGTACTACGCGCTGCCGCAGTTCGCGCTGTCGAAGGCGGTGACCGACCTGAACGCCTACGGCGCGGGCACGCTGGAGGGCACCTTCACCCCGGGCCCGTGGAACTCCGTGCACGCCGGCGGCCCCGCCGTCTACGGGCTGCCCATGGACTCGGGCCCGATGGCGCTGTTCTACAACAAGGACGTCTTCGACAAGCACGACATCGAGGTCCCCACCACCTGGGACGAGTACGTCGCCGCCGCCGAGAAGCTGCACAAGGCCGACCCGAAGGCGTACATCGGCAGCGACAGCGGCGACGCCGGCTTCACCACCAGCATGATCTGGCAGGCGGGCGGCAAGCCGTACACGGTGGACGGCACCGACGTCACCGTCGACTTCGCCGACCCCGGCACCCAGAAGTTCACCGCGACCTGGCAGAAGCTCATCGACGGCAAGCTGCTCTCCTCCGTCCCCGGCTGGACCGACGCCTGGTACAAGGGCCTGGCCGACGGCACCATCGCCACGCTGGTGACCGGCGCCTGGATGCCGGCCAACTTCGAGTCGGGCGTGAAGGCCGCGTCCGGCAAGTGGCGGGTGGCGCCCATGCCGCAGTGGGAGGCCGGCGGCAAGGTCACCGCCGAGAACGGCGGCAGCTCCCTGGCCGTCCCCGAGGCCGGCGCGAACAAGACCCTCGCCTACGCCTTCGTCAAGTACGCCACCGTGGACGAGGGCGTGCAGACCAGGATCGACGGCGGCGCCTTCCCCGCCACCACCGCCCAGCTGCAGGACCCCGCGTTCAAGGACAAGGAGTTCCCCTACTTCGGCGGCCAGAAGGTCAACCAGGTGCTCGCCGAGTCGGCCGAGCAGGTCGCGCCGGGCTGGTCGTACCTGCCGTTCCAGGTCTACGCCAACAGCATCTTCAACGACACGGTCGGCAAGGCGTACACCTCGGGCACCACGCTCCAGGACGGACTGAAGGCGTGGCAGGACGCCTCCATCACGTACGGCCAGGAGCAGGGCTTCACCGTCAAGTAGCACGACCAGCAGGACAGGAGCAGACGTTGCAGGTGGAACACGGCCACCGGTGGGTGCGCTGGCCTTCGGAGCCGGACAGGGCCAGGCTGGCGTTCGGCGCGGACTACAACCCGGAGCAATGGCCCCGGGAGGTGTGGGACGCCGACATGCGCGCGATGCGGGCGGCCGGGGTGAACATCGTCTCCCTGGCCATCTTCTCCTGGGCGCACCTCCAGCCTGCCGCGGACACGTGGGACTTCACCTGGCTCGACGACGTGATGGACCTGCTGCACGCCAACGGCATCGCGGCCGACCTGGCCACGGCGACGGCCTCACCGCCGCCGTGGCTGACGGCCGCGCACCCGGAGATCCTCCCGGTGGACCAGCAGGGCCACACCGTGTGGCCGGGCGCCCGCCAGCACTGGCGCCCCACCTCGCCGATCTTCCGCCGGTACGCGCTGAGCCTCGTCGAGGCCCTGGCCGTCCGCTACGCCGAGCACCCGGCGCTGGCCGCCTGGCACGTGTCCAACGAGCTGGGCTGCCACAACGTCTACGACTACTCCGAGGACGCCGCCACCGCCTTCCGCGACTGGCTGCGCGCCCGCTACGGCACCCTCGACGAGCTGAACCGCGCCTGGGCCACCGCGTTCTGGTCCCAGCGCTACGGGGACTGGGCGGAGATCCTGCCACCGCGCCTGGCCGCGTCCTACCCGAACCCGACGCAGCAGCTCGACTTCAAGCGCTTCTCCTCCGACGCGCTCAAGGACCACCTGTGCGCCGAACGCGACCTGCTGCGCCGCCTGAGCCCCGGCGTCCCGATCACCACCAACTTCATGGTGATGGGCGAGACCAAGGGGATGAACTACGCCGACTGGGCGGGCGAGGTCGACTTCGTCTCCAACGACCACTACGTGCTGACCGGGCCGCAGGCCCAGGACGAGCTGTCGTTCTCGGCGAACCTCACCGGCTCACTGGCGGGCGGCCGGCCCTGGTTCCTCATGGAGCACTCCACCAGCGCCGTCAACTGGCAGCCCGTGAACCTGGCCAAGCGGCCCGGCGGGATGGCCCGCGACTCGCTCACCCACGTCGCCTACGGCGCCGACGCCGTCTGCTTCTTCCAGTGGCGGCAGTCGGCCGGCGGGGCCGAGAAGTACCACTCGGCGATGGTGCCGCACGCGGGCGAGGACAGCGACGTGTTCAGGTCGGTGACCGACCTCGGCGCCACGCTGGCCGCCCTCGCCTCCGTCGCCGGCAGCCGCCGCTCGCCCGCCCGCGCCGCGATCCTGTTCGACTGGGAGTCGTGGTGGGCGTCCGAGCTCGACTCCCACCCGACCTCGCTGCTGCGCTACCGGCAGGAGGCGCTCGACTGGTACTCGGCGTTCCTGGCGGCGGGCGTGCGGGCCGACGTGGCGCCGGTCGCCGCCGACTTCTCCGGCTACGACCTGGTGGTGGCGCCCATCCTGCACGTGGTGCCCGCCGCGCTGGCCGGGCGGCTGCAGTCGTACGTGGCGGGCGGCGGGCACCTCGTCACCACGTACTTCTCCGGCATCGTTGACGAGGACGACCGCGTCTGGCTCGGCGGCTACCCCGGCGCGCTCCGGGACCTCCTGGGCATCCGCATCCAGGAGTTCGGCCCCCTGCTGGACGGCGACACCGTGGACCTCGACCTCGGCGTCACCGGCACGTTGTGGACCGACGGCATCGACCTGGCGGGCGCTTCGGTGCTGGCGTCGTACAAGACGGGCGACCACGCCGGCCGCCCCGCGATCACCCGCCACCACACGGGCCCGGGAACGGCGACCTACGTCTCAACCCGCCTCGGCCCCGACGGACTCGCCGCACTGCTCCCCATCCTCCTGCAAACCGCAGGCGTCACCTCAGAACTGCCCACCGACTTGCACGGCCAGATCGAACTGGCCATCCGCACCGACGGAACAGACTCCTACTGGTTCCTCATCAACCGAGGGGACCGCCAGGTGGACGTGTCGGCGGTCCCCGGCGACCCGCTGACCGGCCCTTCATTGGCCCCCGACGCGACCCTCGCCCCGGGCCAGGTCCGCATCCTGCTGCGCCGCTAGAACACCTGGCCCTGCTGCGCCTCTGGAACACCTGGCCGAAGGCCGCCGCGCCCGCCACTCCTACCTGCTGACCGACGAGGGCGCTGTGCAGGAGCATGCCGCCCTCGATCGAGCTCAGCGGAAGAGATGGGCGGCGGAACGGCCCGAATAGATTACGCCCGAATCGCTCGACAGGAATGCGCGAAAAAGCCCTGATGGTTCTCGAAGCGGTTATGGGCGGCACTTATAGCCCAATGTCCATCGGGAAATAGCGAAAAGCTGTCATTTATCTTGTCAAAGTTGCATGGTGCGCAGAAAGTGAGAGGTGACCAGGAGGAACCACGACCGATGGAGGAACGGTGAACCGACCCGTCAGCGGGCTCCGGCGCGTCCGGCCGACGATCCGGCGCGCGTTATCCGTGGCTCTGGCAATTGTCACTCTGGCATTTGTCACCGTACCGTCGGCCGCTGCGCTGGCGCCGCCCACGCCGAAGGAATTCGTGTCGTACCTCGACCTCGAATGCTTCAAGACCGACCCGTACCAGCCGCCGGCCATCGAGCTGACGCTGCGGCACCTCAACCCGGTCCTCGACGGCCTGCCGATCGAGCAGGTCACCCTGGGCGTGCGCGAACAGCTGTGCGTGCCGGTCGCCAAGAACAACGTCATCCCGCCACCCGGGGCGCTGGACTTCATCAGGTTCGTCGACCTGGCCTGCTACCGGGCCCTCACCCCGGCGACCGGCAAAGGGCTGGTGCTCAGCCACCTGAACCCGGTGCTGCAGGACCTGCCCCGTACGGAGGTCGTGCTGAGCAGAGCACAGCAGATGTGCGTCCCGGTGGCGAAAAACGGCGTCGTTCCGCCAGATGAGGTCCTGCGACTGGTCCAGCACATCGACCTGCTCTGCTACGGAATCACCCCGAACGCCCCGATGAACCGGGCACTCAACCTCAGACAGCTGAACCCGGTCCTGACCGGCCAGATCCCCCCGGCGACGGTACGGGTGACCGACGCCCGCCAGCTGTGCGTACCGATGCTGAAGCGCGGAGACGACATTCCGCCTGAGGTGCTTGAGGTCGTGCGCTGGGTGGACCTGGAGAAGTTCGACACGATCGCTCCAGGGATCGCGCCCGTAACGCTGAGCCTGCGCCACCTGAACCCGGTGCTGGGTTCACTGCCGCAGGAGCGCGCGACCCTCACCGGCGCCGTACAACTGGGCGTGCCAGTAGCGAAGAACGGCCAACTGCCGCCGGGGTGAGCCCGCCGCCGGTGAGGTGCGTCAGGCCGGGCATACAGGGCCGGACAGCCGGCCGCTGGGAACGTCCTTCGCGCGCGGGTGAGTCGGCGTCAGCCGACTCACCCGCTTCAGAGCGTGGTCGGAGCGATAGCGCCCCGGCAGGTGGAGAACCTGCGGCACCCGCCTCAGGAGAGCGGAGGTTGCTCCGCCCGTCTGGGAACGTTGAGCTGGGGAAATAGCTTTGGGATGCGCCGGGTGTGACCTATGATGCTCCGAGCACGGCCAAGCTGTCGCTCTTCAACGCTGCGCTGGTGCAGTATGGCGCGAGTATGCAGCAGGGCGGGGGAACGCGCAGCGACTCCCGCGTCACGCTCGACAATGTCGTGGTCCAGCCTGGGCCGAACGGATCGGTTCACGTCGTCGCCTCCGTCGAGCGAACCTGGACGCAAACGTCGCCAGATGACCCCGAGAGCCGGTCGGGCCCCAGCACACGAGGCGTCGTTCACCCCATCGAGTCGACCATTTCGATACACGTGTTCGACCGATGTGGCAACACGACCGAGATTCAGGCTCCGTTACCGAGATACCAGACGGCACAGACGGCTACGACCCGTGTTCAGGATTTGTCGACCCCGAGGGGACCCAGCACGAGGTGTGCCAAGATTTAGGAGGCGCTGCAGGGGCGGGGGGCCTACCGGCACGAAAGCTTGGAAAGCCCTCAAGAAATGCGTCAACGGGGGATGCAGATCCGAGCTCTATGGATGGGACTACTCCACCCAGGGGATAGCGTTCGACGCCGGGGCCGTCCTGATCTGGGCCTCCAGTGGGGTCGGTAATACACCGCTAGTGGCGAGCGAATGGAGCGCGTACACGAATGCCAAGCCGACGGGATCGTTCGGCAAAAGCAAAGTGGACAAGTTCGTGCTCGCCAATCTCCGCCTGGAGATCGCAACCTCTGTGACACTCTTTAGCCTCGTTCTGGCGCCCAGCATCTCTTGGCCACCGAGTGCCGGCGTATCCGAGAGCCGCTCGTCGATGAGAGCCGGAGTCGGTGCGGGAGTGCTCGCCCTCGTCCGTGACGTCCTCAACAAGGAGCGGCGACAGCCCCGGGAATACGACTCACACAAGCTCGTCCCCGTCAATCATAACTCAGCGTGATATTCCGGCGCCTCCGTAACCACCGAATGTGCGACAGAGCCCAGCGCCTCGGTGGCGGCGTCGAGTGCGACGCCGTGTTCATGAAGGCGAAGGGGCGTCAGAGAAGCAGCTCGTGTCCGAGCGAGAGGTCTTCGTCGTCGATGACGTTGCGCTTGATCCATGTGGAGAAGAGGACCTCGTCGGCCGTGCACTTGTTGTAGAACTCGTTGGTCGTCAGGGTGTGTTCGGTGGTGTGCTTCTTCGGGTTGTGGCCCCAGTCGGTGAGGAAGAAGTTGTAGTGGAGGCCGGACTGGTTGAGGCGTGCGATCGATGCCTTGGTGTTGGCTGCCCAGTCGTCGATGAACGCGTCGGTCTTCGTTGATGTGCGGTTCAGTGCGGCGTCGAAGCGGGTGAGGGTGTCGTCGTAGAGCGTGTTGGCGTGCAGGTACTTGATTTTGCGCGCGGCCTCGTCGGAGCGGCGAAGGAGCGCGTCCTCGTAGAGGTCGTTGCCGATGTCGAAACCCAGGGTCTTCGCGCTGTCGGCTTTCCAAACCGTGTCCACGATGTCGCGCCAGCGCTCGGTGACGACTCCGACGCCGTCCGAGAGGCAGTAAAGCTTCGAGTCCGTGTAGTGGTCGGCGATCTGCGGGGCGTAGAAGGCGGAGGCCCATGCGCCGGCGCTTTCGCCGGAGACCAGGACCTTGTCGGCCTCCGGGAAGTTGGCGTAGACCCAGTCGAGTACGGCCGTTGCGTTGTTGCGCCCGTTGTGGTGGACCGTGATGGTCCTGCCGTTGTGGGAGTAGGTGTTGATGGTGTCACCGACGTGCAGGTCCCCGGTGCTGTAGGGGACGAAGACGAAGTTCCAGTCACGGAAGGCGTTGGTGGTGTCGCGGCGGTTGGCCATTCCGGCGAGCGCGGCGGGGAACAGCCGGGTCAGCGAGTTGAAGTAGAACATCTGCAGCTCTCGCGTGTAGCCGCGTACGAGGCCGAGGAGCGTGATCGGACGGGCGGCGGTTTCACCGTCCCAGCAGGCTCCGCCACCATAGAAGTGGATCACGAGGTTGCTGGACGTGCCGCGCCGGACGAACATCCGGTACGCGGAGCCGTCGGCGCTCATGGTTGTCCTTCCCAGGTCAACGGTGTGCCATTTGGTGTCCGTGACCTCGTTGAGACTGGCCACGTGGCTCGGGCGGCCGAAATAGATGAAGTACACGTAGAGGAGTCCCAGAACGAGTACGGCACCGATCGTGGCCGCGGTCGCCGCCGCGTTCGTGTAGAGGCCGAGGGCGACCGCGGCGCAGATGACTGCGGCGACGGCCCACTTTGCTGCTTTCATGCGTTCACTGCCTGTCCGTGTCGTGGGGGTGCGTGTTCGGTGAGGTCTTGGCAGAAGGTCAGTCGAAGAGGGTGAGGTCGATGGACTGGGCGAGGGCGGCGTAGCCGCCGTCGTTGCCGTGGAGGTTGTCGCCCATGTGCAGGTCGTCGCGGATGCGGCTGGGGTCGGCGGGGTCGCGCCAGACGGCGTCGAAGTCGGGAACGGAGTTGTCCGGGGCCTGTGGCGAAGCACCCCAGGTGCGCACCCACGCGGGGGCGTGAGGGGCGGCGGTAGAGATGGTGGTGTTCATGGTCGTTTCCTTCGCTGGACGGTTGCATGGAGGTGTTCAAAGGCCGCCTGTGACAGGTGAGTTCGGCTGCCGGGGTTGATGTCCTGGGGTGCAGCAGTCTCGTGTCCGCGTCGGGCGGGCCCGCGGGGTACGTGCGCTGCCGCCGGCGGAACAGAGCAGCCGCTGTCAACAGCACAGGACTCGTGAGGGCAGCGGAGTTAGCTTCACTCAGACTCTTACTATACCGAGATTACTTTTAATCTCAAGGTAGAAAGAGTCCGAGAGTATGATGGGGGGATGGTGGATGCAGAGCCCCTAGGGCGGCGTGAGCGCAAGAAGGCGGCGACGCGGGCGACGATCCTGGAAGCGGCGACGGCGCTGTTCCTGGAGCGGGGTTTCGATGCGGTGACGGTGCGTGAGATCGCGGACCAGGCCGACGTGACGCCCAAGACGGTCTTCACGCACTTCCCGCACAAGGAAGCGCTCGTCTTCGCGGACGAGAAGGAGCGGCACGACCGGTTGGTGGCGGCCGTCCGGGACCGCCGCCGGGGTGTTTCGGTCTCTGACGCGCTCAAGGCGCACTACTTGGCGGAGATCGCCGCGCTGAGGACGGAGCCGCAAAGCCGGATCCTCGCACTGATGGACGGCACGCCGGCGCTGATCGACTACGCGGAGAAGATGTGGCTGCGTCACGAGGATGCGCTGATCGCCACGCTCACCGAGGAGTCCGGTCTCGCCGAGCCGAGTGAGGAGATCCGCTTCTACGTGCGCTTCGCGCTGCAGATCCAGCTCATGGCGGTTCGCGAACCTGATCCGGAGGCGTTCGTCGAGGCCGGTTTCCGGTTCCTCGACCAGGGCTGGGCCCACTACGGCAAGGGCGGGCGCTAGCTCAGTCCGTGTCGGTGCCTTCCTGCGCTGGTGCACTGTGGTTCACCGGCCTTCGGCTCGGGAGCCCTGTGCGGTGCAGAGTGCTCGGTTGCGGCACCGCCTTGTTCTCGGGGCGGCGCCGCAGCCTGTGCGCAGGGGATGCCGTGGGCTCTACCGGTTCGTGGCGCCGAACCAGCGTGCGGCCGCGTTCTCGAACCCTGCAGGGGCCGGGGCGTGTTCGCGGGCCCAGGCCACGACGCCGTCCGGGCGCACGAGCAGGGCGGTGAAGCCGAGGCTGTTGCGTACGGGGCCGGTGGCGTACTGGATCCGGCCCTGCCACTGCTGCGCCGTAGGGCGCAGTGCCTGATCGGCGGTGAAGTCCAGCACGACGCCGTGGCCCGTCTGCAGGAGCTCACCGAGCCGGGTGCCGTCCTCGAAGCAGAAGTCCGGGGCGCTGCTGCCGACCAGCGGGTGGCTTTCGCCCAGGTCGTAGTGGTGGAACAGGCCGGAGGTGCGGCGGTAGACGTGCGTGGTGCCGTCGGTGGTGCGCATCAGGTCGTGGACCAGCCGGCGCAGGGCGGGGGCGTTGGGGCCCGGGTCCATGGTCGCCACCTGGGCGCGGGACCAGTCCAGGATGGCGGCGCCGATGGGGTGGCGTTCGGTGGTGTAGGTGTCGAGGAGGCCCTCAGGCGCGGTGCCGTGCAGGGTGGCGGCGAGCTTCCAGCCGAGGTTCATGGCGTCGCCGATACCGAGGTTGAGTCCCTGGCCGCCCAGCGGTGAGTGGATGTGGGCGGCGTCGCCGGCGAGCAGGACGCGGCCGTTGCGGTAGGTCGTCACCTGCATGGCGCGGTCGGTGAAGCTGGAGGCGAGGTGCACCTCGTCCAGGGTCACGTCGGTGCCGGAGACGCGGCGCAGCACGCTCTGCAGGTGTTCGCGGGTCAGCGGCTTGGAGCGGTCGAAGGCGCCGCCGTCGAAGTCCATCATGCCCAGGTGCCCTTCGAGGGGCGTGCGCAGGAACATGCCGGTCTCGGTCAGGTTGAAGCCCATGGGCAGCCGGTCGGGGTCGGCGAAGGTGACCTTGGCGACGTAGCCGGTGAACAGAGGGTCGGTGCCGACGAAGTCGAACCCGGCCAGCCGGCGCACCGCGCTGCGGCCGCCGTCGCAGCCCACCACGTACTGAGCCTGGTACTGCTGCCCGCCCGCGGTGACGACGACGCTCTCGTCGTCCTGGCTCACCGCGGTGACCGGGGCATCCCGGACGATCTCCACACCGAGTACGGAAGCCTGCTCGGCCAGCACAGTGGTGACCGCGTCCAGACTCGTCATGAAACCTTCCATCGCGGGGCTGGGCAGCCGGTAGGGCAGGACGGCGGTGTCGACATCGGCCGCGTCCAGCGTCATGCCCGCGAAGTGGCTCAGTTCCCGCGGATCGGGCGCCTCGACCGCTTCCGGTTCCGCGCCGACCTTTCGCGGATCGGCGCCGGACGCCTTCATGACCGCCTGGAGCAGGCCGCGCCGGTAGAACGTCTCGGCGGATCCGGCGTTCAGGCCCCGCAGCCCCAGCGGAAGCTCCTTCAGCGGCGGGTGCGGGTCCTGGTCCCGCTCGAGGACGAGGACGGAACAGCCGGCCAGGGCCAGCTCACCGGCGGTGAACAGCCCGACCGGGCCGGCCCCCGCGACGATGACGTCATGCATGGGCGATGTGTCCTTTCTCAAAACCCTGGCTGGGACTGCCCGGCCAGGGCGTCAGCGCAGACGGGTGAGGCCGTCGAGGATGACGGCGATGCCCGTGAGGAACTGCTCGCGGTCGTCGTGATCCCGCATCTGGCCGATGATGGCGTGCATGAACGGATAGGTCTCGGGTGCGAGTTCCTGCCAGCCCGCTGAAGCCGCGCCGAGGTGCTCTTCGCGGTCGGCATCGCCGTCGATGCCGGAGGCGTCCCCTTCGATGCGGACCTTCTGGCTGACCGCGCCGAGGATGTAGTCCCTGAGCGTGGAGGCCGCGTCGAACCAGCGCTCCTGTGGCACACCGAGTGCCTGCACCTGCCGGCCGATGCGCTCGAAGATGCCGACCGTGACCGGTCCGACGGGGTTGCGGACGATCTGCAGGGTCAGCCGCGTGGCCAGCCACGGGTGAGCGGTGATCGCATCGAACAGGGCCAGGGCGGCCACGCGGATCTCCTCGGCCGGCGTGGACGCCGCGGGAGCGGGCGCCGCGGCCAGCGCCGCCGTCACCACCGTCTCGGTCGCCGCGTCCAGCAGATCGTCCCGCTTGCCCACGTGGTACGCGATCGCCCCCGCCCCCGTCGACAGGCGCTCACTGAGGGCCCGCACGGTCAACGCACCCTCGCCGCCCCCGTCGAGCAGCTCGATGGCGGCGGCAATGATCTGATCCCTGGAAAGCACCTGATTACGCCGCCCTGGGCGGCGGGTTGGCGTTGTCATGCCTCCATGGTGACACATTTAGTGCACTGTGCCAATTTGGCGTGACGCACCACAGTGGTATAGCGTCCCATTTTGGCACGCTGCACCAAACGGGGTGGCGGCTGCACCCGTCCAGTTCAGAGGGAATCGTCATGAAAACTGTCACGATCATCGGCGCCGGGCTCGGCGGCCTCACCCTGGCCCGCGTCCTGCACGTGCACGGCATACCGGTCCAGGTCTACGAAGCCGAAGCCTCGCCCGATGTGCGGGCTCAGGGCGGCATGCTCGACATCCACGACTACAACGGCCAGCTGGCCATCGAAGCCGCCGGCCTGCAGGACGCCTTCCGCGCCATCGTGCTGGAGGGTCGCCAGGCGATACGGGCGCTGAGCCCGGACGGAGCCGTGCTGTTCGAGAAGGCCGACGACGGGCAGGGCGGCAGGCCCGAAGTCCAGCGCGCGGACCTGCGGCGGATGCTGCTCGACGCACTCCCCGCCGGCACGGTGAGCTGGGGCGCCAAGGTCACCGGTGCCCGCAGCCTCGACGAGGGCCGCCACGAGGTCACCTTCGCCGACGGCCGCACGCTCGTCACCGGCCTGCTCGTCGGCGCGGACGGCGCCTGGTCGAAGATCCGCCCACTGCTGTCGGCGGCAACCCCGGCGTACGCCGGCACGTCGTTCGTCGAGACGTACCTGTACGAGGCCGACACGCGGCACCCGGGCGCCGCGAAGGCGGTCGGCGGCGGCTCGATGTTCGTCCCCGCACCCGACCGTGAGATCACCGCGCACCGCGAACGCGGCGACACCCTGCACGCCTACATATCCCTCACCAAACCGCTGGACTGGTTCGGCCAGATCGACTTCACCGACCCCGCCGCGGCCGCCGCCCACATCGCCGCCGAATTCGACGGCTGGGCCCCAGAGCTCACCGCACTGATCACCGACAGCGACACCCCGCCGGTCCTGCGCCCGCACTTCGCCCTGCCCGATGGGCACCGCTGGCAGCGCACGCCAGGGGTGACCCTGATCGGCGACGCCGCACACCTGCAGGCCCCCAACGGCGAGGGAGCCAACTGGGCCATGTGCGACGGCGCCGAACTCGCCGACGCCCTCGCCGCTCACCCCGACGACTTCGAAGCCGGCCTCGAAGCCTACGAACAGGCCCTGTTCACCCGCATGAGCCAGGCCGACGACGTGATGAACCAACACCTCGAGGAGACCTTCGGCGATGACATCCCGGAAGCCCTGCGGGCGCTGATGCCCGAACACCAGCAGGACAACTGAGCAGGACCAGGCTGATGGGGCCGCATCTTCGGTACCCCGGAATGCGCGAACTGCGCGGCCGGTTCGACTCAGAGCATCTTCTGGATGCGGTACGGAGTGCTCCCTGGAGACACGTTCTATGTGAAGATCTATGACGGGCAGCCGCCCGCCCAGTAGGCGCTGTGCCGGCGGGCGTTCCAGGAGGCCCGCCGGCTCCACACGATGGAGGCCGCGGCATGAGGGAAGACGACTTCACCCATTACGAGGGGCTCGTCTCCGCGTGGTTCTCCGATCCCAGCTGTCTGACCTGGTGCGAGGCATCGGGGCTGGACGACGTGGCGCGGTCCTTCGGCGCCGACCTCGCCGCGGCCGAGTCGATGAGCTTCGAGGACGCCCAGCTCGAGCAGTACAACGCGGACATTCCCGGCCTCCTGCCCAGTCTGGTGGCCGGGACGATCGGTGACGGGATGCTGGTCGTCGAACCGAACGGGTGCCAGGGCGCACGGCCCGAGGTGCTGAAGGCGTTGTCGGCCCGGGGGCGGGTGGTGAACGTGCTGCTCGACGGAGGCCGGTACGACCGGCTCGGCTACGCCGCCGCCGGGCGGTTGCCGGCCGTCCGGCTGACGTCCTCCCCGTCCGGCTCCGACCGGCTTCCGGGTGACGCCGACGCGGTCATCGACGCCGTCATCGACGCGGTCGGCACCGATGATGTCATCGGGCTCCAAGTCGCCACGCTTCTGGCGGCGGAGCACATCACCGGTGCCCGCCTCACGGAGGAGTGGCTGCTGGACGGCGGTCTCACGCGCCTGCTCGTCGAAAATCCGCTGCCCGCCGACATCGTTCCCGATCAGTTACGCGATCACCGCGTACTGGACCGGTCCGACGTACGGGCCATCCTCGATGATCTGTCGCCGGGCAAGGTGGCTTCCATCCGCTATCTGATGACGGAGACGGTGGTGCAGGGTTCGCAGCTGTCGCACCCGGCAGTGGATGAGGCGCTGGAGTTCCTGCGCGGCGACGACGATGCCACCCGGCGGTGGGAGGTTCGCCGCCGGGTCGCCCTGCTGCGCGAGGAGGTCTCACGTGAACCCGGCCCGGACTGGACGCCGCGCCGTGCGGCCGTGAAGGTGCTGCTGGACGCGCTGGGAGACGACCTCACCGCATCCGCGGACGCGGTCGCGGGCCGCGCCTACATGGGGCATCTCACCGACGATCAGAAAGCCGTCGTCGTCATCATGAAGCGGTGCCTGCAGCGCATCGGCCGCACCGCGCCCTGAACGCGCTCCCGCAGCGTGGCGTCCTCAGTGAGGAGGCTGCCGACGGTGCCCTCGTGGATGGGCGGTGGTCCGCGGCCAGGGCGTCGCCCAGGGGAGCGACGACGCCCCCAATGGCGATGGCCGGTTGCCGTTCCGGGTTGTACGCACGTATTTGGCACGATCGACGGCTGCGTCGCCCGCGGGCGGAGGCGGTCGTAGCAGGGTCTCGCTGCGTGGACGGCCCGGAATCGGGGGTTGACCTGGGGAAACATCTTCAAGATCACCCCCCGTATGTCCCCTGATCATGGTCGTACGGCTGCGTACGGGCATTGCCCGCTGCCTATCGAGGGTGGTGAAACAAAGACCTGCTGCTGTGAAACCGCAGGTCAGGGGCGTTGTAGGCCGATCAAGGCGAGTGCCCCGGCAGAATTCGAACCTGCGGCACCCGCTCTAGGAGAGCGGGTCCGGGTTGTCGAAGTGGGTGCGGGCGGACTCGATGTGGTTGAGGAAGCGCTGCGTCCAGTCGCACATGGCGTCCACCGTCGCCTGCAGGCCGAGTCCCGCCTCCGTCAGGGTGTACTCGACGCGTGGCGGCACCGTCGGGTACACGCGCCGTTCGACCAGGCCGTTGCGTTCCAGCATGCGCAGGTTCTGGGTGAGCATCTTGTGGCTGATGCCCTGGACCTGCGTACGCAGCTCGCTGAAGCGCAGGGTGCGGTCGCCGAGTGCCTCGATGATCAGCAGGGCCCATTTGTTGGCGACGTCCGAGAAGATCTCGCGCGCCAGGGAGTCGGCCCTGCGCAGGTCCGCCGCCGCCGGGCCGTCGAACTGCTTGCTCACCATTTGGTGCCCCAGTCACAAAAAAGTGCGTTCTTCCACGTCAGCGAACACTCTCCTACAGTTCCTAGGTAACCACAAGAGAGCTGAATCGAGGAGAAAGTCATGGCCGTCACATTGCTGAACCCGGACGGGCTGATCGAGTCGCCCGCCTACCGGCAGGTCGCGGTCGCGTCCGGGTCGCGGCTCGTCTGCATCGCCGGTCAGGTGGCCTGGGACGCCGACGGGAAGACCGTGGGCGCGGGGGATCTCGCGGCGCAGGTCGAGCAGTGTTACCGCAACGTCGCCACCGCTCTGGCGGGGGCCGGGGCCACGTTCGAGGACGTGACGAAGCTGACCGTGTACGTCGCGGGCTGGAGTCCCGAGCAGATGCCGCAGTTCATGGAGGGGGTGTCGCGGGCCATGGCGGGGCTGGGGGTGACGGCGGCGCCGCCGGCCACGTTGCTGGGGGTGGCGGCCCTGCACGTACCGGAGCATCTGGTGGAGGTGGAGGCGATCGCGGTTCTCGACTGACCGAAGGCCGGTCCCCTCGTCGGACGGCCACCACCGCCGCCGGAAAATGCTATTCCTGACGCCTGCGAAGCTTGTCCCGCCTCCGGCTGTCCCTTTGTGGTGGCGTTGCCCGGCCCGCGGATCCCTTCAAGCCGGCTTGACCTGTGTGGACGACGTATCCCGAGGCCGGATCGGCACTTCGCTTACGCTGATTAATTGGGATACGGAGGGAGGGGTCGCATGCTTCCTGAAGTGCACGGATGGTTGCGACGCCGCACTTCGTCCGCCGGGGACTGGCCGGTCCGGGACCTGGTGGCCGCCAAGGGGGAGACCACGGTCAGCGTGGTGCTCCCAGCCCGCGACGAGCGGGAGACCGTGGGAGAGATCGTCGGAGTGATCCGGCGTGAGCTGGCTCCGCTCGTGGACGAGCTCGTGGTCATCGACTCGCGTTCGACCGACGACACCGCCCGGGTGGCCGCCCGGGCCGGAGCCAGGGTGCACGCTCAGGACGAGATCCTGCCGCAGCTCAAGCCGATGGACGGCAAGGGGGAGGCGCTGTGGAAGTCGCTGGCGGTCACGTCCGGGGACGTGCTCGTCTTCGCCGACGCCGACATCCGGAATTTTCGTGCTTCGCTGATCCTCGGGGTCCTGGGGCCGCTGCTCGCGGATCCGAGCGTCATGTACACGAAAGGGTGCTATGACCGCCCGCTGCACGGCACCCCCAACGGCGGCGGCCGCGTCACCGAACTGGTCGCCCGCCCGCTCATCAACCTGCACTGGCCGGAACTCGCCGGTTTCGTCCAGCCCCTGGCCGGGGAGTACGCGGGCCGCCGCTCCGCGCTCGAACGTGTCCCCTTCCTCACCGGGTACGCCGTGGAGCTGGGCCTGCTCATCGACCTGCTGGAGCTGGCCGGGCTCGACGGGTTCGCGCAGGTGGACCTGGGCTCGCGCGAGCACGCGCCGCAGTGCACCGAGGCGCTGGGGCGGATGTCGTCCCAGATCATGCTCGCCGCCTGGTCGCGGCTGGAACGCCAGGGCCGCATCACCGCGGCCGCCGCGCCGTCCCTGCGGCTCTCCCAGTTCAGGAGGGGGCCGGAGGGGCACGAGGTGCTCGTCCGCGACATCGGCATCGGCGAACGCCCGCCGATGATCACCATGGCGGCCTGAGCCCGTCACCGGAACGCCGCACCCCGCGGAGCTACTCACCGGTAAGGTGTTACCACCGGTAACGGCGACGCGGTTCGAGAGGTGCGGCACATGGCGGGTTTCTGCCCGGAGCTCAGCGACGACGTCAAGGAGGTCCGCGACTGGGTGCACGCCTTCGCCCGCGACGTGATCCGCCCCGCCGGCGCCGAATGGGACGAACGCGAAGGAACCCCCTGGCCGGTCATCCAGGAGGCCGCCAAGGTCGGCCTGTACTCCCTCGACTTCTTCGCCACCCAGTGGTTCGAGGAGAGCGGACTGGCGCTGCCCGTGGCGTTCGAGGAGCTGTTCTGGGGCGACGCCGGCATCGGCCTGTCGATCACCGGCACCGGCCTGGCCGCCGCCGCCCTCGCCTCCAACGGCACCCCCGAGCAGGTGGGGGAGTGGCTGCCGCAGATGTTCGGCACCGAGAACGACGTCAAGCTCGGCGCGTTCTGCGCCTCCGAGCCGGACGCGGGCTCAGACGTCGGCGCCATCCGTACGCGCGCCGTCCGCGACGGCGGCGACTGGGTGCTGAACGGCGTCAAGACCTGGGCCACCAACGGCGGCATCGCGAACGTCCACGTCGTCGTCGCCTCCGTGGACCCGTCACTCGGCACCCGCGGCCAGGCGTCCTTCATCATCCCGCCCGGCACGCCGGGATTGTCCATGGGGCAGAAGTTCCGCAAGCACGGCATCCGCGCCTCGCACACCGCCGAGGTCGTCCTGGAGGACGTACGGGTGCCCGCCTCGTGCCTGGTCGGGGGTGAGGAGAAGCTGGAGGCGCGGCTGGCGCGCGTACGGAAGGGGGAGCGGGCCGGCGAGCAGGCCGCGATGCGCACCTTCGAGACCACCCGCCCCGTGGTCGCCGCCATGGCGGTCGGCATCGCCCGCGCCGCCTTCGAGTACGCCAGGGACTACGCCCGCGAACGCACCCAGTTCGGCCGCAGGATCGGCGAGAACCAGGCCATCGCCTTCCTCCTCGCCGACATGGCCACCCGCGTCGACATGGCCCGCCTTCTCACCTGGCGCGCCGCCTGGATGGCCCGAAACGCCCGCCCCTTCGAACAGGCCGAAGGCTCGATGTCGAAACTGGTGGCAGGAGAGACCGCGGTCTGGGTGACGGAACAGGCCATCCAGATCCTGGGCGGCGCGGGTTACACCCGCGAACATCCGGTGGAACGCTTCCACCGCGACGCCAAGATCTACACCATCTTCGAGGGCACGTCAGAAATCCAGCGCCTCATCATCGGCCGCGCGGTGACGGGCCTGCCGGTCCGCTGACACCCCAGGTGCATCATCGTTGCCGACGGGCAAGACAACCGATGATCACCAGCGCGATCACCCATGTGATGAGAAGGATGAGCCCCCGAGCCGCCAGATACGCCATCGTCAAGCCTTCCGGCCCTTCGACGATGTACTCGGTGATGGCGGACCCGATGAACGTGATCGTCACGGTGAGGGCACAACCGAGCACGACCTGACTGGGGTCCTGACCCTTGAACCAGGAACGACGCGCCATCAGACCACCTCCGTTCTGGGCCCGGCCACGTCATTGATCGTATGCAGCGGGGAAGCCAGGCGCACCCGGCGGGTTTCTCAAGGCCATGGGCCGTCATGTGCGCTCTGGGGCCCGGCGGACGAGCAGGTGCAGGAATGATCTGCTGGGCGTGAACACGAATCAGGGGAACGGCGAAGTAGGCGTGTCCATGGTTCTTCTTCGAAGGGCAGGCATGCCAGCTCCCCCTCCGCAGTCGGCTCCGCCAACCGCTGAGACCGACGCGCAGCTCATCGAGGTGTCACTGCACCGTCCTGAGCGGTTCGGTGCACTGTTCGACCGGCATCACGAGGCCATTCACCGCTACGTGCACCTCCGTCTCGGCGAGTCGGCGGCGGACGACATCGCCGCGGAGACGTTCCTGCGGGCCTTTCGCAGCCGTGAGGGCTACGACCTCTCCCGCTCCGATGCCCGCGCCTGGCTGTACGGCATCGCCTCCAATCTGGTGGAGGGTCACCGGCGTGCCGAGGCCCGCAGGTACCGCGCCCTGGCCAGGAGCGCCGAGGTCACCGATGTCGTGAGCCACGACGATCGGGTGGTCCAGCGGGTGGCGGCCGCCGTCATGCGTCCCCGGCTGGCCGCCGGTCTGGCCGCGCTCTCGCCTGGTGACCGGACGGTGCTGCTGCTGGTGGCCTGCGCTCAGCTCTCCTATGAGGAGATCGCGGTGGCGCTCGGCGTGCCGCGCGGCACCGTCGGTTCCCGGCTCAACCGGGCCCGCAGGAAGCTCCGCCCGTTCATCACCATCGAGGAGTCGTCATGACCGATGATCTGCAGGAGATCAGGACGTTCCACGACGCGCTGCCCGGTCCCTCCGCCACGGCCACCGCCAAGGCCGCGGACCTGCTCGCGGCCGAGGTGGTGGCGGAGCGAACGCCGCGTACCGGCTCGACCAAGCGTCTTCTCCTGTTCAGGACGGCCGCGGTCGGCCTGGCGGCGGCCGTCGCCGCGGTCGCCTTTCTGGCCGGTACCGACGGCCGTGGGACCCCCGCCGACGCGGCGGAACTGCTCCTGGAGGCGGCCACGGCCGCCGGACGGCAATCGGCGCCGGGGCCGGGGCAGATCCTCTACGTCGACCGTACGGACCAGAGCAGGACGACCGTGTGGGGCCGCGACCGACGTTCCGAGGTCACCCAGGAGATCGACCGCGAGTACTGGATCCCCGCCGCCGACCCCGGCGGCGCGCTGACCCGCCTCACCTACGGCAAGCTGCGCACCCACACCGGCCCGGTCCCGACCAGCATGGAGACCCCTGGCACGGTGGAGTTCCAGCGCGCCGGGCCGTGCACCGTGAACGTGCTCTCGCCGGCCGGCGGCGACGACCTGCCCGCCGACCCGGCCCGGTTGCTCGCCCGGATCCGTGCGGACGCCGCTGCCTCGGTCAGGAAGGAACGGCCCACGCCCGGCGAGGACCAGATCGAGCGGCGCATCGAGCACACGGTGGTGAGCCGGCTCGTCACCCTGGCGGGAAACCCCTTCCCCGGTCCCGGCCTGCGGGCGGCGGTGCTCGGCGCGCTGGCCGAGATGCCGAACGCCACCATGCGCACCGACCTCACCGACCTGGCCGGACGCAAGGGCGTCGGCGCCTCGATCAGGTATCAGGGCCCGGACGGATGGCAGCGCGCCGAACTGATCTTCGAGCCGGAGACCTACCGCTTCCTCGGCTCGCGCTTCCTGCGGACGCCACCGGGCGGTGGCGCGGAGGTGGTCACCTACGCGAGCGCGGTACGGGAAACCCGGATCGTCGGCTCCATGCCGAAGCCCCCGGCCGGCACGCCCGATGCGGTGACCTGCTGACTACGCCTGCCACGCTCACGGTCAGTCCGGCGGCGAGGACGCCGAACCCCTCCTCGCCGTGGGAGGTGGCCGGCCTTTCGCCGCCGGCTCGATGATCGACATCTCCCCGTTCCACAGGGGGAACGCCGGTGAGAAGGACATGTACAGGTCGCCCGGTCAGTAGAGCCAGCGGTAGCGCCGGATCACCTCGTCAGGGCCGAGGTCCGCGGCCCGCGCCGCGTCCGACAGGCGCACCACCCGGAAGGCGTCCGTCAGCTCCTCGCCCAGCGCCGCGCGGATGCGCCCGTTGCCCAGCAGGGCGCCCAGCTGCTGCTCGACCGTGGAGGGCAGGCGGCGGATGCCGTGCTCGGCGCGGCGGGCCTCGCTCCACTCGCCCGGGTTCTCCTGCACGGGGGCGGGCGGCGTCAGCGCGTCCTCGATGCCGCCGAGGCCGGCGGCGATCACCGCGGCCAGCGCCAGGTAGGGGTTGGCGGCGGCGTCGGACGGCTTGAGCTCGACGTTCGCGTGGCCAGGACCCAGCAGCGGGGTCGTGGGGACCAGGCGGAGCGCCGCCTCGCGGTTCTCCACGCCCCAGAACGCGTACGCGCCGCACCAATAGCCGGGGCGCAGCCGCTGCAGCGACGACAGGCTGGGCGCGGTGACCGCCACCACGGCGTGCAGGTCGCGCAGCAGGCCCGCGAGGTACGCCGCCCCCTCGGCGGTCGTCCCGGCCGGGCCGTCGCCGCCCGACAGCAGGTTGACTCCCGACCGCGAGACCGAGGTGTGCAGGTGCCAGCCGTTGCCCACCTGCCCTGGCGTGACCAGGGGAGCGAAGCTCGCCCGCAGCCCGTGCGCCCTGGCCGCCGCGTGGATGGTCTGGCGGGCCAGCAGCTGGCGGTCGGCCGCCGTCACCGGGTCGGCGGGCGCCAGGGAGAGCTCGAACTGGCCCGGGCCGTATTCGCCGTGGAACTGGCCGATGGGCACGCCGTTGTGGTGCAGGTCGCGCAGCAGCTGCTCGGCGAAGCCGTCGACGGCCAGCAGCTTGGCCGGGCCGTAGGAGGGGCCGTCGTAGACCGGGCGGCCCTCGCCGTCGTCGGCCCTGCTGAGATGGAACTCGATCTCGTAGCCGGCCAGGAACTCGAGCCCCAGCGCCGCCGCCCGCTCGACCTGGCGCTCCAGCGCGCCACGCTGGTCGTACGGCCACGGCGACCCGTCGGCCGCCACCTGCCGCCCCGGCACCCAGGCGAACCCCGGCTGCCCCGCCAGCCGGACCATCCGGTCTGCCACCGGCACCAGCCTGATGTCGCCGGAAGGGGTGCCCAAGGGGGCGTGGCCGAAGCAGATGCCGTCGTGGGAGTCGAACACCGCGAACAGCGGCGTCACCCCCACCCCGCGCTCGGCCACGGCGTCGAACGCGGCGGCCGGGACCGTGCGGGAGCGCGGGATGCCGTTGTTGTCGGCCCACACGATCGTGACCCCGGCGACGCCGAGCGGGCCGAGACCGCCCGCTTCGTCCTGTGCCGCACCGGCGATGGCTTGGTCGAGCATCGGACGCCCCCTCGTGACCCTGAGTGATTGCCCGATTACTCTACTGTCTGCGGGGGTCACCTGGTCGTCCCCCCGAGGGCCCCTGGTGCGACACTGGCCGTATGTCGGAGAGCGAGCATCGTCCGCTGCTGCCGCACATGCGGCTCGACGAGCTGCTGGCGGAGCTGCAGACCAGGCTGAACGCCGTGCTGGCCACCCGCGACCGGGTGCACGCGCTGCTCGACGCCGTGGTGTCCGTGGGCAGCGACCTCGACCTCGAGACCGTGCTGCGCCGCATCGTCGAGACCGCCACGAAGCTGGTCGACGCCGGTTACGGCGCGCTCGGCGTGGTGGGCGAGGACCGCACGCTCATCCAGTTCATCCCGGTCGGGCTGAGCGAGGAGGAGATCGCCCGCATCGAGCACTGGCCGCACGGCCTCGGCCTGCTCGGCCTGCTCATCAAGGACGCCAGGCCGCTGCGGCTGGCCCGCATCTCCGACCACCCCGAGTCCTACGGCTTCCCGCCCGGCCACCCGCCCATGGGCAGCTTCCTCGGCGTCCCGGTGCGGGTGCGCGACGAGGTGTTCGGCAACCTCTACCTCACCGAGAAGCGCGGCGGCGGCGAGTTCGACGAGGACGACGAGGCCGTGGTGATCGCGCTGGCCAGCGCCGCCGGCGTGGCCGTCGAGAACGCCCGCCTGTACGAGGAGTCGCGCCGCCGCGAGACCTGGCTGCAGGCGTCCGCCGAGGTGACCACGAGCCTGCTGTCCGGCGCCGGCACCCGGGTGGTGCTGACCACCATGGCCGCCCGCGCCCGCGAGATGTGCGACGCCGACGTGGTGCTGGTCATGCTGCCCGACCCGGCGGGCACCACGCTGACCGTCGAGGTGGCCGAGGGCGACAGGGCCGAGGACCTGCTGGGCAACATGTACGCGATGTCCGGCACGGCGGCCGGCGAGGTGTTCACCCGGGGCGAGCCGCGCGCCGAGCGCGACCTGGGCGAGGCGCCCGACACGGCCGCCGCCGCCCGGCGCGTCGGCCACGGGCCAGGGCTGTTCATCCCCCTTGGTACGGCCCCCCGCGTGCGCGGCGTGCTGACGCTGGCCAAGCGGAGCGGGCGGCTGCCGTTCAGCGACGCCGACCAGCGCATGCTGGAGTCGTTCGCCGGGCAGGCCGCCATCGCGCTGGAGCTCGCCGAGGTGCGCCGCGACGCCGAGCGCCTCGGGCTGCTCGAAGACCGCGACCGCATCGCCAAGGACCTGCACGACGTGGTCATCCAGCGGTTGTTCGCGACCGCGATGACGCTGATGAGCACCGTACGCCTGGTCGACAGGCCCGAGGCGGCCAAGCGGCTGCAGCACGCCATCGACGAGCTGGACGAGACCATCAGGCAGATCCGCTCGTCCATCTTCGCCCTCCAGGGGCCGCGCGAGGACGCCGCGCCGGGCCTGCGCGCCCGCATCGTCGGCCTGGTCGAGGGGGCCGGCGCCCACCTGGGCTTCACGCCCGGCCTGCGCATGGAGGGCCAGCTCGACACGCTCGTACCGGAGCCCGTCGCCGAGCACCTGCTCGCCGTGCTGCGCGAGGCCCTGTCCAATGTCGTACGCCACTCCCACGCCAAGCGGGCGGAGGTGCGGGCCGGGGTCGCGGAGGGGCGGCTCACCCTCGTCGTCGCCGACGACGGCGTCGGCCTGGGCGACAGCGGGCGCCGCAGTGGCCTGCGCAACATCGAGGAACGCGCGGCCCGGCTGGGCGGGGCGGCCGAGCTGGAGACGCCGGCCGAGGGCGGCACCCGGCTGGCCTGGCACGTCCCCCTCGACGACTGATCAGGGAGGGCCGGACACCGCCTGCGCCGGCACCAGCACGAATCCGGTGACGATCTCCGGCTGGATGCGGATCACCTGGTCCATCTCGCCCGACACCCACGGGCGTACCAGACTCTTGAGCCTGGCCGCCGCTCCGGGGTCGGTCACCGTCGTCGCCACCCCCGTCACGATGACGCTCCAGCCGAGCCGCTCGTGGCTGTCCAGCTCGTCGGCCTCGTACGCCACCACCGCCTCCGTCGCCTGGTCGCCGATGACCATGCCGGGGCTCGACCTGATGACGATGCCGCCGTCCACCACCACGTGGTTCACCGGCCTGACCGCCGGCAGGGCGTGGCGGGTGAAGACGATGCGGCCGTACGGCACCCCCGCCAGCAGCCGCATCGCCTCCGTCGCGGGCAGCTCGCGCAGGCGCCGCCCGTCTTCCTGGTACGTCATCCCGCCAGCCTGCCTTTTCCGCCGCTCGGGCAGGTAGGGACGAAAGTCCCTTTCCGCTGCGGGAGGAGGTCATCTGACCGCGCCTCGAGTCAGTGGCCGGGGCGGTGGAGGAGGAGCATGGCGGCGTCGTCCAGGAGGGGGCCGCCCGTGTGTGACACCAGGTCGGCGCGCAGCGCGTCCAGCGCCACCTGCGGGTCCTCGCGCCGCAGCAGCCCCGCGCGCTCCTCCAGCGGGTAGAACTCGCCGGCCGTGTTCCTCGCCTCGATGACGCCGTCGGTGAAGAACAGGATGCGGTCGCCCCGGTGGAACGGCACCCGGTGCGCCTTGGTCCGCGAGGCGTCGAAGACGCCGAGCCCGAGCGGCAGCCCCTGCTCGGGCGGCTCAGCGGTGGCGATGCCGCCGTCGGCGTGGACGAGCAGCGGCGGCGGATGCCCGAAGTTCACCAGCGACACCTCGGTGTCGTGGATCTCGGCGATGATGGCCGTGACGAACTGCTCGCTGTCGAGGTGCCGGGTCAGGCTCGCCTCCAGGCGCTCGCCGATGTCGGCGAGGTCGGTCTCGTCGTAGGCCGCCTCACGGAAGGCGCCGAGCACCCACGCCGCCGTCTCGACCGCCGCGAGGCCCTTGCCCTGGACGTCGCCGATCAGCAGCCGGACGCCCTGCGGGGTGGTGACCACCTCGTACAGGTCGCCGCCGATGCGCGCCTCGGCCGCCGCCGACGTGTACGACAGCCCCATCCGCAGATCCCCGGCCCGCCGCGGCACCGGCCGCAGCAGCACCCGCTGCGCCGCCTCCGCCACCTGCCGGACGCTGGCCAGCTCGCGCTCACGCTGCAACCGCAGGCCCGCGGCCAGCATGCTCGCGCCCGTCACGCCCGCGATGCCGATCATGGTGAGGTTGTTCTCCCAGGTGAACAGCAGGTTGTTGTAGATCGCCATGGGCACGCAGATGCCCAGCGCGACCGCGCCCACGAAGGCGGTGCGGCGCACGCCGCCGGACACCGAGGCGAACGCCGGCCCGAGCGTGAGCAGCGGCAGGAAGACCAGGGAACGGCCGGCCAGCATGTCCGTCACCGCGACGCCCGCCATGACGACGAAGGGCAGCCAGCGCAGGACCCGCAGAGAGCTCATCCCACCCCCGAGATCGGCCGTCGATCGCTGCTGACGTACCAGCATCGCGCAGGGCGCGGGCGGTTCTCAAGCGGGGCTCACCGGAGAACCACCACAGATGGCCATTTATCCCAGCAATTCATTCTGTTACGTGTTCATCACAGCACCCTGTGTGGATATCACCACCCGAAATATCGGTGCGCGCCATTGTTGGAAAGGAGGTTAGATTCTTGAGGGGAGAAAGGAGTCACGAGTGGCGATGGCCGACGCCGGCATTCGGCGATTACTGGTGGATTCAGGGGAGCCGCGGACATGGGTGTCCCCGCGCACCGACCTGATCATGGCCCTGTTCGGCGTCTGGTTCGGGGTCGGGCTGATGATCGACGCGTGGGCCCACACCAACCTGTCCGAGCTGGAGACGTTCTTCACGCCGTGGCACGCGGTGTTCTACACCGGATTCGCGGTGGTGGCGGGCTGGATCATCTGGCAGGTGTGGCGCAACGTGCGCGCCGGGCGTCAGGGGCTGGCCGCCGTGCCGGCCGGATATCTCGCCGGGCTGCTCGCGATACCCGCGTTCGCCGCGTTCGGATTCGCCGACATGATGTGGCACACCATTCTCGGCATCGAGACGAACATCGACATTCTCTTCAGCCCATCACATCTCGGGCTGATCGTGACGATGTTGCTCATCATCACCACTCCGTTGCGTTCCGCCTGGAACGCCCCCGACATCGGCGAGAGCCCCACGCTCGGCCGCCTGCTGCCCGCGCTGATCGGGCTCGCGTTCGCCGCCACGCTGGTCTCGCTCTTCCTGTCGTACGCCGACGCCATGCAATGGCGCCCCACGTCCATCGTGGAGGCGTTCTCCGCGGTCGAGAACTCCGGCGCCGGCAGCCTGGCCGCCGCCATCGTCGTCAGCAACGTCATCCTGCTCGCTCCCGTGCTGCTGCTGGCCCGGCGCTGGCGGCTGCCGTTCGGCGCCATCACGATCATGTACGCCATCGTCGTCCTCATGCCCGGCGCCCAGACCGAGTTCGAGAACGTGCCCGTCCTGCTCTCCATCATGGCCGGCGGCCTCGTCGCCGACGTGCTGATGAGCCGGCTGCGCCCGTCGGCAGAGCGGCGCGGCGCCTACTGGGCCTTCGCCGGGCTGTCGGCGTTCGCCACCTGGTCGCTCTACATCGCCTTCGCCTCGGTCGCCGCCGGCCGCCTGCCGTTCGTGGCCGAGCTGTGGACCGGCGCGCCGATCGTCGCCGGCCTCGTCGGGCTGGCGCTCGGCGCGCTGTTCCTGCCCGACGCCCGCCCCGCGCGGGCATGATCCGAGCCCTGTGCCTGGCCGCCCTCCTGGTGCTGGCTATGGCCGCGCCCGCCGCCGCGCACAACGTCACGGCGGGCGCGGACCTGCGGTTCGCGCAGACCATCGCGGGGGCTGAGGTCACGGTGGTCATCAAGGGGACGTCCCGGGTGCCGGGGCCGCTGCGGATCGGGGTCATCGCGTACGAGCCGGTCGCCGGGCCGTCCATCGCCCTTGAGATCCGCTCGGTCGAGGACGGCCGTACGGTCACCGGCACCGCCCGCGCCGCCGCCGACCCGGCGTACACCGCGCTGCGGGTCGAGCGCACCGGGCCGCACGAGCTGAAGCTGAGCGCGGGGGACGAGGTCGCGGTGCTGCCGTTCCGCGTCCTCGTCGACCGCGGCTCGCCGGGTGACCTCCTCATCTACGGCGGGTTGTTCGTGGCCGCGCTGCTGCTGGTTGGCGGCCTGCTCACCGGGGCGCTGACCCGTCCGGGCCCGGCGATGGGGCTGGCCGCCGTCTCCGCCGCCGGGGTCACGGTGGCGGCCATGGTGATCGTGTTCGAGCCGCAGCTGCCGCCCGCCCCGCCGGACGGGGCGGCGCCCGCCGTCACGACCGCCGGCGGGCGGCCGTACGCGCAGGCCAGGGTCGCCACGGAGCCGGCGCGGCCCGGGGCGGGGGAGGAGTTCACGCTGGGCATCGACCTCGTGGACGGCTCCACCGGGCGGCCCGTGGACGACCTCGTCGTCCATCACGAGGCGCTCGCCCACGTGATCGTCACCTCCGAGGACGGGCGCTTCTTCCGTCACGTGCATCCCTTGCGCACCGCTCCCGGCCGCCTGGAGGTCCGCCTGCGGGCCGACCGTCCCGGCCGCTACTTCGCCCACGCCGAGCTGGAACGCGAGGACTCCGGCGGCCAGCTCGCCACCACGTCCTTCGAGATCGGTGCAGGGGGAGAGGTGACCACGAGCCCGGACGCGGTGGCGGCCCCGGTGCTGCGCCCGGCGGTCCCCGTCGCGGGACGCCCGACCACGATCGAGCTGACCGCCCCCGCCGGCGTACGGCCGTGGCTCGGCATGGTGGGCCACCTGATCGTCCGCAACCAGGACGGCTCCTTCCTCGGCCACATCCACGAGATGGGCACCCCAGGCCCCCGCCTGCGCTTCACCTTCAGCTTCCCGGAGCCCGGCCGCTACCTGGCCTGGGCTCAGTACGCCGTCTCCGACCGCATCGTCACCGCGCCCTTCACCGTCGAGGTGACGGAGGGCGGCCGATGAGGCGCATGCTGATCGCCGCCGCGCTGGTGGCCGTCGCGGTGGCGCTCTTCGTCGTGGGCAGGAGCGCGTCGGCCCAGCCGGTCCGCGTGACCACCACCGGCGCCCATTACGCCGCCACCGTCGTCGTCGACGACCCGTCCCCGGGCCGTGGCACGGTGGAGGTCGTGGTCGAGCGCGGAGACGCCGACGCGGTGCACGTCTCCGCGGTGATGACCGACATGGGACACGCCACGCCCGAGCTGGCCGCCACCGAGAAGGGCCCCGGCCACTTCACCGCCGAGGGCGACCTGTTCACGATGACCGGCGGCTGGGAGCTGACCGTCCGCCTGGACGGCCCGTCCGGCACGGAAGAACTCACGGTCAGAGCCCTGATCACCGACTAATACCCTGGTTCGCCCCTGGGCTTTGCCTGGATGGGGGTTGACAGATGGGCGTCCGGTCTAAAGTATTATTCCTACTTCTATAGTAGGAATGGTAGGGAGAGGGAGATCGTGCGAGCGCTCATCCTGCTCGGGCTGGTCGGCCTCGCGGCCCAGCTCGTCGATGGCAGCCTCGGCATGGCGTACGGCGTCACGTCGACCACGCTGCTGCTGGCCGTCGGCACCAACGCGGCGGCCGCGTCCGCCACCGTCCACCTCGCCGAGATCGGCACCACACTGGCCTCGGGCATCTCCCACTGGCGCTTCGGGAACGTCGACTGGAAGGTCGTCGCCAAGATCGGCATCCCCGGCGCCGTCGGCGCGTTCGCCGGCGCGACGTTCCTGTCGAGCCTGTCCACCGAGATCGCCGCCCCGGTGATGTCCATCATCCTGCTGTCGCTCGGCGTCTACATCCTCATCCGCTTCACCGCGTTCGGCCTGCCGCGCGGCAACCTGGGCAAGCCGCTGCGCAGGCGGTTCCTGGCGCCGCTCGGCCTGGTGGCCGGGTTCGTCGACGCCACCGGCGGCGGTGGCTGGGGCCCCGTGGGCACGCCCGCCATCCTGGCCAGCGGCCGCCTGGCCCCCCGCAAGGTGATCGGCTCCATCGACGCCAGCGAGTTCCTCGTCGCCATCGCCGCCAGCGTCGGCTTCTTCGTCGGCATCGGCTCCGAGAACATCGACTTCGCCTGGGTGGCCGTGCTGCTGCTCGGCGGCGTCATCGCCGCGCCGATCGCGGCCTGGCTGGTCCGCCACATCCCGCCGCGCATCCTCGGCTCGGCCGTCGGCGGCGTCATCATCTTGACGAACGTCCGCACGCTGCTGCGCAGCGACTGGATCGACGCCTCCAGCGGGGTCCAGACGGCCGCCTACATCGTCATCGCGCTGCTGTGGGCGGGCGCGATCGCGTACTCGGTGCGCGAATACCGCCGTGACAAGGCCGGCGAGTCCGTCGAGGCGGTGGAGAGCGGGCTGCGCGAGCGCGGCGCGGAAGAGGAGGAGACGGCCTCGGCCTGAGGGCCGCCCAGACCTCAGATGAGAATCTCCGCCCGAACGCGGTACGCCCTCGGCGCCATGCTCGCCCTGGCCACGGCCGGCCGTCCGGTGCACGCCGAGCGCATCGCCGCCACCCAGGAGATCCCGCGCCGGTTCTGTGACAACATCCTGCTCCAGCTCCGCCGGGCCGGGGACCGCGACGCGCCCGCCGAACCTGTCTGAGGCCCGTGGCAGGGTGGGGGTGTGCGTTTCGGAGTGCGGGAGTTCGAGCTGGCCCTGATGCATCGCATGCGCGATCTCAACCCTGGACGGGTCGAGGAGGCGCTGCGGGACATGGGCGCCTCACGGGCCGAGGTACGCGCGGCGCACGCGCACTGGACGCGGCTGGCCCACGCGCCCAGGGCGCCCAAGGGGGCCGCGGCGCTGCGGATGGCGCTCGGGCCCGCGCCGTACCGGGGGAGCAGGCCCGTCGGCAGCCTCACCTGCGACGTCCTGCGCTGGCCGCTCCCGTCGTGGCCGGGCCTGCTGTACGAGGCGCTGCTCGGGCCCGGCGGCGAGCTGTGGAACCAGTGGTTCGTCCGCCCCTCGGGCCCCGCCCCGTCCGGCCTCGAGCCCTGGACGTGCGTGGTGGCCGACCTCGCCGCGCTTCCCGGGGCCGTACAACTGGAGGGCCCGGCGCCGCACCACTGGACGGTCGACTTCCCGTCCGGCGGGCGGACACACCGGGCCCGTTTCGTCTACGGCCTCCTGCAGCGCCTCGACGAAGCCATCACTTCCGGCCCTTGACCGACAGCAACGCCCCATACGCCGGCTTCGGCGCGTAGTTCTCGTCCATCAACGTCGCGGCGCCCTCGCCGTCGAACCAGCCCGGCACCCACGAGTGCAGGTCGGTGAAGCCCCAGACGGTCAGTTCGCGGCAGGCGCGGACGCTGAGGCAGTCGGTGAGCGCGCGCCGGTAGTAGTCGGCCTGGGTGGCGAGCTTCTCCGGGGTGACCGGCAGCACCATGCGGACGTCCAGCTCGGTGACCGCGACCTCCAGCCCGAGGTCGGCGAAGCGCTGCATGACGTTCGCCCAGTCGCCGGGGTAGTCGTACTGGATGCCGAGGTGGCCCTGGAAGCCGATGCCGTGGATCGGCACGCGCTTGGCCTTGAGGTCCTTGACGATGTCGAGGGTGGTCTCGATCTTGGGGGCGTTCCACTCCAGGTTGTAGTCGTTGATGAACAGCTTGGCGTGCGGGTCGGCCTTGTGGGCCCAGCGGAAGGCGTCGGCGATGTAGCCGGGGCCGAGGTGGGTCAGCCAGATGCTCTGCCGCATCGAGCCGTCCTCCTCCACGACCTCGTTGACCACGTCCCAGGCGCGGATCTTGCCCTTGTAGCGGCGTACCTGGGTGGTGATGTGGTCGCGCAGGATCTCGCGCAGCTCGGTCGCGTCGATGGAGCCGTCCTCGACGCCGCTGGTCAGCCAGGCGGGCAGCTGGTTGTGCCAGAGCAGTGTGTGGCCGCGGATCTGCTGGTGGTTGCGGCGCGCGTTCTCGACGAGCGCGTCGGCGTCGTCCCAGGTGTAGACGCCGCGCTGCGGCTCGACGGACTCCCACTTCATCGCGTTCTCGGCGGTGACGTGGGTGAACTCGCGGTTCAGCGTCTTGCGGTACGTCGGCTCGTCGCGCAGCGAGGCGATGTCGACCGCCGAGCCGATCTTGATGTGCAGCTGCTGGGCGAGCTGGCGCAGGTCCTTGGCAGGACGCGGATGGTGCCCGGGGCCGGGGTGCGCGCTCGCGGGACTCGCGGGTACGGCGAGCACGAGCGCCAAGGCGAGGATCAAGGGTTTCACCGAACGAACCTCCGAATGCCGGAGCAGGGGTGCCAGGGCGATTTCCGAAAGTTTCGGAAGTGTGTCGATAATTTCACCGACTGCCGGAACGTTAAGCGCTGCGGCAGACCCCGTCAACACCCGGTTTCACGCCCGTACGCGCTCCCGCCCCCGCCACGGTGCCTGGTACGCCCACTGCCAGGCCAGCTCCAGCGGCCCCCGGTCGAACCTGCGCAGCCACCACGACGCCAGCACCATGAACGACAGGCAGATCACCGCCCACGCCGCCGGCACCCACCAGGGCCGCAGCCCGTCCAACCGTCCGGCCAGCCCCAGGCCCCAGTCGTAGCAGAGCACGCTCGCGGCGAGGTTCTGGAACACGTAACAGGACAGCGCCGTGCGCCCCACCCCGGTCAGGCCCCGCCGTACGACGCCCGGTGCCCCCTTCATGCCCAGCACGACGTGCGTGACCAGCGCCAGCAGGCCCAGGGCGACCAGCGGCGCGGCGACGTACCGATCCACCATGAACCAGGCCGGGCCCGCGAAGGAGGTGAGCAGGTTCAGCGGCACGCCGAGGCCGAGCCCCACGGCCATCAGCCGCACCCGCAGCGCGGCCCCGCGCTCCTCGAACGCGCCCGCGCGCATCAGCCGGGCCCCGAGCAGGAACAGCACGATCCCCAGCGGCACGATGATCACCAGCTCGGCGCGGAAGACCGCGACGTTGTCCAGCCGCATCCGCACCTGGCCGAGCCAGTCGCGCGGCGGCACCCCGCCCGACACCGGCGGCGCCACCGCCAGCGCCGCGGTGACCAGCCCGATGACGGCCAGGTGCACGGCGCCCGCCGCGACCATCCACGCGGTCACCGCCCGCTCGCTCCGCCCGATCAGGTACGCCACCACCATCGAGGTCAGCGCGTACCCCATGAGCACGTCGAACTCGAAGACCAGCACGTAGTGCAGGACGCCCTCGCAGAACAGCAGCGCCGCCCGCCACAGGTACCGCCCGGGCCAGGGCGTCCCCCTGCGGGCGGCGCTGCGGTACTGCAGCTCCAGGCCCACCCCGAAGAGCAGCGTGAGCAGCCCGAGGAACTTGCCGTTCGCCAGGAAGCGCAGGAAGGTCTCCACCGCGCCGGTTTCGGGCCGCAGGAACCCCAGCGGACCCTCCGGCGCGGTGAAGAGCCAGATGTTCGTGCCGAGCGTGCCCATGATGGCCACCCCGCGCAGCACGTCGAGTGCGTCGATGCGTCGCGTCACACACTCCACTGTGCTGGCCGCGCGGGGCCAGGCCGTCGTCCCGAGGGGCGAAATACCGGGTACATCGATCGATGTACCCGCTCGTCCGCTCAGGAGGAGACGCCGGCCTCCTTGGCGGCCTGGTCGATGGCGGCCAGCTCGTCGGCGGTGAAGTCGAGCCGGTCCACCGCCGCCACGTTCGCCTCGAGCTGCTCGGGGCTGGAGGCGCCGACGAGCACCGAGGTGATCCGCGGGTCGCGCAGCGCCCAGGCCAGCGCGAGCTGCGCCACCGTCTGCCCGCGCGCGTCGGCCAGCTTCGACAGCGTCCGTACGAACGCCAGCACCTCGGGCGTCACCCGGTCGGCCGTCAGGAACCGGCCCTCGGCCGCCCGCGAGTCGGCCGGGATGCCGTCGAGGTAGCGGTCGGTGAGCAGGCCCTGGGCCAGCGGCGAGTACACCACGCAGCCCACGCCCTCCTCCTCCAGCACGCCGAGCAGCGCGTCCTCGATGCCCCTGTTGAGCAGCGAGTACGACGGCTGGTGCACCAGCAGCGGGGTGCCGAGCCCGCGCAGCAGCCCGGCCGCCTCGGCGGTGCGCTCCGGCGAGAAGTTGGACACGCCGACATAGAGCACGCGGCCGGTGCGGACCATGTGGTCCAGCGTGGCCACCTGCTCCTCCAGCGGCGTCTCCTCGTCGTCGCGGTGCAGGTAGAAGATGTCCACGTAGTCGAGGCCGAGCCGGGCCAGCGAGCGGTCCAGCGTGGCCAGCAGGTGCTTGCGGGAGTTGCCCTTCCCGTACGGGCCGTCCCACATGGGGTTGCTGCCCTTGGTGGTGACCACGACCTCGTCGCGCAGCGACCGGGGGAAGATCCGGCCGAACGCGGACTCGGCGGCGCCGATGGGCGGGCCGTAGCGGTCGGCGATGTCGAAGTGGGTGATGCCGAGGTCGAGCGCCTTGTGCAGGATGGCGCGCTGGCTGTCGAGTGGCTTGCCCTCGCCGAAGTTGTGCCACAGGCCCAGCGAGACGGCGGGGAGGAGCAGACCGCTGCGGCCGCACCTTCTGTACGGCTGGCGTTCGTAGTCCAAGGGTGACCTTCCGCAATAAAGGGAGTGAAACGTTTTACGTGTCCAAGTTAAGCACCTCCACTCGCGGCGCCGCACGGGGGATCGTGACGCTTCCGTTACCGGCTGCGGGGTATCGCGGGCGGCGATCCGCTCTCGTACGCCACAGAGGCGAGAACGGAGGCGGCATGACCATCGACCACATCCCGGAACCGGCCAGACACGGTCAGGGTGAGCCGTTCGGGCCGGCCTGGCAGGGCATCACGCTGCCCCGCGAGCTGCTGGACCGGCACGGAGCCAAGGTCCTCGACCCGTGGGCCGTCGGCCTCGACCCGGGCGAGGCCCGCCCCGACTCCACGGTCTACCGCGCGGACGTGCTGCTCGTCCCCGGGCAGCTCCTCGCCGTCCGCGAGGCGACCGACTGGATCGACGAGGCCCTGTCCACCGTGGGGCTGAAGCTGTCGCCGGAGAGCGTCGGCCGCGCCCGCGACAGGGACTTCGGCGACCGGACCGTCTGGCTGCCCGCCGTCCTGGAGATCGCCGACGGCGCCCACGACGTCAAGGCCGACGCCTGGCCCGCGCTGCGCGCCGTGCGCAGGGCACTGAACGACCCGTCGTACGCCGAGCCGGCCGCCGCCGCCCTCCGTTCGCAGATGGACCAGATCTCCCTCGACCACCTGTTCGTCGGCTCGGCCACCAGCGGGATCGGATCGCTCGACTTCGGCGGTGAGCCCGCCACCAGCGGCCACGCCGTCACCGAGCAGCCCGGCACGGGCGGTGGCCCCGGATACGGGCGCATCCCGCTGACCGTGGTCGCCGGGCCGCCCCGCCGCCGCACCCTCGACGAGCTGGGCGGCCCCAGGATCACCGTCGTCATCCTCGACACCGGCGTCGCCACGCATCCCTGGTTCAGGCCCGTCACCGACCCCGACGCGTTCCTCACCGTCGATCCCGACGGGCAGCAGCAGATCGAGGACACCCACCCCGCCTACGCCGGCCGCGACATCGCCAGGCTGGAAGGCTACGAGGACCTCGGCCAGGTGCCCAACCCGCTCATCGGCACCCTCAACTCGCACACCGGGCACGGCCTCATGCTCGCCGGGATCATCGCGCAGACCGCGCCCGACGCCCGCGTCCTCAGCTACAAGGTCATGCACAGCGACGGCGTCGTCCCCGGCGAGGCCCTGCACGCCGCGCTCGACCGCCTCCTCGACCTCATGGACGACGGGCAGCCCGTGGACGTGCTCTGCTGCTCCTTCGGCGGGTTCTCCGAGTCCGGCGACGCCGCCATGCAGTCGCTGTTCACCAAGGTCAACCAGCTGCGGGCGCGCGGCGTCACCGTCGTCAACGCGGCCGGCAACTACGCCACCACCCGGCCCTTCTACCTCGCCGCGCTCTCCGAGACGGACGTTCCTGGGCCGCCGCTCGCGCCCATGCTCGGCGTGGCCGCCAAGAACCCCGACGGCACCGTCGCCATCTTCAGCAACGACCACCCCGCCGTACGCTGGCGGGCGCCCGGCGCGATGGTCGTCAGCACCTTCCCGCCCGCCCACAGGGGCGCCCAGAACGCCCCGCTCAGCGTCGGCGAGCGGGCCGCGCTCGACTGCGACGCCGTGGGGCCGTTCTGCGGCTGGAGCGGCACGTCGTTCGCCGCGCCCATCGTGGCCGGCGTCATCGCCGCCGAGCTGACCAAGACCATCGGGCAGGTCGGCGTCGACCCCGTCGAGCGGGCGCGCACGGTCATCGACACGATGATCAACGACAAGGCGGCGCGGCCGGAGATCACCCCGATCTGATGGCCGGCGACCGCGCACTCGACCGCCCGCCGGGCGCCCGCTCCCAGCGGCGCGAACGGCTGGCCACGCTGCTGCTCGAAGCCCGTACGGGCAACAGGGGCGCGCTCGACGCCATCGTCGCCGAGCTGACCCCCGTGCTCTGGCACACCGCCAGGAACCAGGGCCTCAGCCCCCAGGCCGCCGAGGACGTCATCCAGACGACCTGGCTCACCCTGCTGCGCCACCTCGACGCCATCTCCGTGCCGGGCGCCCTCATCGAATGGCTGGTCACCACCACCCGGCGCGAGGCGTGGCGGGTCAGCGCCGCCGCCCGCAAGGACGACCTGCCCGGCGACGACGCCTTCGAGGACCTGCCCGACAGCGTGCTCACCCCCGACGAGCTGCTCGTGGACGACGAACGGCGGCGCGCGCTCTGGCACGCCGTCGAGAGCCTGCCCAAGAGGTGCGCCGAGCTGCTCAGGATCATCGCCTTCGTGCCCCGCCCCCACTACGACGCGGTGGCCGCCGCGCTGAACATGCCGATGGGCAGCATCGGGCCCACGCGCGGCCGATGCTTCGCGAAGCTGCGCCTCCTGCTCGCGAAGGATCCGGATTGGAGTCCTTGATGAACCCCGCAGAGGGGAGCGGCGCTCCCTACCTGACCCCCGAGGACGAGCTGCTCGCCGGGCAGATCGCCGACGTCTACCGCATCGTCGATCCCGTGCCCGCCACCCTGGTCGAACGCCTGCAGTTCGCGCTCGCCCTGGAGTCGCCCGACTTCGCCGTGCTGCGTCCGCACGAGGAGCCCGCACTGCCCGCCGGCGTGCGGGGCGGCGAGGACAGCCGGACGATCACGTTCGACAGCGAGATCCTCACCATCATGATCAGCGTGAGCGCGCGCGACGAGCACGCCGTCCGCGTGGACGGCTGGCTCGCGCCGCCCGGCGAGCACCTGGTGGAGCTGCGCACCGGCTGCGGCGCCCACGTGGTCAGGGCCGACGACCAGGGCAGGTTCGTGCTCGACGTGGTGCCACGCGGCCTGTCGCAACTCGTGGTACGCCAGGGGCTTGATGATCCGGCGCGGGCGACGATACTGGCGGTGACACCCTCACTCATCCTCTGACCTCACCCTCCGACCTCACCCTCCGACCCCACCCTCCGACCCCACCCTCCGACCCCACCGCGAGGCGGTC
This sequence comes from Nonomuraea sp. NPDC049421, assembly GCF_040677005.1. Classification (NCBI taxonomy): domain Bacteria; kingdom Bacillati; phylum Actinomycetota; class Actinomycetes; order Streptosporangiales; family Streptosporangiaceae; genus Nonomuraea; species Nonomuraea sp. NPDC049421. Next base: position 300,179 of record NZ_JBFAQA010000008.1, read on the forward strand.
TTGCGCGACAGCGGTTTCGCGGCGATCCGCGAGCAGGTCGAGCACCTGCACAAGATCAGCGTCGAGGCGACCGACAACGGCCGCCCCGCCCAGGCCGCCCGCCGCCTGCGCCGCGCGCTCGCCCTGCTCGGCCACTCCGACGCCGACCCCGCCGAGCCCGCCGAGCCTGACGGGCCCGACGGGCTGCTGGCCCGGCTGCTCACCAGCCTCGCGCACGCCGAGGCCGAGCAGGGGCACACCGGGCGCGGCATGGAGCTGCTCGACGCCGCCCAGCGCCGGGCGCCGCCGCACGAGCTGGCCATCGTGCACGCCCAGCGCGGCCTGCTGCACCTGCGTCTCGGCGCAGGTGCCGAGGCGCTCGCCGAGCTGGACGCCGCCGCGCCCCTGCTCGCCGCGGCGGGCGAGCGGGTCGAGCTGTCCAGGGTGCTGCTCAACCGGTCCGTCATCCACCTCATGGCCGGCCGGGTACGCCAGGCCAGGGACGACGCCCGCAGGAGCGCCCAGCTCGCGCACGCGGCCGGGCACCGGGTGCTCGCCGCCAAGGCCCTGCACAACGACGGCTACTGCGACCTGCTGCTCGGCGACGTACCTGCCGCGCTGCGCGTCTTCGCCCGCGTCGAGAGCCTCTACCAGGACGTCAACCCAGGCTTCCTGCCCGTGCTCGCCGTCGACAGGGCCCGCGCCCTGCTCGCCGTGGGCCTCACCGACGAGGCAGGACGCACCCTCGACGGCGCCATCGACGGCTTCCGCCGGCAGCGGCTCATGCAGGACTACGCCGAGGCCCAGCTGGCCCGCGCCCAGTGCGCCCTCGACGCGGGCCGCCACGCCGAGGCCAGGGACCGGGCCCGGCGGGCGGAGACGTACTTCCGCCGCCGCGGCAGCACCGCCTGGGCGCTGCGCGCGGTCCTCATGCGCCTGCGCGCCGACCTCGCCCGTGGGGTGGCTCCCGGCCCGGTAGCCCCGGGCGCGGTGGCTTCCCGGGCGGTGGCTTCCCGGGCGGTGGCTCCTGGTGCGGTGGCGCGGAGGGCGGGGAGCCTGGAGGAGCGGTTCGCCGCGCTCGGCATGCGGGATGACGCCGAGATGGCCAGGCTTGTGGCGGTTCGTGCGCTCATCGCCGGCGGGCGGCCCCCCGCCGCCTTTCCCGAGGGCGGGCGGAACGTGTCGCTGGAGGTGCGGCTGATGCGGCACCTCGCCGGCGCCGAGCTGGCCGGCGCGTCCGGGCAGCGGGGCCTGGCGCTGCGCCGCGTACGGGACGGGCTGGCGCTCATCCACGCCCACCGGGGCCGCCTGGGCAGCCTCGACCTGCTCACCGGCGTCGCCGCCCTGGGCGCCGACCTGGCCGGCCACGGCCTGCGCGCGGCCCTCGACGGGGGACCGCCGCGGCAGGTGTTCGCCTGGTCGGAGCGGTGCAGGGCGCAGGCGTTCCGGTTCCGCCCGCCGCAGGCGCCCGAGGACGGCAGGACCGCCGAGGCGCTGGCCGAGCTGCGCCGGCTCGCCCAGCAGATGCACGCCGACGAGGCCGCGGGCCGCCGCGACCCCGCGCTGCGCCGGCGCTGCCTGGAGCTGGAGCAGGTGATCAGGGAGCGCGGCTGGCAGCTGCCAGGCGTGGGCGAACGGCTGCCACCCGCGCCGGCCTCCGCGGTGGAGTCGGCGCTGGCCGAGGACGACCTGGCGCTGGTCAGCCTGCTCAACGTGGACGGCGGGCTGCTGGCCCTGGTCCTCGTACGCGGCCGGTGCCACCTGCACCGGCTGACCGCGTACGAACCGGTGGCCGAAGCCGCGCGGCGGCTGGCCGGTGACCTGAACGCCCAGGCGGGACGCAACCTGCGGCCCGCGCTGAAAGCCGTGATCGAGGCGTCCGTGCAGCGGCAGCTCGCCGTCATCGGCGACGCGCTCGCGGCGCCGCTGCGCCAGGCCCTGGACGGCGCCCGCGGGATCGTGCTGATCCCCACCATGGGGCTGTCCGCGGTGCCCTGGGGGCTGCTGCCCCACCTGCGCGGCAGGCCGCTGGCCGTGGCGCCGTCCGCGCTGGTGTGGCTGGCGGCCAAGGGATCCGCCGCGCCCGAAGACGGCTCGCCCGTCCTGGTCGCCGGGCCCGACCTCAGGCACGCCCAACGCGAGGTCGAGCGGCTGGGCGACGTCCATCCCAAGGCACGCCGCCTGACGGGGGAGCAGGCGACGGTGGCGGCCACGCTGGAGGCGCTCGACGGCGCGTCCATCGCCCACTTCGCCGCCCATGGCCACCACGAGCGCGAGAACGTGTTCTTCTCCCGGCTCGTGCTCGCCGACGGGCCGCTCATGGCGTACGACCTGCAGCGGCTCGGCCGGGCGCCCGGCCACGTCGTGCTGTCGGCCTGCGACGTCGGCCAGGCCGTGGTCAGGGCGGGCGACGAGCTGCTCGGGTTCACCGCCGCCCTGCTCTACCTCGGCACCTCCACCGTCATCTCCAGCCTCACCCGCGTGCCCGACCAGGTGGCCGAGCGCGTCATGACGGCCTACCACCAGGCCGTCGCGGAAGGGGCGCGCCCCGCCGACGCCCTCGCCATCGCCTCACTCGGCGAACCCGCCGCCACCTTCGTCTGCTTCGGCGCCGGCTGATCATCTCCGGGAAAGCGGTAACGCCGGGGACACCCGTTGCTATGAAGGAGCGGACGGTCCTTGTCGTCTCAGGCTGCGGAAGCGGGGCGGGATGCGAGAGACGGGCTCCATCAGGTCCTCGGTGATGGCCGGGTTCGGGTTCCTGGCGCTGGTGTCGCTGGTGCTGGGGTTCATGGGGCTGCGTACGCACCTCGCCGCCGCGACCCCCGCACCCACCCTCCTCGACCTCGTCTACTACGACCTCCAGCTGTTCGTCATCGACCCCCAGCCGCTCGGCACGCCGGGCCCGCTGCCGTGGCCGCTGGAGGTCGCCAGGTTCACCGCGCCCGCGGTCACGATCTACGCGCTCGCCGAGACCGTACGCCTGCTGCTCGGCGCCGAATACCGCAGGCTGCGGGCCCGCGAGGCGTCCGGGCACGCGGTCGTCTGCGGCACCGGCCCGCTGGGACAGGCGCTGACGCAGCGGCTGCGCGAGAACGGCCGCACGGTCGTCGTCATCGGCGGCCCGGCCGGCGACCCGCAGCGGGCGCGCGGGGTGTTCCACGTCGCGGGCGACGCCAGGAATCCGCAGGTGCTGCGCGCGGCCGGCGCCCACCGGGCCCGCGTCGTCTACGCCTGCGAGGACGACGCCACCGCCAACGTCGCCATCGCCGCCGCCGCGCACGGCCTCGGCAGCGGCTCACCCGTGTCGGCCTACGCGTACGTCCCCGACCCCGGCCTGTGCTCCGCGCTGCGCGCCCGCCGCCTCGGCTCGGAGGGGCCGCACGAGCGGCGGCTCGACTTCTTCAACCTGGAGGAGCTGGCCGCCCGCGTGCTGCTGCTGCGCGACCCCGTCACCCACGAGGGCCCCGTCCTGCTGCTCGGACTCAGACACTTCGGCGCGGCCCTGCTGGTCGAGCTGGCCCGGCAGTGCCGGCTGCGCGCCGGGGCGCGCGTCCCGGTCCGCGTGCTCGCCCCCGGCGCGACGGCCCAGGTGGAGGCGGTGTGCAGGACGTACCCGTTCGTCGCCGACCACTGCGCCGTGACCGCGCACGACGCGGGCGCCGACGGGCTGCGCCCGTTCCTGGAGGACATGAAGGAACGTCCCCAGCGCGTCTACGTCTGCTACGGCGACGAGGACGACGCCCTGACCGCCACCCTCACCGTCGCCCCGCTGTGGACCGGCGCACCCATGATCGTCCGGGTGGGCCAGCGTAGGGTGTTCGCGGAGGCGTTCGGAACCGCGGGGCTGCTCGACGACGTCGCCGGCACGCTGCGGTTCTTCGCCGTCACAGAAGAGGCGGGACGACCCGATTTGATCGACGAGGACGTGATCGAGCGCCTGGCGCGGGCGATCCACGAGCGATACCTGATGGGGTGCGCCGAGCGCGGCGAGACCCCTGAGCAGAACGAGTCCATGGTGCCGTACGAGGCGCTGACCGAGGCCAAGAAGGGCCAGAACCGCGACCAGGCCGCCCACATCGGCATCAAGCTCCGCGTGATCGGCGCGGTGCCGGCGCCGAGCACCGACGCGCCTGCCACGTTCGCGTTCGAGCACGACGAGATCGAGCTGCTCGCCGAGCTGGAGCACCGCCGCTGGATGTCCTACCTCCTCGACCGCGGCTGGACCCACGGCCCCACGCGCGACGACGCCAGGAAGCAGCACCCGGACCTCCTCGACTGGGAATACCTGTCGGAGGAGGCGCGCGGCAAGGACCGCGCGGCCGTCACCGGCCTGCCCGCCCTCCTGGAGGACGCCGGCTTCCGCATCGTCCGCGTCCCGCCGGAGAACCGGCGTCAGCACACGGGGCGATAGGGACGTTCCACGACGTACTCGGACCACTCTGCGGCGCCCGTGGGGGTGGCGGCCGGGGCGCTGTCAGCGCAGCTGGACGCCGATCAGGCAGGTGTCGTCGTCGGTGTCGGAGTTGGAGTGGGTCAGCAGGTCGTCCAGGCGGTGATCCAGCGTGGCGGCGCCGCGCCTGGCGATGGCCAGCAGCCGGTCCTGGGCGTGGCGCAGGTTGTGGTCGCGCCGCTCGATCAGGCCGTCGGTGTACATCAGCAGCGTGTCGCCGGAGCGCAGCTGCAGCCGGCCCTCCTCGTACGCCGCGTCCTCGAACGCGCCCAGCAGCGGCCCCTTCAGCACCGGCAGCTCGCAGCCGTCGCCGTCGCCGTCGCGCAGCAGGATCGGCGGCAGGTGCCCTGCCCGCGCCCAGTGCAGGACGCGGGACGACGGGTCGTACAGCGCGCACACCGCCGTCGCCGTCATGCGGTCGGCCAGATGGTGGGCGACCATGTTCAGCCAGGTCATGAGCTGGGCGGGGCCCGCCCCCGTGGTGGCGAGGCCGCGCAGCGCGTTGCGCAGCACCACCATGCCGGTGGCCGCCTGCACGCCGTGGCCCGCCACGTCGCCGACCGACAGCAGCACCTGGCGTGAGGGCAGCGCGACCGCGTCGTACCAGTCACCGCCGACCAGGTGCTCCTTCTGCGCCGGGCGGTAGCGGACCGCGATGTGCAGGCCCGAGGAGTCCATGCTGCCGTGGGACGGCGGCATGATCGCCTGCTGCAGCTGCAGGGCCAGCCTGTTGCGGGCGGCCGACTGCTGCTCGGTGTGGGCGAGCTGGTCGCGGGTGACGGACAGCGCGACCTCCGTCCAGTGCTGGGAGGAGATGTCCTGGTACGCGCCGCGTACCGCCATCAGCCGGCCGTCCGGGCCGAAGACGGGCTCGGCCACCACCCGCATGTGCCTGGCCACGCCGTCGGGGCGCCGCAGCCGGAACGCGACGGCCGCCATCCTGCGGTGGTGCAGCACCGTACGCAGGAACCGGCCCACCGCCACCGCGTCGTCGGGGTGGGCGTGGTCGCGCAGCCGTTCGAGGGGGACGGGGCGGTCGCCCTGGGTGCGGCCGTACAGGGTGTACAGCTGGGCGTTCCAGGTGATCTCGCCGGTACGCGCGTTCTCCTCGAACCCGCCGATCCTGCCCAGCCGCTGCGCGTGCTCCAGCAGCCCCGCCAGCCGCGCGTCCTCGTCGTGGTCCCGCCACACCATCAGCACGTACTCGCCATGCCGGGTCAGGCTGACGTCGGCGACGCCCGTGGCGCTCAGCTGGAGCGGCATGCGCTCGGCCCGGAACGGCTCACCGGTGGCATGCACCCGCTCCAGCAACCCCAGCAACGTGCGCGCCGCCTGCGGACAGGCCTCCAGCAACGACCCGCCCACGTGGACAGGGTACGCCTCCAGCAGCATCCCGTCCCCGCGCGTGACCCGCTCACTGACGTGCTGGATCTCGAAGTCCGCCGGCTTCTGGTGCTCGTCCAGCCGGGCCCGCAACACCAGGGACGGATCCGGCAACGCATCCGCCAGCCCCACCAGTTCGGCGTGCTGCGCCGCTCCCGTGGCCGCATCCTCGGGCCTGGCGACGTACGGCGAGTCGAGCGTCCGCGCACATAGCTCGGCCAGCGCCTCGATCTGCCGCTCGACCCGTACCGACCGCGCCGGCACCGCGTAAGGCCAGCACACCTCCAACACCCCCACCACCCGCCCTTCGGCCACCATGGGGACGGTCACCCGCCCCCCACCCTCATGCTCATCCAAGGGCCGGCCACCGGCCGGACGGTCATCGGAGAGTGAGCTTCCGGTTGGGGGTGGCCGATGGCGGGGAGGGTGGTTGACGGGTGCCAGAGGAGGCGGCGTTCGCGCAGGGTGCGGCTCGCCGGGGTGGGGACGCCCGGTGGGATGTGACGCCAGCGCCTGGCCTCCTCGTGGCCGAAGCCGGCCTGCCCGGCCAGGGCGAGGGCGCCGCCCGGCTCCGCCTCCCAGACGGCCACGGCCGTCGCGCCCAGCGGAGCCAGCGCGTGCTCCAGCAGCGACGCGGCCACGACCTGGGTGTCGCCTGCGCCCAGAGCCGAGCTCTCGGCGGCGCGCAGGCGGGCCGACACCGCCGGGTCGTGCTCGCCCGCCTCTCCGATGCGGTCGCCCGCCACCTCGTTCACCACGTCGGCGGCGACCTCCAGCGGCGTCACGCCCGCCTTGACGGCGAGCAGGGCGAGCTGCTCGGCCGCCTGCGCCGGCGTGCACCGCAACCGCTCGACCAGCACCCCCTTGGCCAGCTCGATCACCGCACCACCGGCAGCGGCCCGCCGCACCCACTCAGCCTCCCCCCGCAACCGCTCAACCGTCGCCACCAGGTGCTCCAGCCCACCGGCATCCGCGTCGGCGCCGGCGGGGGAGGGAGGTGTCTCGTCGTTCTCGGGTGGGGGTGTCATGGCGGGAGGGGGCGGGTCGGAGGCCAGGGGAACGGTGCGGGTGGCGTCATGACAGGTCCAGCCAGTGGCGGATGCGGGCGATCAGGTGGTCGGCGTCCACGGGCTTCGTGACGTAGTCCGAGGCGCCGGCGGCGAGGCTCTTCTCCTGGTCGCCGGGCATCGCCTTGGCGGTGACGGCGATGATCGGCAGGTGCGCGTACTGCGGCATCGAGCGGATGGTCTCCGTCGCCGTGTAGCCGTCCATCGCGGGCATCATCACGTCCATCAGGATCAGGTCCGTCTCCGGGTGGGTGGTCAGCGTGTCGATGCCGGCGCGGCCGTTCTCGGCGTGCAGGACGGTGATGCCGTGCAGCTCCAGCATGCTGGTCGGCGGTGAGGTGCAGGGCGATGCGCTCGCGCAGCTCGTCGAGGCTGGACAGCAGCTCCAGCGGCTGGTGCGCCAGGCGCACCTCCTGCTGCGGGTGTGAGCGCCAGTTGTTGTACGCCAGCACCGGGACCCCGCGCAGCCGCGGGTCGCCGTCCATGGCGGCAAGCACCCGATAAGACGACATGTCAGGCATGTCGAGGTCGAGGACGATGCAGTGGCACGGCTCCCCGCCCAGCAGCCGCGCCGCCTCCTCGGCCCCGGCCGCCGTGACCACCTCCATCGTCCCGCCCAGGTCGCGGGCGGTGGCGAGGTCGCCCACGACGCTCTCCGCGACCAGCGACAGCAGCCCGCCCCGCCGCTCCTCGATGACGAGGAGCCGCCGCGCGCTCACCGGCGCCCGCTCGGCCGACCGCGCGGGCGCGCCCTCGGCGGGCGCGACCGCCTCACCGGGCTCCAACCCGGGCCGCGCCACCGGCAGGTACAGCGAGAACACGCTGCCCTGCCCCGGCGTGCTCCGCACGGTGATGGCCCCGCCCAGCAGGTACGCGATCTCCCGGAAGATCGACAGCCCCAGCCCGGTGCCGCCGTACTTGCGGCTGGTGGTGCCGTCGGCCTGCTGGAACGCCCCGAAGATCACTTCGAGCTGCTGCTCGGGGATGCCCACCCCGGTGTCGACGACCCGCAGGGCGATGGCGGGGCCGTGGGGACGTACGGACGCGGGCAGCTCACCCGGCGCGGCCGGCTCGATGCGCAGCTCCACGCTGCCCGTCTCGGTGAACTTGACCGCGTTCGACAGCAGGTTCCGCAGCACCTGCCGCAGCCGCGAGTCGTCGGTGAGCAGCTCGGCCGGCACGCCGGGCGCCGGGGTGACCCGGAACTCGAGGCTCTTCTGGCCGGTCATCGGCCGGAACGTGGCCTCGACGTAGTCGAGCAGCCGCCGCAGCTGCACCCATTCGGGGTTGATGTCCATCTTCCCGGCCTCGACCTTCGACAGGTCGAGGATGTCGTTGATGAGCTGCAGCAGGTCGGACCCGGCGGAGTGGATGATGCCCGCGTACTCGACCTGCTTGGGGGTGAGGTTGCGGGTGTGGTTCTGGGCGAGCAGCTGCGCCAGGATGAGCAGCGAGTTGAGCGGTGTGCGCAGCTCGTGGCTCATGTTGGCGAGGAACTCGCTCTTGTACGTGGACGCCAGCGACAGCTGGTGCGCCCGGTCCTCCAGCTCCTGCCTGGCCTGCTCGATCTCCAGGTTCTTGGTCTCGATGTCCTGGTTCTGGCGGGCCAGCAGCGTCGCCTTCTCCTCCAGCTCGGCGTTGGAGCGCTGGAGCTCCTCCTGCTGCTGCTGCAGCTCCTCCGAGCGGGCCTGCAGCTCGACCGCCAGCCGCTGCGACTCCTTCAGCAGCTCGTCGGTACGCGCGTTGGCCACGATCGTGTTGAGGTTGACCCCGATCGTCTCCATGAGCTGGTCGAGGAAGGCCCGGTGCACCGGCGTGAACGCCTGCACCGAGGCCAGCTCGATCACGCCCAGCACCTGCTCCTCGACCACGATGGGCAGCACGATCACCGACGACGGGTCGGTGCGGCCGAGCCCTGAGGCGATCGTGATGTAGCCGGGCGGCAGATCGGTCATGGCGATCGTCCTGCGGCTGCGCGCCGCCTGCCCGACCAGCGCCTCGCCGAGCCTGAACCGGGTGGGCCGCTCGGGGTCGACCGGGTAGCCGTAGGCGCTGATCAGCTTCAGCTCGCTGTCCTCGGCCGAGAAGAACGCGCCGTACTGGGCGGAGACCAGCGGCGCCAGCTCGTTCATGACCAGCTCGGCCACGGTGGTCAGGTCGCGGTGGCCCTGCATCAGGCCGGACATGCGGGCCAGGTTCGACTTCAGCCAGTCCTGCTGCTCGTTGGCGGTCGTGGTCTCGCGCAGCGACTTCACCATCGAGTTGATGTTGTCCTTGAGATCGGCCAGCTCGCCCTCGGCGTCCACGGTGATCGAGCGGGTCAGGTCGCCCGAGGTGACGGCGCTGGTCACCTCGGCGATGGCGCGCACCTGCCTGGTGAGGTTGCCGGCCAGCTCGTTGACGTTCTCGGTGAGCCGCTTCCACGTGCCGGAGACGCCCTCCACCTCGGCCTGCCCGCCGAGCCTGCCCTCGCTGCCGACCTCGCGCGCGACCCGCGTCACCTCGGCCGCGAACGACGAGAGCTGGTCCACCATCGTGTTGACGGTGTTCTTGAGCTCCAGGATCTCGCCGCGGGCGTGCACGGTGATCTTCTGGGACAGGTCGCCGCGCGCCACCGCCGTGGTGACCTGGGCGATGCTGCGTACCTGGTCGGTGAGGTTGCCGGCCATCGCGTTGACCGACTCCGTGAGGTCCTTCCAGGTGCCCGACACCGCCGGCACGTCCGCCTGGCCGCCGAGCCGCCCGTCCGTGCCGACCTCGCGGGCCACCCTGGTCACCTCGGAGGTGAACAGCGACAGCTGGTCCACCATGCCGTTGAACACCGACGCGATCTCCCCGAGCAGCCTGTCGGCGTCGTCGGGCAGCCGGGTGCGGAAGTCGCCGTCCCTGACGGCGGTCAGGCCGGCCAGCAGCCTGCGCAGCTCGGGCTCCTCACCCGCCTCTCCCTGGCCCCTGGCGCGTTGGCCGCGCGCGGCGGACGGACGGGACGTGCCGACGGTGGGGTCGTTCATGACCGCTCCTCCGTACTCGCCCAAGCAATCGAGGTAGCGCAGAGATTATCCGGAGTCGGCCGCCCCGTGGGCTAGCGGCGAGTTGTCATTGCCCTATCACAGCATGTATCCGGCGGGAAATCCGTCAGAGGGAATGGCCCGCCGAGGTGAGCGCGGCGACGGCCGTCTCCACCGTGTCGTGCACGGGGACGTACGCCGCCACGCCGGTGATCTCGAAAAGGCGGGCGGGCAGCGGCTGCACGCCCGCCAGATGCACGGTGCCGCCGTTCCTGAGACAGTCGGTGGCGCAGCGCAGCAGCACGTGCAGCCCCGAACTGTCCATGAACGGGACGCCCGACAGGTCGAACACCATGCCCCGGGCGAGATCGACGGGCAGGTCACGGACGTAGGCCTCGAGCTGGGCTCGATTGGTGGCGTCCATCTCGCCGTTGACGGCGATCACGATCACCCCGCGCGGGCGCTGGTGCGCCAGCTTCAATGGCGGCATCTACGGCTTCTCCGCTTTCGCCGGCGGAATACGACCATCCAACGAAGAATAATCCGCAAAAGTGTCCTGGGATATCCCTGGATTTCCGCCAAAAGCGGGATCCTCCGCCGGGCCGGGAGAGGGGCTCGGGCGAGAGGTTCAGGCGGTCGTGCGCGGTGTTGTGAGCGGTGCCGTGAGCAGGGTCGTGGTGACGGTGACCGTCGCGTACGGCAGCACGAACCGGCCCCCCAGCGCGTCCACCGCCGCACCCATGCCCGCCAGCAACTCCTCTCGTTGCTCCGCGGGCAGCCTGCTGTGGCCGCCGAAGGTGGGCAGCGCGTCCAGCCACTCCTCCCGCGTGTACGTCCGCTCCCAGTCGTCCCGCCACCGCTCGGGCTCGTGGAACGCGCCGCACGCCTCGATGCCCTCGCTCGCCTTCCCGGCCATCACCGCGTACGCCTCCAGCGCCGGTCCCGCCGCGCCCACGGCCGCCATCTGCGGCAGCACCCGCCGGTAGACCTCGGCGAAGGCGTCGGCCACGGCGGGCGGCGGCTGCATGACGTTCCAGAACAGCGCCAGCCGGCCGCCGGGCCGCAGCACCTCGGCCGCCCTGGCGGCGCCCGCCACCGGGTCCACCCAGTGCCAGGTCTGCCCGGCGACCACCGCGTCGAAGCGGCGCCCGCGCGCGTCCCAGGTCTCGAACGGCGCCACCTCGGCCTCCAGGCCGCGCTCCCGCGCGAGCCTGACCATGCGCCCGTCCACGTCCACGCCGAGCACGCGGCAGCCGGCCGCCTGGAGCTGCCGGGCGGCGATGCCGGTGCCGCAGCCGACGTCGAGAACGTCGGGGCCGGGCGCGGCGCCGGCGATGCGGGTGATCAGGGGCTCGGGGTAGCTCGGGCGGGCGCGGTCGTAGCGGTCGGCCTCGGTGCCGAAGGACTCGGCGACCTCGCGGAGCTGATGGGTCTCCTGCCCGGAGGGGAGGCCGGGCTCAGGGGAAGTAGTGGGCATACGCCCACAGTAGGTGGGCGTCCGCCCACTCGGCAACGCGCTCAGGTTCGTTTCGCCACAGGCGGACGCAGCAGCGACAGCATCGTGGTCACCAGGACCTTCTCCACCTCGTCCGGTGCCAGCCGGCCCGTTTCGAGCTCCTGCGCGGCGCTGTGCAGGATCGCGAAGAACGCCGTCACCAGCCACTGCAGCGGCAGGTCCGTACGGAAGTCGCCGGTCTCCCGCCCCCGCGCGATCAGCCGCTCGACCCGGCGCAGCGGGCGCTCGTGCCGCTCCCTGATGCGTTCGGTGGGCAGCGCGCGGTCGGCGGCGAGGAACAGCCGGCGATGGCGGTCGAGCACCTCCCACGACGAACGCAGCAGACCCTCCATGGCCTCGGGCGGCGGCGCGGTGTCGATGCGGTCGTCCTCCAGCACGCCGTCCGCCATGCGCACCGCATGGTCGAGCACCGCGTCCACCAGCGCCTCACGGGAGGGGAAGTGGCCGTAGAGCGTCACCCTGCCCACCCCGGCCTCCCGCGCGATGTCGGCCACGCCGGCCCCCGGGTCGGCACTGAGCAACCGCGTGCCGGCCTCCAGGATCGCGGCGATGCTGCGCTCGGCGTTCGCACGCCGGGCCGGAACGGGCTGTCGAGCCACGGCCTTCACCATGACCCCACCCTACGTCGCCCGGCCCGTCATCCCAGGTAAGCCCGGTTTCACAGCTGGAGTGCGTGGTCGAGCAGGGATTGCAGGGTGACGGCGCCGATCAGCCGCTTGTCGGCCACCACCGCGACGAGCGGGCTGTGCGTCCGTGCCATCAGCGAGGCCAGCTCCAGCACGGTCGCCTTCGGACCGGCCACCGGCAGCTCGCGCGGCTCCTCCGGCAGGCACTGGCGTACGGTCCTGCCGTCGAGCCGATGCAGGAACCGGTCGGCGTGCGCCTCGTCCACCACCCTGGCCAGCGCCGGGTCGTCCTGGCAGTAGGCCGGCACCGCCAGCCGCAGCACCTGCGTGCCCGGCAGGATGCTGTGCGGGAGACCGTCGTCGCCGATGAGGATGAGCCCCGGCAGGTCGCGGTCGGCGAGCAGCCTGGCCGCCTCCAGAGCCGGGGTGTCGAGGGTGACCGTCGGGAACTCGACGGCGAGATCGCGTGCGCGCATGCGATGACCTCCCTTACCAGGGTGAATGCCCTCTGCGTGGGGCGTTGCAGCGTCCGGTCACGAGCTTGTCACCGCACGGGTCAGGGCAGCTCGGCGAAGCGCTCCACCTGCTCGGTGCGCCCGGAGACGAGCACGATGTCGCCGTACGACAGCTCCGTCTCGGCCGTCGCGTACGTGAACTCCTCGCCAGGCGGCTGGACCGCCACGATCGTCACGCCGTACTTGCGGCGCAGGTTGGACCGGCCGAGCGGGATGCCGACATATTCCTTCGGCGGGCTGGTCTTGGCCAGCGCGAAGTTCTCGTCGACCTGCATGTAGTCGAGCATGCGGCCGCTCACCAGGTGCGCGACCCGCTCGCCCATGTCGTGCTCGGGGAAGACCACGTGATGGGCGCCGATGCGGCTCAGGATGCGGCCGTGCTGGGTGCTGATGGCCTTGGCCCAGATGTCGTTGATCTCCAGCTCGACCAGCAGCGACGTGGCGAGGATGCTGGCCTCGATGTCGCTGCCGACCGCCACCACCGCCTGGTAGAAGTCGGGCACGCCGAGCTGGCGCAGCGCCTCCATGTCGGTGGCGTCGGCGGTCGCGATCTGGGTGATGCGGCCCGCAAGGCTCTGCGTGATCTTGGGCCGGTTGTCGATGGCCAGGACCTCGGTGCCGCGCCGGGTGAGCTCCAGCGCCAGCGACGTGCCGAACCTGCCCAGGCCGATGACGACGACCGGGTCGCCCTTGTACTCAGCCAACGATGACACGCTCCTCTGGTAGCTCGTAGTGCCGGGCGCGCCTGTTGAGGGCCAGCGCGGAGCCCAGGGTGAGCGGGCCGATGCGGCCCACGAACATGAGCATGACGAGCAGCACGTGCCCGGCCGTGCCGACGTCGGCGGTGATGCCGGTGGACAGGCCCGCCGTGCTGAACGCGGAGACCACCTCGAGCATGACCTGGTCGAGGCTGTGCGGGGTGAGCGCGAGCAGCACGTACGTCGCCACACCCACCAGCCCTACCCCCAGCGCCGTCACCGTGACGGCCTGCCGCTGGTTGGTGTCGGGCAGCCGCCGGTGACCGACGTTGACCCGGCTCTCGCCGCGCAGCTCGGCCCACACCACGAACGCCAGCAGGCCCGCCGTGGTCACCTTGATGCCGCCCGCGGTGCCGCCGCTGCCCCCGCCGATGAACATGAGCAGGTCGGTGAGCAGCCAGCTCGACGGGTACATGGCCGAGACGTCGAGGGTGTTGAACCCGGCCGAGCGCGGCATGACGGCGGTGAAGAACGCGGCCAGCAGCTTGTCGGGCTCGTCGAGCGCGCCCAGCGTGCCGGGGTTGCGCCACTCGGTCATCAGGAAGACGAGGGTGCCGAGCACCAGCAGCGTCACGGTGACGCCGAGCGTGATCCTGGTCAGCACGCTCCACTTGTGCGGGTGGCGCCAGGTGCGGGCCAGCTCGAACACGACGGGGAAGCCGAGCCCGCCGACGATGCAGGCGAACGCCACGGTCAGGCAGATCCACGGGTCGGTGACGAACCTCATCAGGCTGTCGGGCCACAGCGCGAACCCCGCGTTGTTGAACGAGGCCACCGCGTGGAAGCCGCCGAGATAGAGCGCCCGGCCGAACGGCTCACCGTAGGCGACCATGAACCGGCCGGTCAGCACGACGGCGGCGACGCTTTCGCACAGCAGCGTGAACAGCACCACCTTGCGGATCACATGGCGGATGTCGCTGGCGCTGAGCGTCTTGGTCTCGGCCTGCGCCACGATCTTGGCCCGCAGTCCTAAGCGGCCCGAGACGAGCAGCGTGAACACGGTGGCCATGGTCATGATGCCGAGCCCGCCCACCTGGACCAGCCCCGCGATCACCAGCTCCCCGAACACCGACCAGTGCGAGGCGGTGTCGACCACCGCGAGACCCGTCACGCACACCGCCGAGGTGGCCGTGAACAGCGCGTCGACCAGCCCGGCCGGCTCGCCTGACGTGGTGGCGGCGGGCAGCGCCAGCAGGGCCGTGCCCGCCGTGATGGCCAGGCCGAACCCGAGCACCACGACCTGCGCGGGCTGCTGGAAACGGGACGTCAGCCAGGCGACAACGCTGTTCATGCACGTGCCCCGATGTGACGAGCACGGCTACGGTCACGCATTCGTGAACGCCTCCCCCGACCGTCCGGCCGGCAGTCCATGCCGACCAGACCTCCGGCGTACCGACGCACTACCGTAACACCGCCGCCGAACGGCGGCGCACCGGCCGCCCGGTGGTCTCGCTCACCCGTCGAGAGCCAGCGTGAGCCGCCTGGCCAGGCCCGTGTCGCGGCGCCTGCCGAGGCGGTGGACGGCCAGCTCCAGCGCCTCGCGCTGGCCCACCAGCACCACCCACGCCTTGGCCCGCGTCACCAGCGTGTAGAGCAGCTTGCGGCGCAGCATGACGCCGCCAGACTCGGCCACGATCGGCGCCACCACGAACGGGTATTCGCTGCCCTGCGAGCGGTGCACGCTGATGGCATAGGCGTGGGTGAGGTCGTCGAGCTCGTCGAAGCCGTACGTCACCTGCTCGCCGTCGTCGGTGCGGATCTCGACCGCGCGCTCCTCGCGCACCACGGCCGTCACCGTGCCGGTCTCGCCGTTGAAGACGCCCTTGTCGTAGTTGTTGCGGATCGGCATGACCCGGTCGCCCACCCGGAACACCGTGGACCCCGACCAGTGCTCGGGCCGGTCGTCGGCGGCCGGGTTGAGCTGGTCCTGGATGAGCCTGCCGAGCGCGGTGGCGCCCGTCTCGCCCTTGCGCATCGGGCACAGCACCTGCACCTGGCCGGGATCGACGCCCTGCTTGCGGGGGATCGCCACCATCGCCAGGTGCGACACCCGCCGCGCGACCTGCGCGGGGTCGTCGAGCTCCTCGAACCAGAACCCGCCGCCGCCCGGCGTCGCGGGCAGCCGCCCCGCGCGGATGCGGTGGGCGGCCTGGACGATGCCGCTGCCGCCGGCCTGGCGGAAGACGTGGGTCAGCTCGACGCGCGGGATCGCGGTGACCCGCAGCAGGTCGGCGAGGACGTCGCCGGTGCCGATGCTGGGCAGCTGGTCGCTGTCGCCGATGAGCAGCAGGTGGCTGCCCGGCCGCACGGCCGCGGTGAGCCGGGTGGCCAGATGCAGGTCGAGCATGGACGCCTCGTCGACCACGATCAGGTCGGCCTGCGCGGGCCGCTCGTCGAACAGCGTCTCGGGGTCGGGGTCGGGCTGCTGGGCGAGCATGCGGTGGATGGTCATCGCGGGCAGCCCGGTCAGCTCCGACAGGCGCTTGGCGGCCTTGCCGGTGGGCGCCGTGAGCGTGACCGTGCCGCCTGCGGCCCGCACGACGGTGGCGATCGCCTTGACCGTGTGGCTCTTGCCGCACCCCGGCCCGCCGGTGATGATCGAGACGGTGCTGGTCAGCGCCATGGTGACGGCCGCGCGCTGGTCGTCGTGGAGCCCGGGGTCCTCGTGGAAGGAGCGCAGCGGCAGCGTGGAGCGGGCCCGCAGGAGCGCGGTGAGCTGCGCGGTCAGCGCCACCTCGCGGCTGTGCACGTGTTTGAGGTAGGCGACCGGCTCGTCGGGCCTTTCCGGATGGGTCTCGACGACCAGCCGCCGCTCGCCCGCCAGCGCGTCGACCATCGGCCGCACCAGCTCCTGGTCCTGCTCGATCAGCTGCGCCGCCTCCCTGACCAGGACCTGCACCGGGACGAAGCAGTGGCCGTCGCGGCTGCCCGCCGCCTCCAGCCGGTCGAGCAGCGCCGCCTTGACCCGCTGCGGGCTGCGCTCCGGCACCCCCGCGCGCAGCGCGATGCGGTCGGCGATGCGGAACGCGATGCCCCTGACCCGGCCGATGAGCTGGTAGGGGTCGGTGGCGAGGACCTCTTCCGCGTCTCTGCCGAACACCTGGTGGATCTTGGCGGCGAGCAGCGGGCTGACCCCGAGGCCCTGCAGGGTGACCATGAGCGCGGCGATCGCCTTCTGCTCCTGCCACGCCTGGACGATCTGCCCCTGCCGCTGCGGCCCGATGTTGACGACCTCGGTGAGCCGCTCGGGCTCGCCGTCGATGACCTTGAGCGTGGCCTCGCCGAAGTGGTCGACGATCGCGTACGCCAGCTTCGGCCCGATGCCCCTGATCAGCCCCGACCCGAGATAGGCGCGGATGGCGCGGACCGACGACGGCGTGATCCGCTCACAGCCGCTGACCGCGAAGCGCCGGCCGTGACGGGCGTGCCTGCCCCACTCGCCGAACAGCCGCAGCGTCTCGCCCGGCTGCACTCCGGCCAGCGCCCGGCCGGTGGCCACGAAGTCGGGCTCGCCGTCGGCGCTCATGCGCGCGACGGTGTATTCGTCGTCACGGACGTAGACGAGCTGCTCGACGCTGGCCTCCACACAGGAGATCCAACCACCAGGCACCGACAACCCGGCTAACCGGCCGCCGCGTCCGCCGGAGGGTCGTCGAGCGTGCTCAGGCACTCGCGGGCGAGCTGCAGCTCCTCGCGTACCTGGACCACGAGGATCGGGACCTTCGCCTCGTACGCGCTGACGGGCCCGTCGTCGCTCCGCTCGCGCAGCGGCGGCGGCTCGACGCCCAGGACGCCCAGACGGCGGCAGACCGCCTCGCGCACCTCTGGCTGGTCCCAGCCGATCTCCCCGGTGAACACCAGCGCGTCGATCCGCGGCAGCGCGGTCGCCGCCGCGGCGATCTCCCCGGCCACCCGGTGCGCGAACACGCGCAGCGCCAGCCCGGCCGCCGCGTCGCCGTCGCGTTCGGCCGCCACCAGCTCCCGCGTGTCGCCGGACCGGCCGCCCGACAGGCCCAGCAGGCCCGAGCGGCGCTGCAGGCCGTCGCCCAGCTCCGCGACCGACAGATGGCCCTGCGACAGCAGCCACACCAGCATCCCCGGGTCCACGCTGCCCGACCGCTTGCTCATCGGCAGGCCGTCCAGCGGCGTGAACCCCATGGACGTGTGCCGGCTGCGCCCGCCGGAGACCGCGCACACCGACGCGCCGCCGCCCAGGTGGGCCAGCACCAGCTCCAGCTCGGCCACCGGGCGTCCGAGCAGATCGGCCACCCGGTCGACGGCCCAGGCGTAGGACAGGCCGTGGAAGCCGTAGCGGCGCAGGCCGTGCTTCTCGCGCCACTCGGGCGGCAGGGCGTAGACGGCGGCCTCGTCCGGCAGGCCGGCGTGGAAGGCCGTGTCGGGGCAGAGCACGTGCGGCACGGCCGGGAGCTGCTCGCGGGCGGCGTCCAGGAGGTCGAGCGCGGGCGGCAGGTGCAGCGGGGCGAGGGCGGTCAGGCCGCGCAGCGCGGCCACGGTCTCGTCGTCGGCGACGGCGGGCGCGCGGACGACGTCGCCGCCGTGCACCAGCCGGTGCGCCACGGCCCTGATGTCCCGGTCGAAATGCCCACCCAGGAAACCCTCCAGCGCCGCCGCCCCCGACCCGCCGCCGGCGCCCTCCCGGCCGGACGGGCTGGGGTGTTCCGGGGAGGAGGGGGAGCCGGCGCCGGACCGGAAGCCGGAGCCCGAGCCGGAGCCGGAGGCTTGCGGGTCTGTGGCGAGGTCGGTGTGGGTGCTGTCGATTACGCAGCCGCCCTGGACGAGGTCCAGGCGGAGGCTTGATGAGCCGGCGTTCACCGTGAGGATCGCCGCCTCCTCTTCCATGGCCCGCCCCATGCCGCCACGGCTACCCGCCACCACCCCGGCAAAACCGGACGTCCAAGGACGAAAGGGCGGCGCCGCTTTACCGCTGCCAGGGGTTGTCGCTCACAACGCTCGGGTAGTCGTGCGAAATGGACATCACCCTGCAGGTGAACGGAGTGCCGCGCACGGTGCACGTGGACCCGCGCACGTCGCTGCTCGATCTGCTCCGCGAACGCCTCGGCCTCATCGGCGCCAAGAAGGGCTGCGACCACGGCCAGTGCGGCGCGTGCACGGTGCTGATCGACGGCCGGCGCGCCAACGCCTGCCTGGCGCTCGCCGTCGCGGTGGAGGGCAGGGAGATCACCACCGTCGAGGGCCTGGCGAACGGCGAGGAACTGCACCCGCTGCAGGCGGCCTTCATCGAGCACGACGCCTTCCAGTGCGGCTACTGCACGCCGGGCCAGCTCTGCTCGGCGGCCGGGATGCTGGGCGAGCCGGGCCCGAGCGCCGTGACCGAGGACCTCGCCACCGACCCTGGCCTGACCCCTGAGGAGATCAGGGAACGGATGAGCGGCAACCTGTGCCGGTGCGGCGCCTACGTCAACATCGTCAGCGCCATCCGCGAGGTGACGTCGTGAAACCCTTCGAGTACGCCCGAGCCGCCACCCCGGCGGAGGCCGTGCGCGGCTTCGCCCCCGGCACCATGTACCTCGGCGGCGGCACCAATCTGGTCGACCTCATGCGCCTGGGCGTGGCCGAGCCGGACCGCCTGGTGGACGTCAGCCGGCTGCCGCTGGACGAGATCGAGCAGGTACGCGACCGCGTCCGCATCGGCGCCACCGTCCGCAACACCGACCTGGCCGTGCACCCGCTGATCCGCACCCGCTACCCCATGCTGGCCAGGGCGCTGCTGGCGGGCGCGTCGGGGCAGGTGCGCAACATCGCCACCGTGGCGGGCAACCTGCTGCAGCGCACCCGCTGCCCGTACTTCCAGGACGTCACCAGGCCGTGCAACAAGCGCAGGCCGGGCTCGGGCTGCCCGGCCATCGCCGGCGACCACTCGGGTCTCGCCGTGCTCGGCGCGTCCGACGCCTGCGTGGCCACCCACCCCTCGGACATGGCGGTGGCGCTGGCCGCGCTGGAGGCCGAGGTGCACGTCACGGGGCCGGGCGGCGACCGCATCGTGCCCATGCCCGGCCTGCACCGGCTGCCGGGCGACGAGCCGGAGCGGGACACCGTGCTGGAGCCCGGCGACCTGATCACGGCCGTCGAGCTGCCGCCGCCGCCCACGGGCGTCCAGACCTACCGCAAGGTGCGCGAGCGGTCGTCGTTCGCGTTCGCGCTGGTGTCCATCGCCGCCGCGCTCGACGTGCGCGACGGCAGGGTGGCCGGGTGCCGCATCGCGCTCGGCTCGGTGGCCCACGTGCCGTGGCGGGCGGAGCGGGCCGAGGCGGCGCTGATCGGCGGGCCCGCGACGGGGGAGGCGTTCCTCCAGGCCGCCGAGGCGGAGCTGGAGCAGGCCAGGCCGCTGCCGCGCAACGCGTACAAGGTGCCGCTGGCCCGCAACCTGATCGTCGCCACGCTGGAGGAGCTCGCGCCGTGAACCGCATCGAGGGCCGCGTCAAGGTCACGGGACTGGCCACGTACGCGGCGGAGTACCCGGCCGAAGGCGTCACCTACGCCTACCCCGTGCAGTCCCGCATCGCCAAGGGCCGCGTCAAGCACGTGGACGCCGCGCCCGCGCTGGAGCTGCCCGGCGTGCTCGCCGTGCTGTCCTGCGAGGACCCGCCGAGCCTCGCCGAGGACGCCGACCCCGAGCTGGCCCTGTTCAGGAGCAGGGACATCGCCTATCGCGGCCAGATCATCGCCGCCGTCGTCGCCGACACCTACGACAACGCCCGCGCCGCCGCCGACGCCGTCCGCGTGGACTACGACCCCGACGACCACGACGTCACCCTGCGCATGGACCACCCCGGCCTGTACAAGCCCGACGTGGTCAACCCGAACTACCCGACCGACACCGAGCTGGGCGACGTCGAGGCCGGGCTGGCCGAGGCCGCGACCACCGTGGACGTCGTCTACGAGACGCCCGTCATGCACAACAACCCGATGGAGCCGCACGCGGCGCTGGCCTACTGGGACGAGGACGGCCGGCTCATGCTGTACGACACCGCGCAGGGCAGCTCCACCAGCCGCGACATGGTCGCCCACACGCTCGGCCTGCCGAAGGACCAGGTCAGGGTGGTGGCCAGGCACGTCGGCGGCGGGTTCGGCTCGAAGGGCACGACCAGGCCGCAGGCGGTGCTGGCCGCGCTGGCCGCCAAGGCGGTGGGCCGCCCGGTCAAGATCGCGCTGACCAGGCAGCAGATGTTCGACGTCACCGGCTACCGCACGCCCACCATCCAGCGGCTGCGCCTCGGCGCGGACGGGGAGGGCCGGCTGACGGCGCTGGAGCACGTGGCGTACGAGCAGACCTCGACGATCGCCGAGTTCGCGGAGCAGACCGCCACCGTGGCCAGGGTCATGTACGCCACCCCCGCCCTGCGCACCAGGCACCGCCTGGTCCGGCTCGACGTCGGCACGCCCTCGTGGATGCGCGCGCCGGGCGAGTGCCCCGGCATGTACGCGCTGGAGTCCGCCATGGACGAACTGGCCTACGCCGCCGGCATCGACCCCGTCGAGCTGCGGCTGCGCAACGAGCCCGAGACCGAGCCGTACAGCGGGCTGCCGTTCAGCTCCCGCGACCTCGTGGGCTGCCTGCGCGAGGGCGCCCGCCGCTTCGGCTGGGAGCAGCGCGACCCGGCGCCCGGCGTCAGGCGCGAGGGGGAGTGGCTGATCGGCACTGGTGTGGCGTCCTCCACCTACCCGGCCAGGCGGCGGCCGTCGAAGGCGCTGGCCAAGGTGCTGGACGGCGGCGACGTGCTCGTCCAGGTGGGCGCCGCCGACATCGGCACGGGCGCGCGTACCGCGCTGACCAGGATCGCCGCCGCGACGCTGAACGTCGCGCCCGAGCGGGTGCACGTGGAGTTGGGCGACAGCGACCTGCCGGACGGGCCGGTCGCCGGCGGCTCCATGGGCACCGCGTCCTGGGGGTCCGCCGTCGTCCGCGCCTGCGAGGAGCTGGTCAAGGACGGCAAGGAGGGCCGGGCCGACACCACCGACGAGGTCGCGAAGGAGGCCGAGCTGGCCAGGCACGCGTTCGGCGCCCAGTTCGCCGAGGTGCGGGTGAGCACGGTGACCGGCGAGGTGCGGGTCTCGCGGCTGCTCGGCGTCTTCGCCGCCGGGCACATCGTGGACGCCAAGCTCGCGAGGTCGCAGTTCATCGGCGGCATGACGATGGGGCTCGGCATGGCGCTGATGGAGGAGACGCTGACCGATGAGGAGTTCGGCGGGTTCCTGCACCGCGACCTCGCGCAGTACCACGTGCCGGTCTGCGCCGACATCCGCGACGTCGAGGCCGTCTGGCTGGACGAGCAGGACGACGCGCTCAACCCGATGGGCAGCAAGGGCATCGGCGAGATCGGCATCGTGGGCACCGCGGCCGCCGTAGGCAACGCGGTCTTCCACGCGACCGGCCACCGCGTGCGCGAGCTGCCGATCACTCCCGCGAAGGTGCTGGGGCACACGTTTTAACGGTGCTTCGCGGAGCAGAGTAAGGCTCTCGTCCAGTGGCGGGAGGCCCCCTTGAAGAACGAGTCGCACCAGGAACGTGCGGACCGCAATTTCGTCGAACTGCTCCAGGGCGCGCGCGTGGCGGTGACCGGCGTGCAGGTGCTGTTCGCGTTCCTGCTCACCGTGCCCTTCTCCACGGGCTTCTCCCGGCTGGACCAGGCCGACCGCTGGCTCTACTTCGCGGCGCTGCTCAGCGCCGCCTTCGCGTCGATCTGCTACATCGCGCCGCCCGCGCAGCACCGCGTGCTGTTCCGCCAGGGCCGCAAGGAGACGCTGGTACGCCGCTCCAACGTCTACGGCATCCTGGGCGCGCTCGCCTTGGCGGTGTCGATGACCACGTCCACGATGTTCGTCATCGACTACCTGTTCGACGCGACGCTGGCGTGGATCGCGGCCGGCCTGCTGGCGCTGCTCGCGCTGTGGACCTGGTTCGGGCAGCCGGCGCTGGACCGCTCGGACACGGGTCCGGACGGGGACGAGGGCTCCACGCGCGCTCAGTCGTCGGAGGGCAGCCCGGTGTCGTCGTCGGAGGAGTGACGGGCGTTGGCCGCCCGCCCCACCATGTAGGCGGCGACCGACACCGTGATCACCTGCGAGAGTGCCACCAGCAGCAGCGGCCCCGCGTACGTCAGCGACGGCCGGTGCAGCCACATGGCCAGCAGCACCAGCAGCACGCCGAGCACCTGCGGCTTGGTGCCGGCGTGCATGCGCTGCAGCGTCGTGCGGAAGCGCACCAGCCCGATCCCGGCCGACAGCGCCAGCACCGCGCCCAGCAGCAGGCAGGCGGAGGCGATCATGTCGAGCACGCTCATCGGCTCCTCCTCTCCTCCTTGCCGGAGAAGAAGCGGGCCAGCGACACCGACCCGACGAACCCCAGCAGCGACAGCACCAGCAGGATCGGCAGGTCGGAGTAGTCGTCCCTGACCACCGCGTACGCCCCGGCCCCGCACATCGACAGCGAGGTGAACACGTCCAGCGCCACCGCGCGGTCCAGCATCGACGGGCCCCTGCCCACCCGGTAGAGCGTCGCCGCCGCCCCGCAGCCGAGCAGGGCCAGCGTCACCAGGTACACCGTGTTCACGCCAGCTCCTCCTGGTCCATGGGCGTGCCGAAGGCCGCCACGATGCGCGACTCCAGTTCCGCCACGTCCCGGCGTACGGGGTCGGTGGCGTCGCCGGGCCGGCCCAGCACGTGCAGCAGCAGTTCGCCGGGGTAGCGCTCGACGACCAGGCTGCCGGGCAAGGTGGAGATCGCCACCATGACCAGCACGGTGATCGGCTCGGACGTCGTGCGCAGCGGCACCCGGACGAACTGCGTCGGCGGGTCGCCGGGCCGCAGCACGTAATAGACCACCCGCACGGTCGAGATCACCAGGTCGAACGCGAAGGACAGCAGGAAGCGGGCCAGCGGTACGGGATGCGGCCTGATGCCCCGGTTGATGGGCGGCATCGGCAGCAGCCAGGTCACCACCAGCCCGGTCGCCAGCCCGCCCAGCACGGTGCCCACACTGAGGTCGCCCCACAACGCCACCCACACCAGCGTCAGCCAGGCCACCAGGGGCAGCGGCACCCGCCGGCCCAGCAGCCGCGGCGCCGGCGACTCCCGCCTCATCGCCACCTCCCGTGTGCGCGCCTCACCGGGGACGCTCCAGCACCGCAGACACGTACGGCTCGCGCGCCAGCAGCTCGCCCGCCGCCCGCTCGGCCAGCGCCGTCAGCGGCCCCGCCAGCACCGTGAACGACAGCCCCAGCACGATCAGCGCCGCCACCGACAGCGGCAGCGGCGCGGGCAGGCTGATCGTGGTCACGGTCGGGTCCTCGCCGGTGGCCTCCTCGCTCTCCAGCACCCGGCCCACCTGCTCGGAGCGCGGCGTCCGCCAGAACGCCTTGCCCCACGTCTTGGCCACCGCGTACAGGGTGAGCAGACTCGTCGCCAGCCCGGCCACGACCAGCGTCACCGGCAGCCAGCCGCCGGTCGCGAGCGCGGCCTGCACCAGCATCAGCTTGCCCAGGAACCCCGACATGGGGGGAATGCCCGACAGGTTCATGGCGGGCACGAAGAACAGCACCGCGATCAGCGGCGTGGCCCGCATGAGGCCGCCGAGCCGGGTCACCGACGTCGTGCCGGTGCGCCGCTCCACCATGCCCGCCACCAGGAACAGGCTGGTCTGCACGGTGATGTGGTGCACCACGTAGAACACCGCGCCGGCCAGGCCCGCCACCGTCGACAGCGCCACCCCGAACACCATGTAGCCGATGTGGCTGACCAGCGTGAAGGACAGCATCCGCTTCATGTCGGTCTGCGCCACCGCGCCCAGCACCCCGGCCACCATCGTGGCCAGCGCCACCCACATCAGCAGCGTCGAGACCGGCCCGACGGGGAACAGCAGCGCCTCCAGCCGGATGATCGAATACACGCCGACCTTGGTCAGCAGGCCCGCGAAGACCGCCGTGGCCGGGGCGGGCGCCGTCGGGTAGGAGTCGGGCAGCCACGCCGACATCGGGAAGATCGCCGCCTTGATCGCGAAGGCCAGCAGCAGCGTCAGCTCCACCAGCAGCTGCACCTGCTCCGGCAGGGTCGCGAAGCGCTCGGCGAGCTGGGCGAGCGACAGCGTGCCGGTGGCGCCGTACGTGACGGCCAGCGCGATCAGGAACAACATCGACGAGGCCAGCGCCATCAGCGTGTACGTCGCCCCCGCCCTGATCCTGAACTCGGTGCCGCCGAAGGTCAGCAGCACGTACGAGCCGCTCAGCAGCAGCTCGAACGCCACGAACAGGTTGAACAGGTCACCGCTCAGGAACGCGTCGGCCACCCCCGCCACCATCACCAGGAACGCCGGATGGAAGATCGCCATCGGCGCGTCGTGCTCCTGGTCGTCGTAGGCGTTGGCGACCGAGTACACCATCACGCACAGCGTCACCGCCGACGACACCACCAGCACCAGCGTGGACAGCCGGTCGGCGACCAGGGTGATGCCGACCGGCGCCGGCCAGCCGCCCAGCTCCGTCACCAGCGGCCCCTGCGTGTCGGCCGCGACCATCAGCACCACCGACACGGCCAGCGACACGCCCAGCGTGACGACGCTGATCAGCGACTGCAGCCCGCGCAGCCGCCCGCCGATCGCCAGCTTCACCCCGGCGGCGAGCAGCGGCAGCAGCACGGGCACGCAGACCAGGCTCTCCAGCCCGCTCGCGCCGATCACCGCTCACCGTCCATGGCTCAGTCGTCGCCCTCGAGCTCGGGGTCCTCCGCCAGGGCCTGCCTGGCGCGTTCCTTCCTGATGGCCGCCCGCATCTGCTTGCGCGCCTCCCGCTGGCGGGCCTTGAGCTTCTTGCGCAGCTCCCGTTCCCTCGCCTCCTGCATCCGCCTGCGGCGCTCGTGCTCCTCGCGCAGCTGCTCGATGCGCTCGACGTTGCTGATCGCGCCGGTGTCCTCGCGCAGGCCGACGTCCTCGAAGCGGCGCTGCAGCTCCTCCTCCGACAGGCCCTGCGCGCGCAGCAGCCGCATCCACTGCTCCAGCTCGATGTGCACGCGGGAGATGCGCCGTTCCAGGTCCGCCTCCTCAAGCCGCTCCCGCTCGGCCCGCTCGGCCTCCATGTTCGCGAGCTCCGCCCGCTGCTCGACGATCAGCCGCCGGTACGCGTCCCGCCTGGCCCGTACGGAGTCGCCCAGCTCGCCACGCCGCGCGCGCAGCCGCACCCGCCGGTCCTCGGTGTCGTCCTGCACCTCGTCGGTGCCGGTGAGCTGCCACGAGCGGTGCACCATGGCCAGCAGGAACCCGGTCACGCCCAGCGTGATGACGATCGCGGTGAGCACCATGGCCTGCGGCAGCGGGTCCGCCATGCCGACCGTGCCGGTGAACGGCGGGCCGCCCGCGTCCCCGCCCGAGGTCACGATCAGCAGGTTCACGCCGTTGCCGAGCACGATGACGCCCGCCAGCACCCGCACCAGGCTCCGCTCCAGCAGCAGCGTCACGCCGGTGGTGATCAGCACGCAGCAGGCGGCGAACGGCACCAGCGAGACGCTGTTCACGCGTTCTCCCCGGCGTCGATCTGGCGGTCCAGCTCGGCGCCGAGCGCGCGCAGCACGTCCTGCACCATGCCGACGACGGAGACGTACACGCCGAGGTCGAACAGCAGGCCCGTGGACAGGTGCAGGTGACCCACCAGCGGCACGCTCACGTCCGTGGCCAGCATCGCCAGCGCCGCCTGGCCGAACAGCAGCCCGATCAGCGCGGTCCCGGCCGACAGCGTGAGCCCGAGCCCCATCAGCACGCCCGCGTGCACCGGCACGGCGGCGGCCAGCTCGTTCCTGCCGCCCGCCAGGTAGCGCACGGTGATCGCGAGCCCCGCCACGATGCCGCCCGCGAACCCGCCGCCGACCCCGCTGTGCCCGACGAACAGCAGGAACACCGACAGCACCAGCACCGTGTGGAAGGTCAGCCTGGCCGCCACCTCGAACGCCAGCGCCCGCTGCCCGCGCGGCAGCGTCGAGGCCAGCCAGTGCGTCGGCTCCCCGGGCCGGTGCCCGTGCTCCACCCGCTCGATCGCGTACGACCTGCGCCGCAGGAACACCAGGCTGGTCACGCCCAGCGTCAGCACGATGAGCACCGCGCTCTCGCCCAGCGTGTCCCAGGCGCGGACGTCGAGGATGATGGCGCTGACCACGTTGCGCGCCCCCGCCTCCACCGCCGCCTCCGGCATCGACGCGCCCACCGGCTCGGTGCCGCGCGCCGCCATCGCCAGCATGCCCGCGCCCGTCGCCACCACGCCCACCGCGAGGCCCACCCCCAGCCGGAACGGCATCGGCAGCCGCCCCCCTGCCGGCTCCACCGGCAGCCGCCGCAGCACCAGCGCGAACACCACCAGGCTCAGCGTCTCGGCGAGGAACTGGGTCAGCGCCAGGTCGGGGGAGCCGTGCACCAGGAACAGCAGCGCCGTGCCGTAACCGGTCAGGCCGATCACCAGGGCCAGCAGGACGTACGCGCGGGAGAACAGGGCCAGCGCGCCCGCCGCCGCCAGCAGCACCACGATCACCGGCTGCTCGGGCCGCTGCCAGCCGACGACCGGCACGTCCAGGTGCGGCGCACCGCCGTACACGATCGAGAACAGGCCCACGCCGACCGTCGCCAGCAGCGTCAGCAGCAGGTAGTCGGGGACCGAGCCGCGCTGGATGAAGCCGGTGAACTGGATCGCGAACCGGTCGAGGCGGCGGATCGCCGTCCAGAAGACCTGGCTGGAGTCCATCACGTGCAGCGCCGTGCCCGCCCTGGCCATCGGGCCGCGCGCCAGGAACAGCACCAGCCCGGCCGCCAGCGCCGACGCCGACAGCAGCAGCGGCAGCGAAGGGCCGCTCCAGGGGGCCAGGTGGGCGTGCCCGCCCGGGTCGGCGTACGTGCCGGTGTAGCCGGACATCGCGCCCTCGTACCAGGGGGCGAGCGGCCCGAACACCAGCCCCAGCACGGCCAGCAGCCCCGCCGGGGCGGCCATCGCCGCCGGCGTCGCGTGCGCGGGGGTCGGCTCGATGCCCGGCTTGCCGGCGAACGCCCCCCACAGGAAGCGCAGCGTGTACGCCGCAGTCAGCGCCGCGCCCGCCACCACCCCCGCCAGCACGGGCGGCGTGTCCAGCAGCGACTCCAGCGCCGCCTCCTTGCCCGCGAAGCCCAGCAGCGGCGGCAGCCCCGCCATCGACGCGCCCGCCAGCACCGCCGCTCCGCACGTCCACGGCATCGCCCAGCCGAGCCCGCTCAGCTCGCGCAGGTCCCGCGTGCCCGTCGCGTGGTCCACGATGCCCACCACGAGGAACAGGGCGGCCTTGAACAGCGCGTGCGCCAGCACCATCCCGGCGCCCGCCACCGCCGTGCCCTCCGTGCCCGCGCCGAACAGCAGCACCATCAGGCCGAGCTGGCTGACCGTCCCGTACGCCAGCAGCCGCTTCAGGTCCGTCTCCCGCAGCGCCCGCCAGCCGCCCAGCAGCATCGTCACCACGCCCAGCGGCACCGCCACCGACCGCCACACCGCCACGTCGCCGAACGCCGGGCCCAGCCGGGCCAGCAGGTACACCCCCGCCTTCACCATCGCCGCCGCGTGCAGGTACGCCGAGACCGGCGTCGGCGCCGCCATCGCGGCCGGCAGCCACGTGCTGAACGGGAAGATCGCCGACTTCGACAGCGCCCCCACCAGCACCAGCACCAGCGCCGCCGGCGCGACGTCAGGAGGGCGGGCGACGATCTCCGAGATCTGGTACGTGCCCGCCGCCTGCCCCACCAGCACGAACCCGGCCAGCATCGTCAGCCCGCCGAACGTCGTTACCGACAGCGCCTTCATCGCCGCCTGCCTGCTCGGGCGGCTGGCCGGGTCGTGGCCGATGAGCAGGTAGGAGAAGACCGTCGTCAGCTCCCAGAACACGTACAGCAGGAGCAGGTCGTCGGTCGCGACCAGGCCCAGCATCGAGCCGGCGAAGGCCACCATGACCCCGCCGTAGCGGCCGAGCCCCTCGTCGGCCGCCGAGAAGTAGCGGGCGCTGTACCCCAGCACCAGCACGCCGACTCCGGTGACCAGCGCCATCATCAGCACCGCCAGCGGGTCGGCGCGGAACGACAGCTCCAGCCCCAGCACCGGCGCCCACGGCCTGCTCTCCCGCGCGGGCAGCCCGCGCAGCGCCAGCCATCCCGTGTACGCCAGCCCGGCCGCCGGCGGCACCGCCAGCACGGCGAAGTAGGAGGCCCGGCCCATGCGGGTCACCAGCCAGGGAGCGCAGGCCGCCGCGACCGCGTGCAGGATCAGCAGCGACTCCATGGGCTCCTCGGGCGGGAATTTCCGGCTACGTCCGCCAATCTCTCCCACGGTGGCCGCGCCATCGCGCAGGCACGGCCAGGGTTGACCCGAACGTCACCACTCCCACACCGAGGTGTGGTGTCACCTCATGCGCCGGTCGCGGCAGCCGCCTCGCGCGCCGCCCGTCTGCCTCAGGTGCTGGCCTTGGCCTTGGCCTTCGCGTCGGTCGTCGCGTCGGCCTTCGCGTCGGGGCGGCAGGTGCTCGGGCGCGGGGCCTTCGCCGTCAGCAGGTAGTCGTCCACCTTGCGGTCGAGGCAGGAGGAGCCCCTGCGGTAACCGGTGTGGCCGTCGGCGTCGTTGGTCAGCAGCACGCCGCGCTCCAGCTGCCTGGCCAGCGCCTGCGCCTCCTTGTACGGCGTCGCGGGGTCACGCGTCGTGCCCACCACGACGATCGGCGGCGCCCCCTTGGCCTGCACCTTCGCCGGCACCCGCGAGCCCTTGACCGGCCAGAACGGGCACGGGCTCTCCGGATGGTCGACGCAGTTGATGGCCATCAGCGCCTCGAAGCTGTTGTCGTAGCGGCCGTTGGGCCGCCGCCCGTTGCTCTCGTCGGCGAGCTGCAGCAGCTTCGTGCCGTCACCCTTGTACGCCTGCGCCAGCGCCTGCCGCAGCCGCGGCCAGGTCGCCGTCTGGTACATCGAGTACTCCACCGCGCTGCGCACGACGGCCTCGCTGACCTGGCGGGCGTCGTACTCGTTGCGCAGCGGCGACTGGTCGGCGCGGTCGTAGAGCCGGTCGAGCTTCTTCACCGCCGCCTTCACCGAGTGCCCCTTGAACGGGCAGCCCTCGGCCTTGAAGCAGTCGCGCAGGAACGACTCCGTGGCCACCTCGAACCCGCGGTCCTGGTCCTCGATGAAGTCCTCGGTGTCCTGCGACGGGTCCTCGGCGCCGTCGAGCACCATCGCCCGCACCCGCGCCGGGTACATGTCGGCGTACAGCGAGCCGAGGTAGGTGCCGTACGAGAAACCGAGGTACGTCAGCCGCTCGTCACCCAGAGCCGCGCGCATCACGTCCATGTCGCGGGCGACCTCGACCGTGCCCACATGGGCGAGCAGTTTCTTTCCCGACCGCTTGGCGCACGATTTTGCAAATGCTTTGTCCCACTTTTCCTGACGCTTTACTTCGGCGGCGGTGTCAGGAGTGGGATCGAGGGTGAAGTAAGAATCGAGGTCGAGGGATTTCATGCAGTGGATGGGTGCCGAACCGCCGACGCCGCGAGGGTCGAAGCTGACGACGTCGAAATGCTCCCTGATCGCGGGGGAGACGACGTCCTTGCTCTGCAGCAGCGTGTCGACGCCGGACGCGCCGGGGCCGCCGAAGTTGAGCACGATCGACCCGACCTTGCGTCCCGTCGCAGGCAGGCGGGCCATGCTGAGGCCGATCCTGTCGCCCTCGGGGTGCGCGTAGTCGAGCGGGACCGACAACTTCCCGCATTCATAGCCGTCGCCGCAGCGAGACCAGGCAAGGCGCTGTCCGTAGAATTCGCCAAGCCGTTCAGGCGCGGCGGCTCGGGCGTGGCCCGCGACGCCGGTGAGGGTCAGCAGGCCGGCCAGGGCGGGCGTAATGAAACGGAATAGTCGTCGCATGTCTCAGGGGATGTAGGCAACGGATTTCCCGTTATTTATAGACGTTGCCCCAGATCGAGAGCAAGTGGGCAAAACACGCGAATTCCCGATCCGGAAAAAGATCTACTGACCGCCCGAGACTTCAAAGCCCGTCCCCCGCCCCGAAATCCGCCCGCCCACGGGCTTTCCCGCCCGCGCGATCGCGCCGCCGCATGGCCGCCCGTTCGGACGGCACGGAGATGGCCTGGTGACGGCTCAGCCGCCCCCGGAGACGCGGCGCTGCACCTCGTCGGCGAGGCTGTCGAGCGACCGGTCGAGCAACCCTCGCACCTCGTCCGCCCGCGCCCCGGACTCAGGCTCGTCGAGCAGGCTGATGTGCACCGTCACCTCGCTGGTGCCGGCCGCGGAGTCGGACACCTGCAGCCAGCCCGAATAGTCGGGGTGGTCGCGCCCGCCCCACTCCACCCTCAGCTGCTCCTGGGAGACGCGGAACAACCCCTCGTGCTTACCGGAACCGGGCACCAGGGAGCCGTCCGCCTCGAGCGTGCCGGGCCCCGCGTCGTGGACCGACAATCCCTGCGGCAGCCACCGGTCCATGAGCCGCACATCGGACGCCACTCCGAACACCACCATGCTCTCCGCCGGCATTCCCCGCGTCGCCTCGAACTCCGCCATACCGTTACCCCCGGACCCCTGGCTTCCAATGCCAGCGCCGTACCCCCGTGATGTACGGGCAAACAGTGACCCCCGCGACGGTGTGTCCCGCTACGGTTGCGTCGGGTAATCGACCGGCGAGGGGAGCGGGTGATGGCGGGCGCGCCACAGGTGCCGCCGGAGTTGTTCCGGTTCACCACGACGGAGCGGGCTGACCTGCACACGGCGGTCCTCTTCGCGTTCGGCGAGGCCGACGAGCGGCTGGAGACGGCCCTCACCGCCGACGAGGTGCGGGAGCGGCTGCGCGCGACCGGCTGCTACGCGCCGGTCGGCGAGCAGGACCTCGCCGGCACGCTCAAGCAACTGGCCGGGTGGGGGCTGCTCGACGTGGTCTTCGACCACGCGGGCGGCTTCGCCACGGCCGAGGAGTACGAACGCAGGAACCTCCAATACTCGCTCACCGGCCGCGGCGCGGCGGCCCTCGCCGGAGTCCGGCACGCCATGGCCGCGCTCGACTCGGCGGGCGCACTGCAGACGGCGGTGCTGGACGCCATCGCCGCCCGCCTGGCCGAGCTGAACGCACTGCTGCACGACCCCGACCCCGGCCGCAACCGCCGCATCTTCGCCTGCCTCATGGAGCTGGAAGCCCACCTCGACGCCCTGCGCACCAACACCCGCCGCTTCAACGCCGACCTGCAGCGCCTGCTACGCGCCGAGGGCACAGACCTGGCAACGTTCCACGAGGTGAAGACCGCCACGGTCGCGTATCTCCAGCAGTTCGTCACAGACCTGGAACAACGCACCGACACCATCACCACCCTCCTCCACCCCCTCACCGGAGGGGCCGACCACCCCGACCAGGGCGGTCAGCCCGGAGAGGCGGGTCCCGTTGGAGACCGTGGGCGGGGTGATCCGGCTGCGTATGGCGGGCAGGGCGGGCGAGGCGGCCTGGCTCGGCACACCGGGCCGAGTGTCGCGGTGCTGCACGCGCGGGCCCTGGATGGGGCTGATCTGCCGAGGGTGCCGGGGGCTGATCATGCGACGCCGTGGCTGGCGGCGCGGGTGGCGCAGTGGGAGGGGCTGCTGGCGTGGTTCGCGCCTGAGGACGGGAGCGTGCCGCGGGTGCGGCGGCTGCACGATGTGGCGCGGCGGGCCATCGTCGTGCTGCTGCAGGTGCTCGACCGCATCACCGACGCCCGCCGCCGCTCGTCCAGCGCCGCGGCCGACTTCCGTACGCTGGCCCGCTGGTTCGCCACCGCGCCCGGCGAGGACGACGCGCACCGGCTGTGGGACGCCGCGTTCGGGCTCGGCTCGGCCCGCCACGCCCACCTCGGCCACGCCGACGCCGAGCTGATCCCGGCCGGGGTGCCGTGGGCGGAGGCCGAGCCGGTCGAGGTGTCGGCGCTGCTGCGCTCGCGCGGACGTACCGAGCGGATGGGCCGCACCGGCAGGGTCCGGGACGTCGCCGAACTGCGCGCCGAACGGCGGGCCATGGCCGAGCGCGAGCGCGCCGAGCTGGAGGCCGCCTGGGCGGCGCTGGCCACGACGGGCCCGATCCGGCTGTCGCAGCTCGGCGAGCTCGACCACGACACCTTCGGCCGCCTGCTCGACCTGGTCGGCAGGGCGCTGGCCGAGCGCCCCGACCCGACCGGGTTCCGCCGGGCCGTCACCTCCGACGGCCGGGTGGAGATCGTCCTGCGAGCCCCCGACGACGCGCCCACCGAGAGGGAGGTGGCGGTCCTGCGGACGTCCGAGGGCTGGTTCCGCAGCCCCGACTACCTCATCGACGTCCGCGCCCCCGGCGCCCTGCGCGAACGGGTGGTGGGCGCGTGAGCACCCTTGCCAACCAGCTCGTACGCGCTGAGAAGGAGGAGCTGGCTCGGGCCATCAGGACCCTGCTCGGACGTCCCCTCGTCTCCGCCCACGACGACCCGGCCGCCTTCGACCTGGTCAGGAAGCGGCGCGGGCCGCTCATCCAGTGGTTCGACTACTTCTGCGGCTGGCGGCTGGTCGTGGAGCCGCGTCAGGGGTACGCCCGGCTGGTCAAGGTCAGGTCCCAGCCCGGCACCACCCGCCCGGCCAGGCGCCGCCGCACCACCAGGGCCTCCTTCGACCGCCGCCGCTACACACTGCTGTGCCTGTGCGCGGCCGAGCTGCTCACCTCGCCCGTCACCACGATCGGCATGCTGGCCGGGCGGGTGGCGCAGGCGGCCGCGGTGGAGCCGGGCGTGCCCGCGTTCGAGCCGGTGCGGGGTGAGGAGCGTGCGGCGTTCGTGGACGCGGTCAAGCTGCTGGAGCACTACGGCGCGCTCACCGCGATGGACGGCGCCACCGACGCCTACCTCGACGACGAGGACGCCAAGGTGCTCTACCGGGTGGACACGACCCGCGTCATCCGCCTCCTCGCCGCCCCGGTCCCCCCGTCCCGGGTGACGGACACCTGGCGGGGCGGGCCGCCGGAGGCGCTGGTCGCCGAGGCGCGGTACGGCGCCGGCGAGCCCAGTGAGACCCAGCGCGCCCTGCACGCCCGCCACACCCTCATCCGCCGCCTGCTCGACGACCCCGTCGTCTACCGCGACGAGCTGACCCCCGCCCAGGCCGCCTACGCCGCCTCGCTGACCGGCCGCAGGCTGCTGCGCCGCGCGGCGGAGGAGGCCGGGTTCGTGCTGGAGGAGCGGGCCGAGGGGTTCCTGCTGGTCGATCCCGACGGGATCGCCACCGACAGCAGGTTCCCCGACGACGGTGGGCACGCCAAGGTGGCCGCCCTGCTCATGCTCGACCTGCTCGTCACCTCGGGGCCCGTCAGCGCGGCCCGGCTCGACGAGGAGGCCGCCGAGCTGCTGCGCCGCTTCCCGCAGTGGGCCAAGGCGTACCAGTCGGACGGCGGCGGGCCGCGGCTGGCCGCCGACGCGCTTGAGGTGCTCGTCCGGTTCGGGCTCGCCCGCCGTACGGGTGACCGGGTCGCGGCCCTGCCCGCCGCGGCCCGCTACCGGGTCGATTGCGCGGCCGTACAGGAGGATTGATGACCGTCACCGAGCTCGCCCCGCAGCGCGCCGCGCAGGGGATGGACGCCCGCTGGGTTCCGGTACGCGCCGGGATACTCAACGTCTGGCGCTACTACGACGAGGTGTTCGAGTTCCACCGGGGGCGGCTGCTGCTGCGCGGGCCCAACGGCAGCGGCAAGTCGAAGGTGCTGGAGCTGCTGCTGCCGTATCTGCTGGACGCCAGCCTGAAGCCGAGCCGGCTGTCCACGTTCGGCGGCGGCGAGCGCACCATGCACTGGAACCTCATGGGCGACGGCGCCGGCGGCGCCACCAGGGTCGGGTACGTGTGGCTGGAGTTCCGGCACGCCGACGGCCGCTGGTTCACCTGCGGGGCGCGGCTGCAGGCCACCGTCCACACCAAGAACGTCACCGCCGCCTATTTCACCACCGACGCCCGCGTGGACGCCCCCGACGGCATCAGGCTCGTCGGCGAGGGCGGCCAGCCGCTGACCAAGGCCCAGCTCATCGACGAGCTGGGTCCGTCGGGCACCGTGCACGAGAGCGCCGAGGCGTACCGCGACGTCGTGCGCAGGACCCTTTATCGCGAGCTGAACGAGCAGCGCTACGACTCGCTGCTGACCGCGCTGCGCCAGCTCCGCACCCCCAAGCTGTCCGAACGCCTCGACCCCGGGCTGCTGTCCGACCTGCTGTCCAGCGCCCTGCCGCCGCTCGGCGAGGGCGAGATCCACGAGATCGCCGAGGGGTTCGAGCGGCTCGACCGGCAGCGCGAGGAGCTGCGGCGGCTCGACCGCGACGTGGAGGAGGCCGACCGGCTGGCCGAGCGGCAGCGCGGCTACGCCCAGCGCGTGCTGCGGGCCGCCGCCGCTGCCGTCACGTCGGCGTGGGAACGGGTGGAGTCGCTGGCCGCCGAGGTCAAGGACCGGCGCGAGGCGCTCAAGGAGGCCGAACGCGAGCTGGCGGCCACGACCGTGCGGCTGGGGGAGGAGGAGGCCCAGGAGCTGGCCCTGGCCGCCCGCATCGACGGCCTGAAGGAGAGCGAGGCGTACCGGGAGGCCGGCGACCTCCACCGCCTCCGTACCGAGGCCCAGGCGGCCCACGAGACGGCGGCCCGCCTCCGCGACCAGGCCGGCCAAGCGGCCGGGGAAGTCTCGGCCAGGCAGGCCCACGCCGACCGCGCCGCCGCCGCGGCCCGCACAGCCGCCGCCCTGGCCGACCGCGCCCGCACGGAGGCCCACCACGCCGCCACCCGCGCCGGCCTCCTCTCCGTCCACGAGGAAGCAGCCGGCCGCGCCGGCGTCGGGTCCGTTCACGAGGAAGCAGCCGGTCGCGCCGGCGTCGGGTCCGTCCACGAGGAGGCGGCCGACAACAGCGGGGGTCGCACGGGCTTGCCGTCCGGCCACGCCGGTTTCCCCTCCGCCTCCGAAGCAGCGGACCGCGCCGCCGGCCGCGCGGAACTCCACTCGGGCGATGCCGACCATCCCTCCGGCCTCGCCACCGACAGTGGCGGACGACTGTCCGACTCTGAAGGGGCGGGGCGCGTTGCCCCCCTCTCCGTCCATGAGCTGGGGGATGCGGAAGCGCTTGTGCGGCGGGGGAGGGAGCTGCTGCGGGCGGCCGTCAGTAGCAGGGCCGGGCAGATCAGGGAGGTCAGGGCGGGGGCGATCGCCCACGAGGAGGCTGTGGGGCGGCGGAGCACGGCTGAGCGGGATCGTGACGAGGCGCGTGACGATCTGGCCGCCGCTCAGGAGGGCCGTGAGCGGGCTGAGCGGGTGCGGGACGAGCGGGCTCGGGACCTGGCCGCCGCGCTGGGCGACTGGGCCGGCGGGTGCGCGCAGCTTCAGCTTGATCCTGCCACGCTGGCCGGCCTGGCCGAGGACTTCGAGCGGGCCGATGACCTCGTGAGCACGGCGCGCACGATGGCCGCCGTCGAGCTGGCGGCTCGGGAGCAGCAGCTGACCGGCCTGCGTGACCGGCTGGCCGGCGAGCGGGCCGAGCTGGCTCAGGAGCGGGAGCGGCTCAGCGATCAGACGGCGATCGAGCCGCCCGCCTCGCCCACCCGCACCCCCGCAGGGCGGCTGGCCCGGCCCGGGCTGCCGTTGTGGCGGGCGGTGGCGTTCAGGTCGGGGCTCGACCCGGTCGCCCAGGCCGGAGTGGAGGCGGCGCTGGAGGCGTCCGGGCTGCTCGGCCTGTGGCTGCGTCCGGACGGCGGGTTCGACGCGGGCGAGCACGACGCGTTCGCGGTCGCCGCCCTGGCCCGCCCGGCCCCCGGCTACAGCCTGGCCCACGTGCTGCACACCGAGGCGGACTCGCCGGTCTCGGCCGACGCCGTGCTGGGCGGCATCGCGTTCGCGCCCACCGCGATCGGCGTCGACCACCCGGCCGTGATCGGCGCGGACGGCACCTGGCGGCTCGGCCCCGCGGCGGGCCGCTGGGTCAAGCCGGAGCCCGCCTACATCGGCGCGACCGCCAGGGAGCGGGCCAGGCGGCGCCGCGTCGCCGAGCTGGACGACCGGCTGGGCGAGCTGGCCGGGCGGATCGCCGAGTGCGACCACCTGCTGGCCGTGGTGGACGCCGACCGCGACACGCTGGCCGCCGAGCTGCGGCGCAGGCCCGACAGGCGGCCGTACGCGGACTCCGTCCAGGCGCTCGACGACGCGGAACGGAAAGTGGCGCTGCTGGAGGACCGGCTGCGCGCGTACCAGGAGCGGCTGCACGAGCGCGAGCAGGACGTGGCGCGGTCGCTGCGCCGCCTGACCGAGCTGGCCGACCGGCACGCGCTGCCCGCGGCGCCGTCCGCGCTGGACAACCTGGAGCAGGCGCTGCGCACCGCCGAGACGACCGGCGCCGTCTGGCACGACCGCCGCGCCGACGCCCGCGCCGCCGCCGAGCACGCCAGGCTGGCCGCCGAGACCGCCGCCCAGTACGAGCGGCTCGCCCTCGACGCCGTCGAACGCGCCGAGCGGGCCGCCTCCGCCGCGGTCGTGCTGGCCGAGCGGCTGGCCGCGATCGAAGGCACGGCCGGCGCCGAGCAGCACGAGATGCTCGCCAGGCTCCAGGAGTCGCAGGCCGCCTACCAGGACCGCCGCCGCGCCATCAAGCAGATCAACGACGGCCTGGCCAGGCTCAACGCCCGCCTGGGCCGCCTCAGGGGCGAGCTGTCCACCGCCGGCGACCGGCACGCCGAGGCCGCGCGGGCACGCGACGAGGCCGCTGACCGCTTCCGCCGCCTGGCCTCCGGCCACCTGCCGGCCGACGCGGGCGTGACACTGGAGCCGGCCTCGGAGACCGGGCCGGTGCTGGAGGCGGCGAGGGTGGTGGCGGAGCGGCTGGGGGCGGTGCCCTTTGAGAGCAAGCAGGTCAGGGAGGCCGAGGCGCGGTTGCGGGACGCCGTGCATCGTGCCAGGGAGGCGCTGGGCGGGCGGGCGGAGCTGGAGCTGACGCCCGACGACGACGTGCAGGTGCTGACCGCGACCGTCAACGGGGTGCGGGCCGGGGCGGCGGCGCTCGGCAGAGTCCTGCACCAGGATCGGGACGCCCGGCGGCGGGACATCACCGAGGCCGAGCGGGACCTGTTCGACCGCACGCTGGCCGGCGACACGCGCCGGCATCTCGCCGACCGCATCAGGCAGGCGACGGCGCTGGTGGAGGCGATGAACCAGCGGCTCGAACGGGTCCGCACCGCGTCCAAGGTGGCGGTGCGGCTGGTGTGGCAGGTCGACCCCACGCAGTCGCCCGGCACCCGCGCCGCCCGCGACCTGCTGCTGCGTGACCCGGCCGGGCTGAGCGAGGCCGACAAGGAGGCCCTGTACGTCTTCTTCAGGGACCGCGTCGAGGAGGCCAGGGCCGACGACTCGTCGGCGAGCTGGGAGGACCAGCTCATGAAGGTGCTCGACTACACCGCCTGGCACCGCTTCGTGGTCAAGCTGGACAGGGGCGACGGCCAGGGCTGGCAGGACCTGACCCGCAAGCTGCACGGCGCCCTGTCGGGCGGGGAGAAGGCGATCGCGCTGCATCTGCCGCTGTTCGCCGCCGTGGCCGCGCACTACCTGACCGACCCGGGCTGCCCGCGTTTCATCCTGCTGGACGAGGTGTTCGTGGGGGTGGACAGGGCGAACCGCGGCCAGGTGTTCGACCTGCTGGTTAACCTGGGCCTGGACCTGGTGCTGACGTCGGACCACGAGTGGTGTGAGTACCGCGAGCTGGACGGCATCGCCATCCACCAGCTCATCACGGGGGACGGCGACGACGCGGTGACGACGGCCAGGTTCGTGTGGAACGGCTACCGGACGATCCCAGCCGAGTAACCGAGCCGGGTGAGCAAGCCGAGTGACCGGGCCGAGTGACCGGGCCGAGTGACCGGGCCGAGTGACCGGGCCGAGTGAGCGCGTACGTCCGGGATGAGCGCTGGATGTCCGGAGGCGCGGCCCCCCGCGCGACCGGTTGGTGTCTAAATCGTTTTAGAAATTTTATGCCAGGACCCAAGTCGCGCACCGGCAGTATTGACACGTAACTCCCCACCGTTTTACGTTCTGGACACATTAAAACGTTTCGCCTGAACGGCGCCGGAGGGCGTATGAGTGAATCTCCTCCCATCCTGTCGCTCCGCGATGTCAGCAAGTCCTTCGGCGCGGTCCGTGCCCTGTCGGACGTGCGGCTCGACCTGTACGCCGGCGAGGCGCACGGCCTGGTGGGAGAGAACGGGGCGGGGAAGTCCACGCTGGTGAAGATCCTCGCCGGCGCCCATCCGGCCGACGCCGGCACGCTGACCGTGGACGGGAAGGAGCTGACGCTCTCGGGCCCCGCCGACGCCCAGGCCGCCGGAATAGCGGTGATTTATCAGGAGCCGACCCTTTTTCCAGATTTGTCGGTTTCCGAGAACATCTTCATGAGCCGCCAGCCATTACGCGGCCTGCGCCGCATCGACGCCAAGGCCATGCGCGCGGCCACGTCCGAGCTGTTCGCCAGGCTCGGCGTCGGGCTCGACCCCGACCGGCCCGCCCGCGGCCTGTCCATCGCCGACCAGCAGCTCGTCGAGATCGCCAAGGCGCTCGCGTTCGACGCCCGCGTCCTCATCATGGACGAGCCCACCGCCGCCCTGTCCGGCGTCGAGGTCGAGCGGCTGTTCTCGGTCGTCGGCTCGCTGCGCGAGGCGGGCGCGGCCGTGCTGTTCATCTCCCACCGCTTCGACGAGATCTTCACCCTCTGCGGGCGGATCACGGTGATGCGCGACGGCCGCTGGGTCTCCACCGACCCGGCCGCCGGCCTCACCGTCGAGGAGCTGGTCCGCAGGATGGTCGGCCGCGAGGTGTCCTCGCTCTATCCGAAGACCGAGGCGGACGTCGGCGCCCCCCGCCTGGAGGTACGCGGCCTGACCAGGCACGGCGTTTTCGAGGACGTCTCGTTCACCGTGCGCGGCGGCGAGATCGTGGCGCTGGCCGGGCTCGTCGGAGCCGGGCGCAGCGAGGTCGCGCGGGCCGTGTTCGGCGTGGACAGGCCCGACGCGGGCGAGGTGACCGTCGAGGGCAGGACGCTGCCGCCCGGCGACACCGCCGCCGCCATCGCCGCGGGACTGGCCCTCGTCCCCGAGGACCGCCGCCAGCAGGGCCTGGTCATGGAGCTGTCGGTGGAACGCAACGCCACCCTCACCAGGCGCTGGTCGCTGAGCAGGCTCGGGCTGCTGTTCGGCGGCGCCGAGCGGGCCGCGGCCCGCACCTGGAGCGAGCGCCTCCAGGTCAAGACCGCCCGCCTCACCGACCCCGTCTCCACCCTGTCGGGCGGCAACCAGCAGAAGGTGGTGCTGGCCAAGTGGCTGTCCACCGAGCCCCGCGTGCTCATCGTGGACGAGCCCACCCGCGGCATCGACGTCGGCACCAAGGCCGAGGTGCACCGGCTGCTGTCGGAGCTGGCCGGGCAGGGCGTCGCGGTGCTGATGATCTCCAGTGAGCTGCCCGAGGTGCTGGGCATGGCCGACCGCGTGCTCGTCATGCACGAGGGCAGGCTGGTGGCCGACATCCCCCGTACGCGGGCCGACGAGGAGTCGGTGATGCTGGCCGCGACAGGACAGGCGACAGGACAGGCGACAGGACAGGGCGGTACCGCATGACCGCCGTCACCGAGGCCCCCACGAAGGCGCGCGAGGGCACCCGGCTCGTGCACCGGGTGTTCGTGATCAGAGAGCTGGGCATCGCCGCCGCGCTGGTGCTGCTCGTGGCCGTGACCGTGCTGGTCAACCCGCGCTTCCTGACCGCGCAGGGCATCAAGGACCTGCTGCTCGGCTCGACCATCCTGGCCGTGCTCGCCGTCGGGCAGAGCATCGTCGTCATCACCCGCAACGTGGACCTGTCGGTCGGTTCGGTGCTGGGGCTGTCGGCGTTCGCGACGGGCAGCCTGTTCGTGGCGAACCCCGGCCTGCCGATCCCGGTCGCGCTGGCGGCCGGCGTGCTGCTCGGCGCCGTCTGCGGAGCCGTGAACGGCGCGCTCATCGCCGCCGCCCGCGTCCCCGCGCTCGTGGTGACGCTCGGCACCCTGTACGTCTTCCGCGGCGTCGACTACACCTGGGCCACCGGTCGGCAGATCAACGCCGCCGACATGCCGCCCGGCTTCCTGCGCATGGGCAGCGCGACCCTGCTGGGCGTGCCGGTGCTGGCGCTGTTCGCCGTGGTGGTGCTGGTGGCCGCCGGCTACTACCTGCGGACGTACCGCAGCGGCAGGGAGCTGTACGCCATCGGCTCCAGCCCGCCCGCCGCCCGACTGGCCGGCATCCCGGTGGGCCGCCGGGTGTTCACCGCGTTCGTCGTCTCCGGCGCGCTCGCGGGCCTGGCCGGCGTCCTGTACGCGGCCCGCTTCGGCACCCTCGACGCCAACGCGGGCAACGGCTTCGAGCTGAACGTGGTGGCCGCCGTCGTGGTCGGCGGCGTGGCCATCTTCGGCGGCAGCGGCTCGGTCTACGGCGCCGCGCTCGGCGCGGTGCTGCTCACCACGATCAGCAGCGCGCTGCCGGTGCTCGGGGTGAGCCCGTTCTGGCAGCGGGCCGCCGTCGGCGCGCTCATCCTGGCCGCGATCGGCCTGGACCGCGCGCTGGCCGTCCGCATGGCCAGGACGTTGCGAGAAAGGAGCGGCCGTGGCTGAGGCGGTACGAGACGGCGTGGGCACCAAGGCTGGGAGCGGCGCGATGAGGCGGGTGCGGGCGGTGGCCGGGTCCTGGGACGCCGTGCTCGTCGTGGCCCTGATCCTGGTCGTCGCGATCGGCGCGCTCAGCGTCGAAGGCGTGGCCAGCCCGCGCTTCTGGCGGTTCGTCACGCTGGAGGTCATCCCGATCGCGCTCATCGCGCTTCCCATGACCCTGGTGATCATCACCGGCGAGATCGACCTGTCGGTGGCCAGCATCCTGGGCCTGACCTGCACCGTCATGGGCCAGCTCTGGCTGTGGGGCGTCACCTCGCTGCCCGTGGTGATCGTGCTCTGCCTGCTGCTGGGCGCGCTGCTCGGCGCGGTCAACGGGCTGTTCGTGACCGGCTTCGGACTGCCGTCGCTGGCCGTGACGATCGGCACGCTCGCGTTGTACCGGGGCCTGGCGTACGTCGTGCTCGGCGACCAGGCGGTGGCCGACTACCCGCCCGGGTGGACGACGGGCGCGATCGCCGCCATCCCCGGGCTGACCATCCCGTGGATGATCATCGTGGTCGCCGCCCTGGCGATCGTCTTCGCGCTCGTGCTGCACGCCACCCCGATCGGCCGCGGCCTGTACGCCATCGGCAACAACGCCGAGGCCGCCCGCTTCACCGGCATCGGCGTGGCCCGCACGAAGTTCTGGCTGTTCGTCGCCACCGGCGCCATGTCGTCGCTGGCCGGCGTCTTCTGGACGCTGCGCTTCGCCAGCGCCCGCGCCGACAACGGCATGGGCCTCGAACTCGCCGTGGTGGCCGCGGTGCTGCTCGGCGGCGTGTCCATCTTCGGCGGGCGCGGCGGGCTGCTCGGCGTCATCGCCGCCGTCGTCCTGCTCGGCACGCTGCGCAACGCGCTGCAGCTCGCGTACGTGCCGGCCAACACCCTGACCATCATCACCGGATCCCTGCTCATCGTCTCCGTAGTG
The DNA here is from genome assembly GCF_040677005.1 of Nonomuraea sp. NPDC049421. Taxonomy (NCBI): domain Bacteria; kingdom Bacillati; phylum Actinomycetota; class Actinomycetes; order Streptosporangiales; family Streptosporangiaceae; genus Nonomuraea; species Nonomuraea sp. NPDC049421. The sequence continues at coordinate 342,147 of NZ_JBFAQA010000008.1, forward strand.
GGACCCAACGTCGCCGGCATGGTGCGCGAGCGGTTGCGCCGGCGGCGATCCGTCACCCCCTGACCGCGATCGCGGGCCGCGAAAGGAACTCCATCATGGCAGCGAGAACTCGAGGAGGCAGGGCCGTCGCCCTGGCGGTGCTCACCGCGTTCAGCCTCGCCGTCACCGGCTGTGCGAGCCAGGAGGAGCCGGCCGGCCGGCCGGCTCCCGGCGCGTCCTCCGCCGGCACGGGGACGATCAAGGAGGGACTGAAGGTCGCCTTCCTCCCGAAGCAGGTGAACAACCCGTACTTCGACGCCTCCGACAACAAGGGCGGCAAGGTCGCGGTCGAGGAGTTCAAGGGCGTCTACAGCCAGACGGGTCCCTCCGAGGCCAGCCCGTCGGCGCAGGTCAGCTACATCAACACGCTGTCGCAGCAGGGCACCGACGTGATCGTGGTGTCCGCCAACGACAAGGACGCCATCTGCGGCGCCCTCCAGGAGGCCCGCACCGCCGGGGCGAAGGTGGTCACGTACGACTCCGACACCAACCCGTCCTGCCGGGACGTCTTCATCAACCAGGCCAGCGCGGAGGGCATCGCCGCCTCGCAGATCAAGCTCATCGGCGAGGCGGTCGGCGAGGAGGGCGGCGAGATCGCGATCCTGTCGGCGACCGCGAACGCCACCAACCAGAACGCCTGGATCGAGATGATGAAGACCGAGCTGGCCAAGCCCGAGTACGCCAAGCTCAAGCTGGTCGACACCGTCTACGGCGACGACGACGACCAGAAGTCGTTCCAGGAGACGCAGGGCCTGCTGGCCAAGCACCCGAACCTCAAGGGCATCATCTCGCCGACCACGGTCGGCGTCGCGGCGGCGGCCCGCTACCTGTCCGGCTCGGAGTACAAGGGCAAGGTGCAGCTGACCGGGCTGGGCACGCCCAACCAGATGCGCGCGTACGTCAAGGACGGCACCGTCACCTCGTTCGCCCTGTGGAACCCGTCCGACCTCGGCTACCTGGCCGCCTACACCGGCGGCGCGCTGGCCTCCGGGCTGATCACCGGCAAGGAGGGCGAGACGTTCAAGGCGGGCAAGCTCGGTGACTACACCGTCGGCAAGGACGGCACGGTCCTGCTGGGCGACCCGTTCGTCTTCACCAAGGACAACATCGACGACTTCGACTTCTGAGCCGGGTCAGAGCTGGTGGGACCAGGGTGGGTCGGCGCCGGGGACCGTGCAGGTCAGCGCCGCCACCCGGGTCCCGAACGCGGCCGCCGCGACGGCGGTGTCCAGGTCGAGCGCGTCCAGCCGCCCGCCGAGCAGCCCCTGCGCCTCCAGGTGGTGCAGCAGCCCGGCGGTGAACGCGTCGCCGGCCCCCACCGTGTCGGCCACCTCGACGCGGATCGCGGGCACGGTGGCGCGCTCGCCGTCCAGCGACACCAGCGCGCCCTCGGCGCCGAGCGTGACCACGATCAGCCGGGCGCCCGCCTCGTGCCACCGGTCGCAGGCCGCCTCCGCCGCGATGCCAGGCAGCAGCACCGCGAGGTCGTCGTCGCTCAGCCGCAGCACGTCGGCGTACGCGCACCACCGCTCCACCCGGTAGTCCTCAGGCGCGGCCAGGCTGCGGCGCACGTTGGGGTCGATCGAGACTGTGACCCGCTCATGGGCGGCCCGCGCGAACTCCTCGACGGCCGCCGCGCCGGGCTGCTTGACCAGCGCGAGCGAGCCGGTGTGCAGGCAGGACGCTGCTCCGAGCCGCTCCAGGCCCAGCTCGTGGGGCGTCCACTGCCAGTCGGCGGTGCCCTGGGCGTAGAAGGTGTACGCGGCCCGCCCGCCCGCGTCCAGCGCGGCCACCGCCAGCGTGCTCGGCTCACCGGCCGCGATCGCCGCCGAAAGGTCCACGCCCGAGGCGGCCAGCCGGGTACGGAACACCTGCCCGAAGACGTCACTCGACAGCCGCCCCAGGAACCTGGCCCGCGTACCGAGCCGCGCGAGCGCCACCGCCGTGTTCGCCGGCCCGCCTCCGGGGAACACCCGCAACCCCATGCCCGTCCCGCCGGCGGACGGTGCGGAGTCGGTGAAGGCGTCGGCGACGCACTCGCCGAGCACAGCGATCATCGGACCCGCCTCTCTCCCAGGGACGCTGCCGTTTCCGTACGGCCGGGAGCATGGACGCTCCCCGGGACGGAGTTCATCATCGCAGCCCGGCCGCCGTCGTGATGAGCGCCGGGTGGCCACGCCGCCCGGATCGCGTCCCCTGAGCACGCGAACGGGGGGCCGCCCCTTCCGGAACGGCCCCCCTCATGCGATCGATCGTCAGCGCTTGACCGTGAAGTGGCCGGTCAGGGGACCGAGCGTGACGGTGTAGCCGCCCGCCTCGGAACGGCGCAGGCCGAAGGTGACCCTGGCGTCCTTGCCGGGCTTCAGCGAAACCTCCCGCCGCTGCTCCTCGGCCCCGTTCACCCGGAGCACCGCCTGGTACGAGCCGGCCTGCTCGCCCACGTTCTTCACCAGCGCGCGCACCTTCACGCGCCCTGACCTGGACGACTCCGGCGTCACCGACAGGTCGCTCAGCGCGAACAGCGCCTCGGGCCCGGCCACCAGGTCGTGCACGAAGATGTCGGAGCGCTTGTTGGTGTCGCCCTCGACCAGGTTGGCCGAGGTGCTCTCGAAGGCCACGTACCGGCCGTCCGCGCTGATCGACGGCAGCGCGGCGCCGCCGTCGCCACCCGCCCCGCCGGGCGCGCCGGACAGGCGCGTGGTGGTGCCGGCCGTCACGTCCCGCAGGAAGACGTCGCTGAGGTTGTTGTCGTCGCCCTCGGCGAGCCGTCCTGCATTGCTGTAGAAGGCGACCTTGGTGCCGTCGGCCGACAGCGAGGGGGCGAAGGTCAGGCCGCCGGCGCCGGTGCCGTCCAGGGTGACCGACACCAGCTGGGCCTTGCCGGTGGCCAGGTCGTGCACGTAGATCTCGCCGAGGCCGACGCCGTTGGAGTACGCCACGGCGGTGCCGTCCGGGCTGATCACCGGCCCGACGGTCTCGGTCGCCGGGTCGGGCCCGGTCACGCGGGTGAGCGTCTTGGCCTGCCGGTCCAGCACGAAGGTGTCGATGACGCCGTTGTCGTCGCCGGGCACCAGGTCGGCCGCGTCACTCTGGAAGGCCACGTACCGGCCGTCGGCGCTGATCGTGGCCTCGCGGGCGTTGCCGTTGACCTCGGTCCCGTCCCGCGTCACCGAGATCCGCTCGGTGGTGCCGGTCTGCCGGTCGCGCAGGAACACGTCGTTGCGCCCGTTGGTGTCGCCGGGGACGAGGTTCGAGGCCATGCTGTCGAAGACCGCGTACCGGCCGTCCGCGCTGAACCTCGGCGCGCCCGACAGGTCGTTGCCCGCCTCGCCCTTCGAGGACACCGAGATCATCTCGGTCGTCCCGGTCTGCCGGTCGTGCAGGAACGCGTCCGTCTGGCCGTTGGCGTCGCCGGGGACGAGGTTGGTGGAGAAGCTGCTGAACCCGACGTACCGGCCGTCGTGGCTGACCGTCGGCGACAGCGAGAACGAGTCGCCGAGCCCGCCACCGGTCGGCACCGAGACCCGCTCGGTCACCCGGGTACGCCGGTCGGTGGCGAAGATGTCCAGCTCGCCGTTCGTGTCGGCGTCGTCGGTGAGGTTGGAGGCGAAGGTGGCGTACACCACCACGTTCCCGTCACCGCTCAGCTCCGGCCACCACGCCTCGTGGTTGCCCTGGCGGCCGTCCGTGCCGAGCGACAGCCGCTCGGTGGGGGAGCGGCGGGGCAGCGTGAGGTCCGCCTCCGCCCGGTGCTTCCCGACGGTGACTTCCACGTCGGGCGACCTGGACACGCCGGGGGCATGCGCGGCGATCCGGTGCGCGCCGACCGGCACGTCCTTGATCGTGTAGCGGCCCTTCGCGTCGGTCACTGCGGTCAGCTCGTCGGGCACGCCGAGCACCTCGACCGTCGCGCCGGGCACGGTCGTGCCGGTCGGTTCGTACGACACCCGGCCCGAGATCGTGCTCCACCTCGTCCGCTCCAGCTGCACCCGCTCGTCGGAGAGCCGGTCGGCGCGGACCGTGACCGTCTTCTTCGTGTCCTCGTAGCCGAACCTGGACAGCGTCAGCTCGTGCCGCCCGGCGGGCAGCCGCAGCTCGAAGCGGCCGTCCGCGTCCGTCTCGGTGCCGCGCCCGCCGACGCCCACCCGCACGCCGGCCAGCGGCTCGCGGGAGCGCCGGTCGGTGACGGTGCCGCGTACGCCGCTGGTGAGCGCCGCCTCGGCGACGGCCGCGTAGGCGTCGATGCGGCCCTGGCCGTAGCGGGGGTTCGGCAGCGGGCCGTAGCGGTCGTCGGAGACCGACGTGCCGGCCAGGATCTCCTCGGCCGCGTCCACGGTCAGGTCGGGACGGGCCTCCAGCATGAGGGCGACCGTGCCCGACACGTGCGGGGTGGCCATCGAGGTGCCGTTCAGCGCGGCGTACCCGCCGCCCGGCATCGCCGACACCACGTCCACGCCGGGCGCGGAGATGTCCGGCACCACGTACGAGTCGGGCCACTCGGGCGGGGCGTGGAACCAGTCCGTCGACCTGACCACGCCGCCGCAGGAGAAGTCGGGCACGTCGTCGTTGACGTCGGTCGCGCCCACGGCCACCGACTCGTACACGTTGCCCGGGCTGCCGGACTGGCCCTCCGCGCAGTCGTTGCCGATCGCGAAGGACGGGAACGCGCCCGCGCGGTAGATGTTCCTGGCCGGCTCGACCAGTTCGTCGGCGTAGCCCTCGGCGCCCAGCGACATGCTGACCACGTCGGCCGGCTCGCCCGCCGGGGTGCCGTCCGCCGCGTACGGCGCCAGCGCCCACTGCATGCCCGCGACCACCTGCGCGAGCGTGCCCTGGCCGCCCGGGATGACCAGCCCGGCCATCAGCTCGGCCCCCGGCGCGACGCCGATCTTCGTGCCGGACGCGTCGCCGCCCGCGATCGTCCCTGCCACGTGGGTGCCGTGGAAGGAGCTGTCGTGCGGCTCGCTCGGCACGGGCTTGCCGTCCGGGCCGAACTCGATCCAGCCGCCCGCGTGCTCCTTGCCGGTCCCGGCCAGCTTGCCCTGCAGGTCGGGGTGGGTGATGTCGACGCCGGTGTCGAGCACGGCCACCCGGACGCCCTTGCCGGTCAGCCCGCGCTCCTGCTGGACGCGGTCGGCGCCGATCTTGGTGAGGCCCCACGTGGCGGGCTCGGCCGCCCTCTGGGGGCTGGTCTTCGAGGCGGGCGCGCGGTCGGGCTCGGGGGCGGTGAGGGTGAAGTTCGGGATGATCCGGTCGACCAGCTCCAGCTCGGCCAGGGCGGCCAGGGTGGCGGGCGTGACGCGTACCAGGATCATGTTCTTCAGCCAGAACGTGTTGACCACCTGGTCGCCGCGCGAGCGCACGAACGCGGCCACCGGGTCCTGCACCGGCTCCGCGCTCGCCTTCAGCGCGGCGCGGGCCTGCACGGGGGTGTCGGTCGCGGGCGGCTGCCGCAGGGTGCGCAGCACGACGAGCGCCTCGATGCGGTCACCGGCGGTCCGCATCCGCTCGGTCAGCTCGGGGTCGATCTTCTGGTCCGGCTTCTGGTCCGGGGCGGGGGCACCGGACGGGGCGGTCTGCGCCTCGGCCGGGCTCGCGGGGACGAGCGTCCCGTACGTCGCGGTCGTCAGCAGAACCGCTGGTAAGACGGCGGCGAGCAGACGACGACCGGGCGAGCGGCGAGGGGACAGCGGCATGATGCTCCTTCTTTCCTGTGGCCACTGGGGCCGATGGTGCTCAAGAACGCTGACATCTTCCGCCTTTTCCTGACAAGCTTGGTTAGTGACGAGTTTCCGTCATGTGTCGTGATTCAGACAGGAGGAGCGGGGTGCTGGAGGCGATCGGGCTCAGCCCTCAGGACGAAGAGGTGTACGACGCGCTCGTCCGCCGCACGCAGGCCACGGTCACCGAGATCGTCGCCGACTGCCACCTGCCGGCCACCGCCGCCCGCCGCATCCTGCAGTCGCTGCTCGACCTCGGCCTCGCCACCCGCTCCACCGGCCGGCCCACCCGCTACGTCGCCGTCTCGCCGGACAGCAGCCTCGAGGCCATCCTGCGCGAGCGGGAACGGGAACTGGACGGCGTACGCGCCCACATCCGCGCCCTCATGGACGTCTACCGCGCCGGCACCCGCTTCGCCCACCCCGGCGAGCTGATCGAGGTCGTCTCAGGGCGGGACGAGGTCAACCACCGATGGGTGCAGATGCAGCAGGACACGCGGGCCCAGATGCGCGGCTTCGACCGCCCGCCGTACGCGGCCCCCGCCCAGCACCGCGAGCCCAACCCCGTCGAGCTGGACCTGCTGCGGCGCGGCCTGCGCTACCGCGTCATCTACGAGAGCAGCGTGCTGGAGATGCCCGGCTGGCTGGAGGACGTCACGGTCGGCGTGCAGCACGGCGAGCAGGCCAGGATCCATCCCGGCCTGCCGATGAAGCTCGGCATCTCCGACGACCGGCTCGCCATCATCCCGCTGATGCGGGCCGGGGACGACGTGCTCTCCGCGTCGTACCTGATCCACCCGTCGCCCCTGCTCGACGCGCTGATCGCGCTGTTCGAGGCGCTGTGGGAGCGCAGCGTCCCCGTGCGGCTCAACGGCGAGCTCGCCTCCGAGCAGGAGCTGTCGCCGGACGAGGAACGGCTGCTCACCCTGCTCGCCGCCGGCGCCACGGACCGCTCGGCCGCGCGGGCGCTGGGCTGGAGCGAGCGCACGGTCCAGCGGCACATCACCAAGCTGATGCGCCGCCTCGGCGCCCAGACCCGCTTCCAGGTGGCCATGGAGGCGACGCGCCGCGGCTGGATCTGACCCACCGCCACCCGCCCCTCCGCGCCCGCCCCTCCGCGCCCGCCCCTCCGCGCCCGCCCCTCCGCGCCCGCCCCTCCGCGCCCGCCCCTCCGCGCC